>NZ_JBFRFS010000018.1:0-57618 GCF_052114945.1 Glaciibacter sp. 2TAF33
GCGGCCGGTGTGCCGGGGGTGTTTCCCGTTCCCGGTGGTGCCGCCTCGACGGTTGTTGTCATATCCTCATTTTACCTGAGTTTCGTACTTAAGTCCACTACTTTTTTGCCCTGGTCTGGCAATTTACCGCCCTGAACCGGTGTCGGAGGTGGCTGCGATAATGGGCGGGGGACTGTGCCCGTATCGGCAGAGGCGCCATAGTTGCCGGGGTTCCTTCTCCGTCGATCGACCCGAATGTCGTGTCTGTATGTGGGTGTGTGGAAGCAGGATGCGGCCAACCACGGTGAGATCGAGTTTCGGAGCTATCTTCGTAGTCGCACCCACGTCCGCTCAACGCGCGACGGCAGCGCGCTACGCCGCCTCGAGCTCGCGCGACCTCGCGAGGTCGGCAGGATCGACTCTGATGTCAGAGCCCAGACTGTCGGCCCTCGCGCGAAGTTCATCCGACTCGCGGTCGTCATCCGAAGGGTGGTCACGCATGTGCACCGGTGCAAATTTGACGGGCTCGCCGCCGCTGGCCGCTGGCAACGCCAGCGGCGGCTGCGCCGGGTCGTCCGAACTGACCCTGTGGACCGGAACATCTCGGTGCGGGAGAGGGGACTTGAACCCCCACGCTCGAAAGCACAGGAACCTAAATCCTGCGTGTCTGCCAATTTCACCACTCCCGCGAGTGCCGTCCCAGTGTACTTTGCGCCGTGCGCCCGCCTGTGACTGCACCCGAAACGCGCCTGTGGATAAGTTCAGCGCGGCTTGTGAGATCGGAGCATCATGCTTCCATGAGCGAGGCCGTGCGCATCATCACCGAGCAGGTGCGGCTTCGCGTGCGCCGTGACGGCGTCGACCTCGCCTCCGACGGTCACCTTGCCGAGCAGTACGTGCACGCCGAGTTGCAGCGCTACAGCGAACGGGCCCTCGGTGGCTCACTGCCGCTGATCGGCGACGAGCATCAGGCCGCACGCGAGGTGGTGGCTTCGCTCACCGGATTCGGTGCACTGCAGCCGTTCCTCGATGACCCCGACATCGAAGAGATCTGGATCAACTCACCATCCCGCATCTTCGTCGCACGCGACGGAGTGCCTGAGCTCACCACGATGGTACTGTCCGAGCGCGACGTGCGCGATCTGGTCGAGCGGATGCTGCAGGCCTCCGGTCGGCGGGTCGATCTCTCGTCACCGTTTGTTGACGCATCGCTGCCCGACGGGTCCCGGCTGCACGTCGTGATTCCGGATATCACTCAGAAGCACTGGGCGGTCAATATTCGGAAGTTCACCCGGCGCATCCGTGAGGTCAACCAGCTGGTGACGTTGGGGTCGCTCAGCCAGCAGGCGGCCGAGTTTCTTAGGGTGTGCGTGCTGGCCGGTCAGAACATCCTGGTCTCGGGCGCCACCCAGACCGGCAAGACGACGATGCTGAACGCCTTGTTGTCCTGCACCCGGCACAACGAACGCATCGTGACGGTGGAGGAGACGTTCGAACTGGACCTCGCCGCACGCGACGTCGTGGCCATGCAGTGCCGCCAGCCAAGCTTGGAGGGAACCGGTGAGATCACGCTGCGCCGGCTGATCAAGGAATCGCTGCGAATGCGCCCGGATCGCCTGGTCGTTGGAGAGGTGCGCGAAGCCGAAAGCCTGGACCTGCTGATCGCATTGAACAGCGGCCTGCCCGGGATGTGCTCGATACACGCCAACAGCGCGCGTGACGCCCTCGCAAAACTGTCGACGTTGCCGCTGCTCGCCGGCCGGAACATCGACTCGTCATTCGTCCTGCCCACCGTCGCGGGGTGCATCGATATTGTGGTGCACTGCGAGATCGACCGGTTCGGGCATCGCCGAGTCGGTGAGATCATCGCCCCGAGTGGCCAACTGGCTGGGCCGATGATCGAGGCCAGCCCGATCTTTCGGACGATCGACGGCATGCTCGAGCCCACCGGTGGATATCCGACCAAGCTCGCCAAGTTCAACGCCGCCGGGCTCGACCCGGCAAGTGTGCTGCGCCGAGGTGCGACATGACGGTCATGCTGGGTTGCTTGCTCGGGGCCGGGCTGCTCCTCGTCGTCTCCCCGCTGCTCTGGCCGGTCGAGCGACGCCCGGCGTCGGTGCGCCCGAGGCTGCGTGACCGCCTGAAGGCCCGCCTGGTGCAGGCGGGGCTCGGGCAGTTGCCGCTCTCGGCCTTCATCGTCATCTCGGCGATCGTCGCCGTGGCGGCCGCCGCGCTGACCCAGGCCGTGCTCGCCATCCAACCGCTCACGGTGGTCGCACTCGTCAGCGGGCTTCTTCTCCCGTCGCTGCTGGTGGCCTGGAGAGCGCAGGCTCGGCGTCGAGCGAACCGCACCGTCTGGCCGGATGTAGTGGACCATCTGGTCGCCGCAGTGCGATCCGGTCTCGCGCTGCCCGATAGTGTCAGCAGCCTGTCCCTATCCGGTCCGGTGGCAACGCGGGCCGCTTTCGCCCAGTTCGAGCGCGAGTACCGGTCCACCGGCAGTTTCGGTCACAGCCTCGACCAGCTCAAGGCGGCCCTCGCAGACCCGATCGCCGACCGAATCCTGGAAACCCTTCGGATGGCCAGGGAAGTGGGAGGCAGCGATCTCACCGTGGTGTTGCGCAGCCTCGCGGCCTGGCTCCGGCAGGACACCGCGATCCGTCAGGAGGTCGAAGCCCGGCAGTCCTGGGTCGTGAACGCGGCAAAGCTCGGTGTGGCCGCACCCTGGATCGTGTTGCTCCTGCTCGCCTCCCGCCCCGAGGCGGCGCTGGCGTACAACACCCCGCCCGGCACCGTGGTCATCGTCGGCGGGCTCGCCGTCTCGGTCATCGCCTATCGGGTCATGATCGCCCTCGGTCGTTTTCCAGAAGAACGGCGGTGGTTCGAATGAGCGAGGCAGCGGCATGGGCGGTGTTCTGCGGCACGACCCTGGGCCTTGGACTTTGGTCGCTGGTCAGCATCACCCCGCGGCTCAGCCGTCCCCGCCTGGTGGACCGGGTCGCGCCGTACATCCTGGACGTGTCCGCCGAGGCACGAGCATTCGTCGGACGCCGCACCGTCGACCCCATTCCCGTGCTCGGCGCCCTGTTCGCACCCGTGGTCGGCCGCGTCACCCGGGCATTCGCGGAAGTGGTCGGCGGTGCGGACACCATCAAGCGCCGGTTGCACCAGTCCGGATCGTCGAAGTCCGTCGAACAATTCCGCTCCGAGCAACTGGTCGTCGGTCTTGTGGCACTGGTCGTCGGCGCATCCGTTGTGGTGCTGCTGCCGTCGATCCATGACCTGCCGGTTGGGGTGCAGCTGTTGCTGCCCCTGGTTGCCGGCCTGGCCGGTGCGCTGCTGCGGGACTGGGTGCTGCAACGGGCGGCACGCGCTCGACTGGCCCGGATGAGCAGCGAACTGCCGACGATCCTCGAATTCCTCACGCTCTCGCTGTCGGCGGGGGAGGGCATTCTGGATTCCCTTGGCCGGGTAGCCGTGACGAGTTCGGGGGAGGTCTCGCGCGAGTTCGCCGGGGTGCTGGCGGAGGTCCACACCGGGGTGCCGCTCGCCGTGGCGCTGAACGAGCTGGCGCAGCGGATCCAGCTTGCACCACTCACCCGGTGCCTCGACCAGATCACGGGTGCGCTGGAACGGGGGTCGCCATTGGCGGAGGTGCTGCGCGCGCAGGCACAGGACGCCCGCGACGAATCCAAGCGCGCCCTGCTCGAGCTCGCCGGCAAGAAAGAAGTGGCGATGCTGGTACCCCTGGTGTTCCTGATCCTGCCGATGACCGTGGTGTTTGCAATCTTCCCCGGCATCTTCGTGCTCCAATCCGGTTTCTGACCCGACAGGTCAGTCATGGCACCGCCCCAGAGAAAGGAAGACCAATGAAGACGCTCCGCCGGGGGTTCGCCCGCCGCTTCGGTCTGAACCGCACGGACCTGGCCGATGACACCGGGGACGTTCCCGGCTGGGTCCTAATCACGCTGATGACAGCGGGCCTTGTGATTATCATCTGGGGCCTCGCCGGTCCGGCATTGAGCGGAGTGTTCCAGCAGGCGATCGACCGAGTCAGCGGGTTCTGACCTCGGTCATGAGACGGATGGGGCTGAGATCGGCCCTCGGCGACGACTCCGGTTCCGCTGTCGCCGAGTTCGTCATGGTGGTCTCGCTGCTCACTGTGCTCACTCTTTCCGTACTCCAGCTCGGGCTGGCGCTGCACATCCGCAACACCGTGCTCGACGCAGCCGCGGAAGGTGCCCGCTTCGCGGCCCTCGCCGACAGCGGCCTGCCAGAGGGAGAAGCGCGCACCCGCGACCTCATCACCGCGGCCGTCGGGGCCGCCTACGCCACCAACGTGCGAGCCAGCTACGGGGCATATGCGGGGCACGCGAGTGCCCAGGTGACAGTGATTGCGCCGCTCCCGCTGCTGGGCCTGATCGGTCCGGGCAATGGCCTGGAGGTGGTGGGCCATGCCGCGGTGGAGACACTCGACCAGGAGTGACGCGACGGCGCGTGGAACGGGCACGTCTGACGCCGGCTCGGCATCGCTCGAGTTCATCACGGCCGGCATGATCCTGCTGGTGCCGCTCGTCTACCTGATCCTCGCGATGTCCGTGGTGCAGGGCGGCGCCCTGGCCGTGGAAGGCGCAGCGAGGCAGGCTGCCCGGGTGTACGTGCAGGCACCCGACGACGCCGAGGGCAGGGTGCGCGCCGCCCGGGCGGTCGAGTTCAGCCTGGCCGACTACGGCATCGCTGCCGGCGGGGCCGAGGTCCACATCCACTGTGAATCCGCCCGGAGCGGATGCCTCACCCGCCAGGCTCATGTGACGGTTACGGTTCGCATCACGGTTGCCCTGCCACTCGTCCCTGACGTGCTCTCCCTGCCCAGCGCCGTCAGCATCCCGATGCAGGCCTCCGCGACCCAGACAGTCTCGCGTTTCTGGAGCGGCGCCTCATGAACTCCAAGCGGATGCGACGCTGCGATTCCGAAGAAGGATCGACGCTCCTGCTCACCATTTTCTACGGATTCCTGGCCCTGGTGCTTGTCCTCGTTGTGGTGGCCGCCACGTCCCTCTACCTCGAGCGCAAGCGACTGCTCACCCTCGCCGACGGAGCCGCACTCGCCGGCGCCGAGGCCTTCCCGCTG
This sequence comes from Glaciibacter sp. 2TAF33, assembly GCF_052114945.1. Classification (NCBI taxonomy): domain Bacteria; kingdom Bacillati; phylum Actinomycetota; class Actinomycetes; order Micrococcales; family Microbacteriaceae; genus Glaciibacter; species Glaciibacter sp. 2TAF33. The sequence continues at coordinate 5,111 of NZ_JBFRFS010000018.1, forward strand.
GAATCGGTGGCACCGGCGTCGGGCACCGGCGTGCTGAAACCCGCGCTCAGCCCGGCAGAGGTCGACGCCGCGGTTCGGGACTATCTGGAGTCCGCACCGAACGCAGGATTTGAGGGACTGACCGTGGTGCGAGCGACATCCGTTGACGGCCAGAGTGCCACGGTGTCGCTGAGCGCGTACTGGCGACCGCCGGTGCTGACCCTTGTTCTCCCCGCCGGTGTGCCGCTTGGCGTGACGGCGGTGGCGCGGTCGGTGTTCTGGTAGCGGATAGCCTCAGTAGGGCGACCGCGACGGCGCCACGACGGGTGAGGAGTGACGTGCCGAGGAGTGACGTGCCGGGTGCTGATGTGCCCGGGTCGACTGCGCCGGGACGTCCCGGTACCGTGAAGCGTGGGCGCGCACTCGGCGCCGGCGCCCAGGTGGTCACGGAAGTCAGCATCAATTTCGGCTCGTCCCTGGCCGGCCTGGCGATCCCGCTTGTCGGCTCGCCGGTCGTGGTCGCGGCCCGCCAGATTGTCATGGTCACCGTACTGCTGCCGTTCTACCGGCCGAAGCTGGCGCACATGACCTGGAGCCGTCTCTGGCCGGCCCTCACACTCGGCCTCACCCTCGCCGTGATGAACGTCACCTTCTACCAGGCAGTCGACCTGCTGGGGCTCGGCATCGCGGCGACGATCGAATTCCTCGGCCCATTCTCGCTGGCCCTGGCCGCCTCACGACGACCGCTCGACTTCCTCTGTGCGATCGCCGCGGCCGCCGGGGTGGTGCTCCTCACCTGGACCGACGGCGCCCTCAGCCTGCCGGGCGTGCTGTTCGCGCTCGCCGCGGCCGTGTGCTGGGCGGCCTACATCCTGCTCACCCGGCGGGTGGCGATGGATTTCGCCGGGCTGGAGGGCATCTCGGTGGCGAGCATCGTGAGCCTGGCCCTGGTGCTGCCGATTGCCTTCGCGACGGTCGACTACTCGGCGCTCAACTGGATGGTCATTGGCCTGCTCGCTGCGATCGGGGTCCTGTCATCGGCCTTCCCCTACACGTTGGACACCTTCATCCTGCGTCGCATCTCGCCGCGCCTCTATGCCATCATCACGAGCTTCGGCCCGGTCATCGCCGCCGTGTTCGGCTGGCTGATCCTCGGGGAATCCTTCACGCTCCTGCAGCAGATCGCGATCGTCGTGGTGTGCGTCGCGGCCAGCGCCGCCATCGCGACCCAGCGGGAGCGCCCGAAGTCCGACCTCGAGCTGACCGCCGACGCGCTCACCTGACCCTCCCGCTCCCGTGAGAACGCACTTGTTGGGCTTATTCGACTCGGATAACCCCAACAAGTGCGTTCTCGCGTCACGGAAGGCGGGGATCCAGGGGAGGTTAAGGCGTTAGGAGTCGAGTTCCTGGAAGGCGGTGATCTGCAGGCCGCCCGGTGCTTCGAGCCGCGCGTTCAGTGAGCGCCACGGCGTCTCGGTCGGCGGAGCGACGACCTCGGCACCCGCCGCAGCAAGGCGCTCGGTGACGGCAGCGGCATCCGCTACTTCAAACGCGACACGGATGCTGCGGGTCGACCGCCGCGCGACGTCGCGTCCCACCTCCACCGCGTCGATCATGCGCACCTGGGCCGGGTTCGCGATCTCGAGGGTAGCCGTCGGCACGTTGAGGATGGCCACCCGTGCGCCGCCATCGCCCTCGAACGACTCGCGCTCGGTCAGCCCGAGCGCGTCGCGGAAGAAGGCAACGGCCTCCTCGAAGTCATCGGTCTCCACGACGAGCCGAAGTTGTTTCACAGGTTCAACGTCCATGTCCGACTTCAACGCCCGTCCCTGGCGAGGTGTTCCCCAACCCCCTCGCCGAGAACGCACTCGTTGGGGTTATTCGCGGGTGATAAACCCAACAAGTGCGTTCTCGCGAGGGAGGGAAGCGTGGGTACTCGGGGGGGGGGGTAGGGCTAGTCGACGATGAGGCCGAGGTGGGCGGCGAGCAGGGGCGCCATCAGGGAGAGCTGCGAGTCGTCGATCGTGGCGCCGCGGAGGCCCTCCACCCCGTGGACCGCTCCGAAATCGCTCGAGCGGAGATCGGCGTCCGCCAGCTTGGCGTTGGCGACGTCGAGTGTGCCGATACGGCAGTTCTGCAATTCGAATCGCTGCACGGTGGCGGTAGACAGGTCGAGCTCGTCGATGATGCAGTTGGAGAGGAGCACGTCGGTGAGCGTTGCGTTCCGCAGGTTCACGAAGTCGAGCTTGCAGCCGTCGAAGTGCACGGAGCGCAGGGTGGCGTCGTAGAGTTCGACGGAGCCGAGCCGGGAGTGGTCGATCCGCACGTCACGCCAGCTGGAGCGCGGCGCGCTGAACACGGGGGCGTGCACGTCGGCAGCGATGCACTCCGAGAACGTGGCCCCGCGCAGTTTGGTGTCGCCGAGCGACACCGCACGGAACTCGCACTCGCGGAACGTGATGCCGGTGAGGTCGAGTCCGCCGAGCTCGGCGCCGGTGAAGCGCTCGGCGTCGCGGCTGTCGCCCGCGCGCAGCAGGGTGCCGTCGTTGTCCACCAGGTCGACGAGAGTGATGGGGTCGATCTGTGGACCCCTGGTTTTGGTCTTCTTCGCCACGATTCGTGAAGCCCGGTGCTACGAGGCCGGAAGCGGCTCGAGCACGAAAACCGGGATTTGGCGGCTGGTCTTGACCTGGTAATCGGCGTAGGGCGGGTACGCCTCGACGGCGCGCTCCCACCACACGGACTTCTCCTCGCCTGTCACCTCACGGGCGATCATGTCCCACCGGCTCGGGCCGTCCTGCAACTGAACCTCGGGGTGCGCGCGCACGTTGTCGTACCAGAGCGGGTTCTTCGCGCTGCCGCCGAGGGACGCGACGATGGCATAGCTGCCGTCGTGCTCGACTCGCATCAGCGCGGCCTTCCGGATCTTGCCCGACCGGCGTCCCAGCGTGGTGAGAATGACCACGGGCATTCCGCGCAGTGTTGTCCCTTTCGTGCCGCCGGAGCTCTCGTACAGTTCGACCTGGTCGCGTACCCATTTCGCTGGGCTGGGTTCGTATTCACCGATGAGGGCCATGTCACCATTCAACCGCACGCCGGGTGAGGTGGCGGCATCCGCTGGTGCGGGCATCCGCTGCGGCGGGCATCCGCCAGGCCGCCTCGAGCGGATGACGTCCGACGAGCCTACCTCCTGTGTGCGCGGGGCGCTCCGGGCGGGCGCGACGTGTGCGGCGCGTACCGCGGGATGTACCGCCCCAGCAAGATGGCGCCGGCCAGCCCGAACGCCCCGACGATGCCTGCGGCGGCCGAGATCGAGATCAGCGCGGTCAGCCCGGCCACCGCCAAGGGCGCTGCGGCACCACCGAAGTCCCCGGTGAAGCGCCAGGCGCCGAGGAAGGGCGCCGGATTGTCTTTCGGTGCAAGGTCAGCGCCGAGCGTCATCAGGAGCCCGCTGCCGATCCCGTTCGCCACGGAGAGGAACATCGCCACCGCGATGAACCATTCGACGTTGGCCGGCAGGTCGTGGGTGAGCGCGAGGGCCACGTGGCCGAGCCCCAGGCCGATCATCGACGGGACAGCAGTCCAGATGCGGCCGAAGCGGTCCATGATCTGGCCGCTCACATAGAACAGGGCGAAATCGATCGCCCCGGCGATACCGATGATGAGCGCGGTATTGGATTCGGTGATGCCGATGCTCACCGCCCAGAGCGGAAGGATGACGGTGCGGCTGGCGCGCAGCGCGCCGATCAGCCCGGCGCCGGTTCCGAGCCGCGCCAGGACACCACGGTGATTCCAGATCGTTCGGAACAGTCCGTGCGATTCCTCTGCGGCGAGCTCCTCGCCGGCACTGCGGAGCGCGCCATCCGCTCCGACCGCCATTTGCGGCGGCCCGAACGTGCTCGACGGGTCGGGAAGCAGGAGGAGCATGACGGCGGCTCCCACGCAGGTGACGACGAACACCCAGAACACGATCTGCGTACCACCGGTGAGGTGGATCAGCCCAGCCGCGATGAACGGACCGACAAACCATCCGGCCCGGAAGATCCCGCCGAGGGTCGACAGGGCCCTGGCCCGGTAGGCCAGCGGCACATAGCTGGTCATGAATGCGTGGCGGGCAAGGGCGAACACGGCGGTGGCCAATCCGACCAGGAAGATCCCGATCCCGAGCACGACGGGGTTGGGCGCGACGATGCAGACGAGCACCGCGACGATGGTGAGAACGGATGCCCAGATCATCGCGTTTCGCTCCCCGATGCGGGAGACCACCCATCCGCTGGGGATGTCGCCGATCAGCTCGCCGAGCATCACCATGGCGGCGATCAGCCCGGCGACGGCCAGCGAGGCGCCGAGGTTGTGCGCGACGATCGGGATCAGCGGGATGATCGCGCCCTCGCCGATGGAGAACAGCAGCGTGGGCAGGAATGCGGCGAGTGCGACGGAGCGCAGGTTGAAGGGGCGCTCGGTCTCAGTCATGGCCCTTCGATGCTACGCCAGCGCGAACTACCCCTTCGCGAACTACCCCTTCCGAACTACCCCTTCCCGAACTACCCCCCGAAAACGCAGTAGTTGGGGTTATCACGCACTCATAACCCCAACGAATGCGGTTCTGGCGAACTAGGCCGTTTTCGGCGGGGTGGAGCGCGGGCCGGTAGGCTGGGGGCGACATGGATGAGCTGGATTTTTCGGAGCAGATCGCCGCACTGCGGGCCACCTTCAACGACATCCGGTCGGTGATCGACGTCGACCGGTTGCGCGCGGATATCGCCGACCTCAGCGAGCAGGCCGGCGTACCCGACCTGTGGGACGACACCGAGCGCGCCCAGAAGGTCACCAGCGCGCTCAGCCACCGGCAGTCCGACCTCGCCCGCGTGGAGAGCATCGCCTCCCGGCTCGACGACCTCGAGGTCCTGGTCGAACTCGCCAACGGTGAGAACGACCAGGAGTCAGCGGATGAGGCTGGCGTCGAGCTGGCAAGCATCCAGAAGATCATCGGCGAACTCGAGGTGCAGACCCTGCTGAACGGCGAGTTCGACCCGCGCCCGGCCGTGGTCACCATCCGCGCCGGCGCCGGCGGCGTCGACGCCGCCGACTTCGCCGAGATGCTCCAGCGGATGTATTTGCGCTGGGCCGAGCAGCACAGCTACTCCGCCACCGTGCTCGACACCAGCTACGCCGAAGAAGCCGGCATCAAGTCGACCACGATCGAGATCGACGCCCCGTACGCGTTCGGCACGCTGAGCGTCGAAGCCGGAACCCACCGCCTGGTGCGGATGAGCCCGTTCAACTCGGCCGGCAAACGCCAGACTTCCTTCGCGGCGGTCGAGGTGGTGCCGCTGATCGAACAGACCGACGTCATCGAAGTGCCGGACAACGACATCCGCGTCGACGTGTTCCGTTCCAGCGGCCCCGGCGGCCAGTCGGTGAACACCACTGACTCCGCCGTGCGCATCACGCACCTGCCCACCGGGATCGTGGTGAGCTGCCAGAACGAGAAGAGCCAGATCCAGAACCGCGCAGCGGCGCTCCGGGTGCTCCAGTCTCGCCTGTTGCTGCTGCAACGTGAGCAGGAGGCCGCGACCAAGAAGGAATTCGCGGGAACCATCACCGCGAGCTGGGGCGACCAGATGCGCAGCTACGTGCTCGCGCCGTACCAGATGGTCAAGGACCTGCGCACCGAGTACGAGGTCGGCAACCCCAGCCACGTGTTCGACGGTGATATCGACGGATTCATCGCCGCCGGCATCCGTTGGCGGAAGCAGAAGCCGAAAGACTGAATCGCGACAGGCTCGATCACCGCTCGACAGGCTCGATCACCGGATGACAGGCTCGATCACCGGGATCGACAGGCCCGATCAGCGGGTTGGGCATGTCGCTCTCGCCAAATCCAGATTGGCTGCTTAGGCTCAAAAGGCCATGATCCGCTTTGATCACATCACCAAACAATATCCGGGTACGAACCGACCGGCCCTGAACTCCATCGACGTTGAAATCCTGCGCGGCGAGTTCGTCTTCCTGGTCGGAGCTTCGGGCTCCGGAAAATCGAGCTGTCTCCGACTCATGCTGAAGGAGGAGAAGCCAACCAGCGGCAGCATTCACGTGCTCGGCCAGGACCTGCGCTCCATTTCCAACCGCAAGGTGCCCTACTTCCGGCGCAACCTCGGAGTCGTCTTCCAGGACTTCCGGCTGCTGCCGAACAAGACGGTCTACGAGAATGTCGCGTTCAGCCTGCAGGTGATCGGCAAGTCCCGCGGCTTCATTCAGGAAGCCGTCCCGGACACTCTCAAGATGGTAGGGCTCGCCGAGAAGGCGCAGCGCCTGCCGCACGAGCTCTCCGGTGGTGAGCAGCAGCGGGTGGCGATCGCCCGCGCCATCGTCAACAAGCCGCAGATCCTGCTGGCCGACGAACCGACCGGAAACCTCGACCCCACCACCAGTGCCGGCATCATGGCGCTGCTCGAGCGCATCAATGCCGGCGGCACGACCGTCGTGATGGCCACGCACGAGGCTGGCATCGTCGACCAGATGCAGCGCCGCGTGATCGAACTCGTCAGCGGCCAAATTGTGCGCGACGAGCGCCAGGGCGGTTACACCACGTCGATCCCCATCCAGGCCGAGGCAGCGGATGCGCCCGCGCGCGAAGCCGCGTCGGTTCCGGCCGGTTCCGCCGCGCCAGCCACCGGGGCGGTGCGCCAGCCTGCGTACGCACCTCCCGCTTCGGCTGCACCGGCGGCGCCGGCACAGCCGCTTGCCGCGTTCTACGCACCGAGCTCCGCCGCGGCACCACACTCCTCGGTGGACGGCGCGGCTCCGGCCGTACCGGCCGAACCGGCCGAGGCTGACGTGGCGGCGACCTCCGGTGCTGTTCCCGTGAGCCGCGAGCATGCCGCGACTGGCGCATCCGCCCTGCCGACGTCGACTCCCCAGTCGGCTACTGCAATCGACGCGGACTCCGGCATGCCCCGGACGACTCCGTTTACCAGCGCCATCCCCGTCGCCGCACCGGACAACCTGGTCGACGACGATTCCGCGCCGGCCGAGACGGCCGCACCGATGACCAGGCCGGTACTCCCGGTCACGCACCATGACGTGCCAGAACAGCTCACCCTCGCCGAGAAGCTCGGCTTGCGCGCGCCAGGGGAGAGACCGGACCCCGCCAGTGAGCAGAATGTAGGGCCCACCCGATGAGACTCGCCCTCGTATTGTCTGAAGCAGCCAACGGGCTGCGCCGCAACGCCTCGATGGTGGTGTCGGTCGTGCTCGTCACCTTCATCTCGCTGACCTTCGTCGGCGCCGCGATCCTGATGCAGATGCAGATCGGCCAGATGAAGAACTTCTGGTACGAGAAAGCACAGGTCGGCATCTACATGTGCACGGCCATCTCGCCGGGGGAGACGTGCACCGGCGGCGAGGCGACGCAGGAGCAGATCGACACCGTCGAGGCGCAGCTGAAGTCGCCGACCCTGGCCCCCTTCATCGACAAGTACTACTTCGAAACGCACGAGCAGGCGTTCGAGAACTTCAAGAAGCAGTTCGCCGGGAACCCGGTGGCCGACTACGTCACCCCTGACCAGCTCAACCAGACGTTCTGGGTGAACCTGAAGGACCCGTCGCAGGCCGACGTGCTGAAGGAGAGCCTGTCCGGGGTGGCCGGCGTGGAGAGCGTCGCCGACCAGCGCAAGTACCTCGACCAGATCTTCTCCGTCCTGAACGCCGGAAGCTACACGGCGATCGGAATCGCGGTGCTGATGCTCATCGCCGCCGCGCTGCTGATCGCAACAACGATCCGGCTGTCGGCCTTCTCCCGGCGGCGAGAGCTGGGGATCATGAGGCTGGTCGGGGCATCCAACCGCTTCATCCAGACGCCGTTCATCCTCGAGGGCGTCTTCGCGGCCTTGCTGGGGTCGGTCCTGGCCGGCGGCGCGATCGTCGCGATCGTGCACTGGTTCGTGCAGGGCTATCTGGGAGTACGATTCACCGGGTTCGCGCTGGTGGGTATCGATGACGCCCTGGTGGTGGTGCCGATCCTGCTGGTCTGTGGCGGGGTGCTGGCGGCGCTGTCCGCCAACTTCGCGATCACGCGCTACCTCAGGGTGTAAGGGACCGGGCGGCGCCCCGGGCGTGGCGTGGACCGCCCGGCGGCGCGCTAGACTGATGGGCTGCCCGGCGTGAGCCCGGGTGCAACCGAGACAGGACGAGGAGAACGCCGTGCCCAGGGAACGTGGCGAAAAGGTCGTGGCGACCAACCGCAAGGCGCGCCATAACTATCTCATCGAGGACACCTACGAAGCCGGCATGGTTCTCAGCGGGACCGAAGTGAAGTCGCTACGGGCGGGCCGTGCCTCCCTCGTCGACGGATACGCGTTCATCGAAGCGGGGGAAGCCTGGCTGGACGCGGTTCACATTCCCGAGTACACCGCGGGCACCTGGACCAATCACCCGCCGCGGCGCAAGCGCAAGCTGCTGCTGCACAAGAACGAGATCGTCAAGATCAGCCACAAGACCAAAGAGGGCGGGTACACCCTCGTGCCGCTGAAGATCTACTTCAGTGACGGCCGGGCCAAGGTGGAGATCGCCGTGGCCAAGGGCAAGAAGGAATACGACAAGCGCCAGACGCTGCGGGAGCGCCAGGACAAGCGCGAGTCCGACCGTGCCATCTCGGCTCGCCGCCACCTCGGCGACTAGGCTCAGCCCTTCTCGGCACCCTCGGTGGTGTTCATCAGCCGTTTCTGGAAGATGAAGAACAGCACCGCCACCGGGATGGTCATCAGCACGGCGCCGGCCATCTTCAACGGATACTGGTTTCCAGAGCCGAGCTGCCCGGAGAACAGCGAGGCGATGCCCGTGGTCAGCGTGTTCAGGTCCGGGTTCTGCCTCGAGATGATGAAATGCGCGAACTCGTTCCAGGAACCCTGGAAGCTGAGGATGAACAGGGTCACCAGCGCGGGCCGCGCCATCGGGAGCACGATGGTCCAGAAGCTGCGGAAGATTCCGGCGCCGTCGATCCTGGCCGCCTCCTCGACACTCACTGGGATCGACTCGAAGAACTGTTTCATGATGAAGATGCCGGCCGCGTCCACCAGCAGCGGGATGATCATGCCGGCGTAACTGTCGTAGAGCCCCAGTTGCTTCAGGATCAGGAAGCGCGGAATCAGAAGCACCACATTGGGCACCGCCATGACCGCCAGCAGGCCCGCGAACACAACGCCGCGCCCCCGGAACCTGAGGCGGGACAGGGCGTAGCCGGCCAGGCTGTCGAAGAACACGCGGCCCACGGTCACCAGGACCGTGACCAACGCCGAGTTCAGGGTCCAGAGCGGCAGCGGGACATCCGTGAACAGACGCTCGTAGGCGGTGAAGGTCCAGGTCGTCGGCAGGAGCGAGAGCGGATTGTTGGTGGCGTCGGCGTCGCTCTTGAACGAGGACGCCAGGGAGATGAGGAACGGATAGATGTAGATGACCGCGAGAATGATCAGCATGAGATAGCTGAGCGCGGCTGTGGTGCGAAGGCGCCAGCCGAGGGTGTGCTGGCGCTCACGGACGCGGCTCATGGCGTGCTCCCTGATTTCCCGGTGGTTCGTTCCGCCGCACGGCCGGTGGCGTTGCCCCCGGCGCCTCCCGCCGTGCCGAGCGGGGCGGCGCCGGCGGTCATCAGCCGGGCCAGGTCCTTGTCCACCCGTCCGCTGTCTTTTCGCTCCCGCAGGACGTACCGCTGGAGCGCGGTCAACGCGATGATGATCAGGAACAGCACGAAGGAGATCGCCGCTCCCTGGCCCCAGTTAAGGCCCTTGAACGACGTCTGGTAGGCGAGGAACGCGGGGGTGAGCAACGTCTTGCCCGGGGCCCCACCACCGGTGAGATAGATCTGGTCGAAGACCTGCCAGGTCCCGATCAGACCGAGCGTCAGCACGGTGAACAACGTCGGCTTCAGCATCGGCAGCGTCACCGAGAAGAATTTGCGGAAGGCGCCGGCGCCGTCCATCAGGGCGGCTTCCTCCACCTCGGCGCCGATATTCTGCAACGCGGCCAGGAAGAGCAGCATGAAGGTGCCGGAGGTCGTGAACACCGCGAGCAGGATCAGGGCGCTCATGGCCACGCTCGGCCCGCTCAGCCAATCCCACCAGCTCAGTCCGAGCGGGCCGGCGCCGGCGAGCGCAGCGGGGGCCGAATCCACCCCGAACAGTCCGAGGAAGTTGTGGATCAGCCCGCTCGGGTCGGCGAACCAGGTGGGGCCTTTCGCGCCGAGGGCGGCGATGATCTGGTTGACGGCTCCGGTCGCGCCGAAGAGGAACAGCCAGATCGCGGTGATGGCGATGGAACTGGTCACCGACGGGAAGTAGAAGGCGGTGCGGAAGAATCCGCGGCCGCGGAGCACGCGCCGGTTGACCTGCACGGCCAGGAAGAGAGCGAGGGCTGTCTGCAGTGGAACGACCAGGATCACATAATAGAAATTGTTGCGGATGGACGTGCCGAAGTCTTTCTGCGCCAGGCCGGGATCGGTGAGGACGGCCTGGTAGTTCGTGGTGCCGACGAAGCTCACCTGCGGGTTCAGGGGGGAGCCGAGCCCGCCCCAGTCGCTGAAGCTCACCCAGAGCGCCAGGAAGATCGGGATGACCAGGAAGACGCCGATGATGATCAGTGACGGGGCGGTGAACAGCCAGCCGTAGCGCGCCTCGCCGCGGCGGAGGCTCGGGCGCCTGGGGGCGGAAGCCCGGTTCGATGTATCCGTCATCACAGCACCTCTCCGATTCGCGCGGTCAGGAGTCGAGCGCTGGCCCGGCCGAAACCGGACCAGCGTCGGCTCACTGTTACTTGTTGGCGGCGTCCAGCGCGCTCTGCAGATTGGTCTGGAGAGCGGCAAGAATTGCTTTCGGATCGCCGGTCGCGATGCCCTGCAACTGCGAGTTGAAGTCCGTGATCACCGTGGCCGCCCCGGCAAATGCCACCGGGCTGACCGCATAGTCGTTACCGGTGACGAAGGCCTGGTTCTCCGGGTACGTCGTCGCATAGGTCTTCGCGGCGCTCTCGGTGGAGGGGATGACGCCGAACGCCTTCGAGAACTCCAGCTGCTGTTTGTCACTGGTCAGGAAACTGACCAGGCTCTCCGCAGCAGATGAGGTCGACGACTGGGCGGGAATGCCCCAGCAGTTGCTGAACGTGAAAGTTGACTGGCCGCCCGGGCCGGCCGGCAGTTCGGCTACCGTGTACTTGAGGTCGGGGTAGTCGCCCTTGAGCCCGCTGATCCACGGACCTTCGATGACCATCGCGGCCTTGCCCTTGCCGAGTGCTTCACCGCTCCAGCCGGAGTCGATCTCGGCCGGGAACTTCAGCACGCCATCGCTCACCAGCTTCTGCACCTCCTGCAGGCCGGCCAGGTTCTCCGGCGTGTCTGCGGTGACCTTCTTGCCATCCTTGCTCAGCAGCGACCCGCCCGCCTGGTTCATGAACACGCCGATGCGGGCATATTCCGCGCCGAACGAGAGTCCGGCCGTGGTCGGTGTGGTCAGCTTCTTCGCCGCCGCTTCCAGGCCTGCCCAGTCCTTGGGGATGTCGGCGTCCGTCAGGCCGGCAGCAGTCCACATGTCGGTGTTGATGATCAGTCCGAGGGTGGAGAAGTCCTTGGGCTCGCAGTAGAACGTGTCCTTGTAGGTGAAGGCGTCTTTCAAGGCCGGGTAGAAGTCACCCTTGTTGGCCGCATCCTTGGCGTAGGGCTCCAGGTACTTCTTGCTCGCGTACGTCTGGAACTGGTCCCAGCCCATGTAGAACAGGTCGGGCGGGTTCCCACCGGCGAAACCCTGTCCCAGTTGCTGCACCAGGTCGTTGGCCGCCACCACCTTGGCGCTTGCCTTGTTGTCTTTGGCCCAGGCATCGACGGCGTCGGTGACGGCCTTCGTCTCGGCGTCACCGCTCGAGCCGATCATCACGGTCAGTTTCGCACCCGCGACGTCTCCGCCCCCCGAGCCACCTCCGCTGCCGCCGGACGAACAGGCGGCGAGACCGATCATCAGCCCGCTTGCGGCGAGCATGGCGCCCCAGCGCGCTCCCTTTCGGAGTTTCATGGTCGTTCCTTTCATTTGTGATTGCCGGCCGCACTCTTGGTGACGGTCGCTGTGTCGTCCTCGTAGCGCGCGAGATGCGTGGATCGCCGGGAGACGAGCTTGGGGGTGATCAAACGGTGGCGGGGATCGTCACCGCCACGGTGGATGACGGTGTTTCCGGTGTCGCCCATCAACAGTTCCAGTGCGCCGGCGGCCACCTCGTTGAGCGGTTGTTCCACGCTGGAGAGTCCGACCGCCTGGGCGACCGGAGTGTTGTCGTAGCCGATGATGGGCACGTCGGCGAGACCGGGCCCGGACGCGGCCATCAACGCGCCCAGGGCCAGGGAATCGCTGGCGCAGACCAGCGCGTCGGGCCGAGCGCGCTCGAGCAGACCCGCGACGGCCGTGCGGGCGCTTTCCACGTCGTCCTCGACCGCGACGCTCAGCAGATCGAGGTCCGCGGCGCCCGCGAATTGTTCTGTCATGGCCGTTTCCCACCCACGGCGGCGGTCGTCGCCGGTGCCCGACGGGCTCGGCCAGCCCACATACCCGATTCGGCGGGCACCCCGGGCGGCGAGGTCGGTCGTCGCCTCGTGCAGGCCGGCGAACCCGTCCACGTCCACCCAGAGATGCTGCGGGTCGTTCATGTCGTCGATTCCCCACGGGCGGCCGAACGTCACGAACGGCACGTGATGCTCGATTAGCCATTCCGTGCGCTTGTCTCCGTAGAACGTGGAAGTGAGCACGAACGCGTCGACATCCGCGCCGTCCCGGAGCTTCCGGATCTGCCGGATCTCGCTCTCCGGATCGGTGGCGGTGAAGATCAACACGCGCATTCCACGTTCGTCGGCTTGCTCAGTCAGCGCATGCAGGAAACGGTCCAGCACGGATCCGGAGATCCCGTTGGTCATCGGGTCGAGCCGGATGCCGATCGTCGACGATTTCTGGGTGCGGAGCCGCCGGGCTGACGCGTGGGGACGATACCCCAGCTTCGCGATCGCGGACTCCACCCGTTTGCGAGTGTCCGGTCGAACGATGTCGGGCGAGTTGATCACATTTGACACGGTCTGGCGGGAAACGTGAGCCACCCGGGCCACGTCGTCAACGGTCGGCAACAGTCCCACTGTGGCCTCCTTGCCGCGCCGTGGATCAGGTCTGGAGCTGTGATCGATCAAATATTTGATCGTTCAAATCCTGAGTGTTATGTTACCCAGATAGCCGCGACTGTCAACGGGCCGCGGACACATCACAGAGTCGGGGCGCCGCCAATGTCACTTCCACAGCAGCCGTTACCCTCGCCGCAGCCTCTCGCCCCGGCGCCGGATCTCCAGCCGCTGCTGCACGACAGCCTGGTGCAGCTCAGTGCGCCGTCGCAGGCCTGGTGCGGCGCGAACGGGGAGATGGGGGAGCGGCCGATCCACGGCTACTTCCACTCAGACACCCGTATTCTCTCCGGCTTGGCGCTCCGGGTCGGCGGTGAGAATCCGGAGCACCTGATGCATGCGGCAGTGGATCCTGCCACGTTGCGGTTCGTCGCGCTGGCCCGCGGACTGGACGACGCGTCGGCCGATCCGAAAATCCGAGTGGAGCGGGTCCGGGGCGTCGCACCGGGCGGGATGTCGGAGTCGATCACCCTGTCGTCGGCGCTTTCGGCCGAGGTGCGCACCACCATCTCGCTTCGGCTGCACTTCACTGCCGACGCCATGCAGGCGGTGAAGGCCGGCATGGCGGGCAGCGGCGCGATGCCCATCACGGTTGCGGAGGACACCGTGCACCTGGCCGCTGGATCGTTGACGGCGTCGGTGACGGCGGGCGGCGCATCCGTCGCCCGGTCGGAGACGGGCAGCGTCACGCTGGACTGGCCGGTCACGGTGCCGGAGCACGGCAGCGTGCGGGTGACGTGGGCGCTGACCGTGAGTGACGCCCATGCGGTGGTCGTGGCTGCCGGTGGCAGCCCGGAATGGGCGACGGCGAGCGTGCGGAGCGGGGACTCCCGGCTCGGGTTTTGGGTGGAGCAGGCCCTCGGCGACCTCACGGCCCTGCGGATGGCGCGTTCGGACGCGCCGGCCGAGGTGTTCCTCGCCGCCGGCGCGCCCTGGTTCTTCACGCTTTTCGGGAGGGACTCGATTTGGGCGGCCCGATTCCTGCTGCCACTCGGCACGGAACTGGCCGCTTCGACGCTCCGGGTGCTCGCCGAGCTGCAAGGCACCCGCGACGTGGCGCACACGGCAGAGCAGCCGGGCAAGATCATGCACGAACTTCGGGCCGCTCCGCTGGCCATTCCGGGCGAGAACATCATGCTCCCGCCGCTCTACTACGGCACCGTAGACGCCACGGCGCTCTGGATCACGCTGCTGCACGATGCGTGGCAGTGGGGGATGCCCGACGCGGAGGTCGCGGCGTTGCTTCCCCATCTTGACGCGGCATTGGCCTGGATGCGGGACTTCGGCGACAGCGACGGCGACGGATTCCTGGAGTACGTCGACACCACCGGGCACGGTTTGGCCAACCAGGGCTGGAAGGACTCCGGCGACTCCATCCAGTGGCGCGATGGCCGGCTCGCGACGGGCCCGATCGCGCTGTGCGAGGTGCAGGGGTACGCCTATGAGGCGGCCATCGGCGGCGCCGAGCTGCTCGACCGGTTCGGGCGGGTGGACGCGAAGGGGCGTCCCGCCGGCACCGAGTGGCGCGAGTGGGCCGCCGCGCTCAAGGCTCGGTTTGCGGCTTCGTTCTGGATCGATGACCCGGCCGGGGCCTATCCGGCCATCGCCCTCGACGCGGGCAAGCAGCGGGTCGACACCGTCACGAGCAATATCGGGCACCTCCTCGGCACCGGAATCCTCGATCAGCCCGGATCCCGGCTCGTTGCCGACCGCCTGGTCGGCGCGGCGCTGAATTCGGGATACGGCCTCCGCACCATGTCCACCGACGCCCGCGGGTATTGGCCGCTCAGCTATCACGGCGGGTCGGTCTGGACCCACGACACGGCCATCGCCATCAGCGGTCTCGGACGGTCCGGTTTCGGAGCGGAAGCCGCGGCGCTGATTCGCGGGCTGCTCGCCGCGGCCGAGGGCTTCGACTACCGGATGCCGGAATTGCACTCGGGCGACCCGGCCGATGAATTCGCCGCACCGGTGCCGTACCCGGCTGCGTGCCGGCCGCAGGCCTGGTCGGCCGGCGCGGCCGTGGCGGTACTCGCCACAGCGCTGGGCCTGACGCCGGATCCCCGCAGCGGCACGGTGGCGATCTCCCCGCTGCCGGGACTGGGCACGGTGACCGTTGACGGCCTTCGCTTCGCCGGGCATCCGTTCGGAGTGACAACGGACGCCGAGGGTCATGTGACGGGGACCACCGCGCCGGGCATAGATCCCACCTCGAAAGTGTTGTAGTGTGAAAGGCTGCGCCCGCCTTGGTAACTCCTGCGGCGCAGGTTTGGAAACTCAACAGCGTGTGACAGGACCCACCTTTTCAGGTGTGCATGGGGATGATCGGTTTCGACATTGCCTGCGCAATTGTGAGAAGCGGGTCGAGGATGCAGGGTTATCTCGTAAACGATCCCCGCAAAACAATAAGTGCCAATTCAAAGCGCACTGACTTCGCTCTCGCTGCCTAAGCGAAAGCACTAATGAAGTCCGTCAGACCGGGAATGCTCTCTACCCGGACCCTGGCGCAATTGAGAGAGATTGCTTCTACACTGAGCCGCGGGGTGTAGAGGGACTCAAACGAAGGCTGGGCTCGTCGGATTAGATGCCAGTGGCAAATTCCGGAGCCGAGTAGAACGATTTCACTGGATACACCCGTAGAAGGCACATGACCACAGCAGTGGACGGGGGTTCAATTCCCCCCATCTCCACATCGGTCCTGTCACGCGTTGTTGTCGCGAAAAGGCCGCCCGGTTGGGCGGCCCTTTTTGTGCACGTGGATGCCCGAACGGCCGGTCAGGCGTCAACCAGCCACACGTCGGATCCGAAGATCTCGTAGTGGATGCGTTTGGCCGGGACTCCTGATTTCAGAGCCTGCGACCGGATCTTTCGCATGAACGGCAGCGGCCCGCACAGGTACACCGACGCATCGGCCGGGAGTGTGACGTCGTCGAGGTTCATGAACCCTTCGTGCGCGCCGTCCGTGGGAGTCTCGAGCCACAACTCCAGCTCAGCCGCGTCCAGCACCTCAACGTCACGGCGCATCTGGTCACGCAAGGCCCACCGTTCAACGCTGCTCTCGGCGTGCAGAACCAGGACCTCCCGTTTGGAGTCGGTCTCCACTAGGGACCGGAGAATGGATGCGCTCGGCGTGCAGCCGATTCCCGCAGAGGCCAGGACGAGCGGATGGTCGCCGGAGTCCAGGGTGACGTCCCCGCACGGGTGGGACAGCATCACGACATCGCCGATTTCCACTGTGCGGTGTAACGCGGGGGAGACCTCGCCGTCGGCATCGAGCTTGGTGGTGAATACGCGCACCGTTGGGTCGCCGCCAGAGGAAAGCGAGTACTGCCGCACCTGGTCGATTCGGTCTGGCATGCGCACCTTCACGCTGACGTACTGGCCGGGCCGGGATGGCGTCGGGGTGGCGTCGTCTGCGGGTTCCAGGGTGAATGTCATAGCCTCGCTCCCCGCTTTCACCTTTCCGACCACGGTCCAGGGGGTCCACGGCTGACCGTTGGAGGCGGCAGAGTACAGGCCCTGCTCGATCTTGATCAGGGAATGCGCCATCAGCCAATAGACCTCGGTCCAGGCAGCCCCGATCTCTGGCGTGATGACGTCGTCGAGTTCTTCGGCGATCGCGTCGAAGAGGTGCCGATACACGATGTCATATTGGTCGGGGCGGATGCCGAGCGAAACGTGCCGGTGTGCGATTCGTGCCAGGAGTGCCTCGGGCGTGCTGTCCGGGTTCTCCACCATGTGGCGGGCGAAACCGGCGATGCTTCCGGCAAGGGCCTGTTGCTGGGAACCGTTCTTCTGGTTGGAACGGCTGAACAAGCCGTCAAGGAACTCAGGGTGGGCGGCGAACATCCGCTCGTAGAAATTCCTGGCAATGGCCGGCATGCGTTCCGTCAGGAGCGGCAGGGTTGCCGAGATGAGTGAAGATGACTGAGCTGAGAGCATGCGTTTCTCCTATTTCTGCACCGGGAACTGCGCAGCGTTGTCGCGAATACCCGGGCTCACCGGGGTATTTCTACGACGTGTAGAAGAAGCGTAACACTCCCGCGTTCTTCTCTTTCACCCGTTCGCCCGTGGCTCGGACGCGAAGGTGGGATATCGACATACACTGTGGACGTGACGCCCCCCACGCCAGCGAATGTGCGCCGCCTTGAGCTTCTGCTTCATAAGCCGTGGTTCGGGTGGTATCCACGACCGACCGTCGTTTTCGGCGGGCGGGGTCACCCCGCGCAGTGGGGAACCGGTACCTGGCAGGCGCCGGTCGATGAACCGACGACCGTGCGGGTGTTCCTCTTCAACCGGCTGTGGACGTTCGGCGTCGCTGAGTACAGCGTGGAGGTTTCCGACCGGGCGGCTCCGATCACGCTCGAGTACTCGGCGCCCTCGCTGCCCTTCCTGCGCGGACGACTCCGCATCATCGGCTCGTAACCGGGTGTCCCGCTCCTCCGCATCTGTTTGTGTTCGACATCCGGGAATGGATCTCGCCCCTCCGCGTTAAGTTGAGTCAGTGGCACTCAAGTTTCACCAGGAGGACGCATGCCAACATTCTTCGGCCCCGACGATTCGGGGAACGGATCGTTCGACGAGTTCATCGCGCGGTACCTGCACGGCCAGCACTCCGCGCGGTCTGCCCGCCCGATCGACCTCACCCGGCTGCTGAGCCGGCGTACCCAGGAGGTGCTCGCCCGGGCCGCTCGGTTCGCCGTCGAGCACGGCCACACCGATGTCGATGCCCTGCACATCCTCCGGGTGATGGTCGACCAGGCACCCATCGTTGATCCGGTGCGGAACGCCGGGGCAGACCCGGCAGCGATCATCACGGCCGCCGACCTCCGGCTGCCGGAAAACTCGTCGCCGACCGAGGACAGCGCCCCGGCGCTGACGCCCTCCGCACAGCGCGCCCTGCTCGACGCTCACCAGGTGGCTCGTGCATTCGGCTCCACCTACATCGACCCCGAGCACCTGTTCTTCGCGCTGGTCCTCAACCAGGATTCTCCCGCCGGTCAGGTACTGATGACGGCCGGGATCACCCCGGCGTCGCTCCAGGCCGGTGCGGTGAAGGCCGCACAGGGCCAGAACGGCCAGGCCGGTCCGGACGGGACGGCTGGCGAAGGCGGGCAGGCGGCATCCGCTGACGGCGCCGCAACCGCCACCCCGATGCTCGACACCTACGGGATCGACCTCACCCAGCGCGCCCGCGAGGGCAAGCTCGACCCGGTGATCGGCCGGGCCGAGGTGATCGAGCAGACCATCGAGATCCTGTCGCGGCGCACCAAGAACAACCCGGTGCTGATCGGCGAGGCCGGGGTCGGCAAGACCGCGATCGTCGACGGACTGGCGCAGGCCATCGTCGACGGCCAGGTGCCGCAGCAGCTCCGGGGCAAGCGTGTGATCGCCCTCGACCTGCCAGCCATGGTCTCCGGCACCCGCTTCCGCGGTGACTTCGAAGAGCGCCTGACCACCACGATGGACGAGATCAGCGCACACGCCGGCGAACTCATCGTCTTCATCGACGAACTGCACACCGTGGTGGGCGCCGGGGGCGGCGGCGAGGGTGGAATGGACGCCGGCAACATCCTGAAGCCCCGCCTGGCGCGCGGGGAGCTGCACGTGATCGGCGCCACGACGCTGAAGGAATACCGCCGGGTCGAGAAGGACCCGGCGCTTGAGCGGCGGTTCCAGCCGGTCACGGTGGGGGAGCCCGGCATCGAGGATGCCGTGCTGATCCTTGCCGGGCTGCAGGGCCGTTACGAGGAGCACCACGGCGTGACCTACACGGACGCGGCCATTCGCAGTGCGGTCGAGATGTCGGCGCGGTATGTCCCCGACCGTTTCCTGCCGGACAAGGCGATCGACCTGATCGACCAGGCCGGGGCGCGCCTGAGGTTGAAGCTCGGTGTGCTGGCCGGCCTGGACGACACCGAGGCCGAGCTCGACGCCCTGCGCGGGCAGCTGGCCTCCCTTGAGGCATCCAAGAACGCGGCTGTGGCCGCTGAGCGGTACGAGGAGGCCTCGGCGCTGCGCGACGAGATGGAGACGGTGAACCAGGCGCTGGAATCCGCGACAACGGATGCTGCTGCCGGCCCTGTCGCTGTGCCGGTGGTCGACGAGGCCGAAATCGCTGAAGTCATCTCCCGCTCGACCGGCATCCCGGCCGCCCGGCTCACCGCCGGCGACCGCGAACGCCTGGGACGGCTCGAAGCCGACCTGCACCAGCGGGTCATCGGACAGGACGACGGCGTGGCCATGGTCGCGAAGGCCGTGCGGCGTAACCGCACCGGCATGGGTGACTCGCGCCGCCCGGTCGGCAGCTTCCTCTTCCTCGGCCCGACCGGGGTCGGCAAGACCGAGCTCGCCAAGGCGCTGGCCGAGTCGCTGTTCGGCGACGAGAAGGCGATGCTGCGCTTCGACATGAGCGAGTTCGGCGAACGGCACACCGTCAGCCGGCTGGTCGGTGCCCCTCCGGGGTACGTCGGCTACGACGAGGCCGGCCAGCTCACCGAGCGCGTCCGGCGGAACCCCTACTCGGTGGTGCTCCTCGATGAGATCGAGAAGGCCCACCCCGACGTATTCAACCTGCTGCTGCAGGTGCTCGACGACGGACGCCTGACCGACGGCCAGGGGCGCACGGTGGACTTCCGCAACACGGTGATCATCATGACCTCGAACCTCGGTTCTGAGTTCCTGGCCAGCCGCAGTGGCGCGCTAGGGTTCGTGGCCCAGACCGACGGATCCGGCAACGGCTTCGGTTCAGAGAAGGCCCTGCGCGACCGGGTGATGGGCAAGCTCCGCGAGGCCATGCGGCCCGAGTTCCTCAACCGCATCGATGAAGTGGTGTTGTTCCAGAAGCTCGACCAGCCGCAGCTGCGGCAGATCGTGCGGCTGCTGCTCGATGCGACCCAGGCCCGCCTGGCGTCACAGGGGATCGGCCTCAGTGTTGGCGATGAGGCGGTGGACTGGGTCGCTGCACACGGCTACGAGCCCGAATACGGCGCCCGGCCGCTGCGGCGGGTCATCCAGCGCGAACTCGACGACCGCATCGCCGACCTGCTGGTTGCCTCGGAACTCGAGGCGGGTGGGCGGGTCACCGTGTCGGTGGACGGCGACGCGCTGGTCGTGAGAGCTGAACGAGAACGGATGCCGCTGGCCGCGTAACGCCGTTCGTCCGGATCACGCGGCCGGGGCTACCCAGCCCCGGCCGCATTCCAGCCGATGGCCGGTGCGATGTGCCGGGCGATGGTCTCGAGCAGGTGGGCGTTGTAGTCGACGCCCAGCTGGTTCGGCACCGTGAGCAACAGCGTGTCGGCGGCCTGCACCGCGGCATCCGCGGCCAACTCGGTGGCGATGGCGTCGGGTTCGCCGACATAACTCTTGCCGAACCGGGCGAGCCCGCCATCGAGGTAGCCGACCTGGTCGGACTGCTCGCCATCGGCCATGCCGCCGAAGTAGGCGCGGTCCACGTCGCTGACGATGGGCAGCACGCTGCGGCTCACGGAGACCCGCGGTTCACGCTCCCACCCGGCTTCGGCCCACGCCGCCCGGTAAAGCGCGATCTGCTCCGCCTGGAGCTCGTGGAACGGCACCCCGGTGTCTTCGGTCAAGAGCGTCGAGCTCATCAGGTTCATGCCCTGCTCCGCCGTCCAGACGGCGGTCTTCCGGGTGCCGGAGCCCCACCAGATGCGCTCCCGCAGACCGGCGGACTGCGGCTGGATCATGAGCGCCCCTGAGGTGCCGGTCATCTGCGGGTTGGCCTGGGCGATGCCCGCCCCGTCGATGGCGGCGAGGAAGAGCTCCGTGTGTGCCCGGGCCATGCCGGCATCCGTCATGCCCTCCGCCGGGACGTGGCCGAAGGTCTCATACCCCCGCAGCGCCGTTTCGGGTGAGCCCCGGCTGATACCGAGTTGCAGTCGGCCGTCGCTGATCAGGTCGGTGGCCGCCGCCTCCTCCGCGGCATAGAGCGGATTCTCGTAGCGCATGTCGACAACGCCGGTACCGATTTCGATCCGGCTGGTGCGCGCCGCCATCGCCGCCAGCAGGGGGAACGGTGAGGCCAGCTGGCGCGCGAAATGGTGCACGCGCACGTACGCGCCGTCGATTCCCAACTCCTCGGCCGCCACCGCCAATTCAATGGTTTGGACCAGGGCGTCCCGGGCGGCGCGGGTCGCGCTGCCCGGTATCGGCTGCCAGTGACCGAAGGACAGGAACCCGATTCTCTTCATACCAGTGAGGGTACGCGTCATACCGCTGACAGTACGTGATGACGCCAGGCGATGGCGTGGGCCGGGTTATCGCCGGATACCGGCGAGGCTTCCGGCGACCGGCCCGGCCGGGTCGCCGACCAGGCACACGGCCCGGCGATCGCCACCGTCCCACTCGGCAGCGTCGGGCGTGAGCGCGGCGTAGTCAAGCGCTGAACGCGGGTACGGTACACCGACGAACGACTCGAACACCGAAGCGCACTCCGACTCGGCCGCAGCAGTGACCGCATCGTCGCCGGGATATGCCGTTGTGGGCATATCAAACGCCGAATAGACCTCGTAATCGTGGCCTTCCTCACACTTCACCTGTGTGAGGTCGCGCAAGAGGGTGTCAGCGGAGCCGTTCACGCAGTCGCCGACGGCCAGCGGCGCGAGCAGGGCAGCGGATGCCGCCGGTTGCGCACTCGGGAACGGTGCGTCCGGCACGTGGTCGGCGGAGCATCCGCTGAGCACGAGAACGGCGGATGCGATCATCACCGTGCACGTCAGCGCGCGCCAGGCCGGCGCAGGGCGCTGCGTCAACTGTGGACCGGGCATCCGCTTCAGTCCAACTGCAGGGCTGTGAGGGTCTCCTCGTGCAGCAGCCCGTTGGTGGCGAGGGCGGTGCCGTGCCAGGGGCCGGTGAGGCCGTCGATGGAGGTGAACCGGCCGCCGGCCTCTTCGATGATAGGGATGAGCGCGGCCATGTCATAGGGCTTCAGGTCGAACTCGCCGGCGATGTCGATGAGGCCTTCGGCCAGGAGCATGTACGCCCACATGTCGCCATAGGCCCGGTCCCGCCAGACCCGGCGGCTGAGGTCGATGAGCTGGTCGAGGTAGCCGGCGTCGTCCCACTGGGCGATGCTCTGGAAGCTGAGTGACGCATCCGCCAGGTCGCTGACTCCGGAGACACGGATGCGACGCGGCTCGGCCCCGGCCTCCTGCAGCCAGGCGCCTCCGCCGGCTTCGGCCCACCAGCGCTTGCCGAAGGCGGGGGCGCTGACCACGCCGAGAACCGGAACGCCGTCGACGGCGAGGGAGATCAGGGTGGCCCAGACGGGGACTCCGCGGAGGAAATTGGCGGTGCCGTCGATCGGGTCGATGATCCATTGTCGGCTGGCCTCGCCCGCCGTGCCGAATTCTTCGCCGAAGAAGGCGTCGTCCGGCCGGTGCTGCTCGACGAGCGTGCGGATGGCGAGCTCGACAGCCTTGTCGGCGTCGGTGACGTAGCTGCGGTCCGGCTTGCTGGACACCTCCAGGTCGACGGCCCTGAAGCGGTCGCGGGAGATGGCGTCCGCCGCATTGGCCAGGGCGAAGGCGAGCTCGAGGTCGGTGTCGATGGGGTGTTCTGCCGGTTGGGTCACATCCCAAGGATAGTAATTCCCCGCGAGGTGCCGGGCAGCTGCGCTGTGCGGCTGCGGGCGGTGGGCTGCTGCGCGGCCGCGGTGCGCTGCGCGGCTGCGGCTGTGGGGCGGTGCGCGGCCGTGTAGGACCGCCGTGCCTTCCGTCGTCACGCTGTGGCTACTTCCCGTCGCGCTGTGGCTACTTCCCGTCGCGCTGTGGTTCCTCCCGTCGCGCTGAGGTTCCTCCCGTCGCGCTGAGGTTTTGGCCACGCGCGGCGGATTCGACCTGTCGCGCCGCGGTTTCCTCTCTTCACGCTGCGGTTTTGGCCACGCGCGGATGGCCTGCCATGCGCGCGTGGCAAAAACCACAGCGCGAAGGGGATCGGCGGGTATGGGGTCGGTGCGGAAGGGGATCGGCGGGTATCGGCTCGGTGCGGAAGGGGATCGGCGGGTATCGGGTCGGTGCGAAGGGGGGTGGAGCGAGAGGGACGAAGGGGGTCGGCGCGAAGGGGCGGCGTGAACCGGCTGCCGGCGGTCGGGTTTCCGAACGGGAGGCGCCCGTGCGCGCCAAGATCGGTGCGTCCACGCCGGAAATGCGCAATGCGCGGGGGGACTCGCCCGGGCGGCGCGCTCGATTGGCACCGACCCGAATATGGGTGTTAGTCTTGGTCGTCGGTTCGGGTTGCTCCCGAACCGAATGTCTGCACCTCTAGCTCAATTGGCAGAGCAACTGACTCTTAATCAGTGGGTTCCGGGTTCAAGTCCCGGGGGGTGCACCAGGTAGTGCGAGGAAGACCCGGTCGGATGATTTCGACCGGGTCTTCCTTCGTTGCGACGATCGCGAGCATCCGCTTGATGCAGGGCGGTGATCCGTGATGTTTTGGCGCCTGAGCGTCGCCGCTGGTGCAGGTGAATCAGCATGCCTCACTCGCTGAGCCGCCCCCAGCCCGAACGGGGGTAGTGGCTTAACGCGTTAAACCGGGTTGTATAGGTGGTGGGCTGCCGTATGTCTCTATTCGGGTTAGAGATGAACGGGAGACCCCGATATAGGATCGGCCCCCGGGAGCGCTCGTCGTGACCGGGGGCCTTTCTTGTCTCTGGAGTGCCGTTAGCGTGACTGCCGGCGTTTCCCGACTTTCGGCTGGCCCTTCACGGCGGGCGCCCTGCCCTTGCCCTTCGAAGCCTTGGCCTTGCCGCCGGCCTGCGGGGCGAACGCGCGGCCCGGCCGCGCCGTGCCGGCCAGCGTCGCGCGCGCCTCGACCAAGAACGCCGCTCCAGCCTCTGTCAGGACGAAATCGTGCGTGGTGCGGTCGATCAGCTGCACCCCCAACTCGGTCTCGAGCTTTGTAACGGATGCGCCCAGCACGGACGGCGTGAGGGTGACTTTCTTTGCGGCTCGGCCCAGATTGAGCTCCTCTGCGACGGCGATGAAATGCCGGAGTCGGGCGTTGTCCACGGGACACCTTTCGTTGGGCCGTTCCTCGAACGGCTCGCCATACAGGCTACGCGCCCCTGCGCAGAGCCGGAGCCCCGGCCACGCATCGGGCGTGCGGAGCCCACCGTTACGATCAAGGCATGACCGCGTTCCCGAATTCGCTGCCGGCGCCCGCCCATCCAGACCCGCGCGACGCTCCGGTACTGCGCTGGGGCATCCTCGGCCCCGGTCTCATCGCCGGGCACTTCGTGGCCGCGCTGATGAAACACACCGGCCAACAGGTCACCGCCGTCGCCTCGCGCACCGCGCAGCGTGCTGCCGACTTTGCCGACTCGTACGGCATCGCGCAGTCATATGGGTCCTACGAGGACCTCCTCGCCGACGACACCGTCGACGCCGTCTACATTGCCACTCCGATGAGCGAGCACTACGCCCAGACGGTCATGTGCGTCCAGGCGGGAAAGCACGCCCTGGTCGAGAAATCGTTCATGCGCACGGCAGCAGAAGCCGTCGAGGTGCGCGAGCTCGCCCGTGCCGGTGACGTCTTCGTCATGGAGGCGATGAAGACCCGTTACATCCCGCAGGTACAGGTGATCGACCGGTTGCTCGCCGACGGTGTGTTCGGCACCGTCGACTCCGTCGTCGCCCAATACGGCGGCGTTGTGCCGTTCCAGGCCGGCCACCGCGTGTTCGACCCGGCGCTCGGCGGCGGTGTTCTGCTCGACATCGGTGTCTACCCGCTCTCGTTCGCCTACACGGTCCTCGGTGCGTTCACGTCGGTGAAGGCCTCCGGAACCCTCGCCGCCTCCGGGGTGGATGACTCGGCATCTGCGGTGCTGACGACCGAGAGCGGCGCCCGCGCGCTGGTTGAGACAACATTGCGAGCCAGCACGCCGATCAGGGCGAGTATCAACGGGTCGCTTGCCCGGGTCGAGAGTGGCGAACCATTCCATAATCCATCACCGCTTTCGCTCATCTCCGCCGACGGCCTTCGGCGGCTGGACTGGAACGACCAGCGATACCCCGGCCGCGAGTGCCTCGCCTTCGAGGCCAGCGCGATGGCCCGTTATGTGGCGGACGGCCTCACCGAGTCGCCGGTGCACGGACTCGACGACAGCGTGGCGATCATGACACTGCTCGACGAGATGCGGCGCCAGGTGGGGGCACGGTTCACCGACGAACTCTGAGCAGACGGCCGCGCCTGGGAACTGATCGTCATCTTCCCGCGGGCACAGCGCTATCTCGCCCCGCCGGCGCCGCCCTCCGCCAGATACGCCAGGCGGTGCAGCGTCTCGGTGTTGCGGGCACGGATGACGACGTCGCTGAGGATTTTCGGTACCAGCCGCGCCGGCCCGGCGACGACGTCCTCGGTGATCCGCACCACGCATCCGTTGCCCCTCGGCTGCACGTCGATGGCGACGTGCGCCTCCCCGGCCGGCCAGCCTCGCGCCTTCAGCATCGCGTGCCGGGGCGGGTTCCACTCCAACAGCACGGTGGAATCGTCGAGCAGGGCCGGCCAGACCCCGACCGAGTGGTGGATGGTGCTGTCGACGCCCGGCCAGGAGTCGTCGACGCCGCGCATGCGTGAGGCGCCGACCACCCAGGTCGGATACAGCCACCCGTCTGCGAGCACGGTGAAGACCTGCTCCGGTGCGCAGTTCATCCGGCGATGGTTCACGGCCATGGTGTCATCCTTTCGATCCGGTGGTGCCCGGCCACCCGGTCACCGTGCTCGGTGCGGGGTCTGGTGCTGGCGCGAGGTCAGGCCCGGTGCCGATACCGAACTCGGTGCGCAGGGCCGACAACGCCGCCCGCCAGCCGCAGAGCCCGGTCACGCCAGGCCCCGGCGGAGTCGACGCCGAGCACAGGTACACGCCCGGAATCGGCGTGCGCCAGGGGTCGACGCCGAGCACCGGACGCCGGATCAGCTGCTGCATGCTGATCTCACCGGAGGCGATGTCACCGCCCACGTAGTTCGGGTTGTGATTCTCCAGGTCGCGGGCGGTGCGGCTGGCGGTGGCCAGGATCCGGTCGCGAAAGCCGGGCGCGAACCGCTCGATCTGTCGGGTGACCTGTTCCCGCTGGTCAACGGTCGAATTCCGCGGCACATGCGTGTACGCCCACAGCACCTGCTTGCCGGCCGGGGCGCGGGTGTCGTCGAACACGCTCGGCTGGGAGACCAGCACATACGGATGCTCGGCGTGGCGTCCCCGGGACACCGTGTTCTCCGCGCGCACCAGTTCCGCCCGGGTGCCGCCCACATGCAGGGTTCCGGCCGAACGCAACTGGTGGTTCGTCCACGGCACGGGCCCGTCGAGCGCGAAATCCACCTTGGCCACCGCGTTCCCATAGTGGAAGCCACCGAGCGCGGCCGCGTAGCGGACGGGAAGGGCCCCCTCGGCCAGCCCCAGCAGCGCGCGCGGCGTCACGTCGAGTAGCACCGCCCGCGCCGGCGGCAGGTCGGACAGCGCGGTGACCTCGTGGTCCGTGACAATCTCGCCGCCGTGCGCCACGATGTCGTCGGCCAATGCACGCACGATCGCACCGCTGCCGCCCTGAGGGACCGGCCAGCCGGCCGAGTGCGCATAGGTGGCCAGGGTGAGCCCGGCGCCGGCCGTGGCCAGGCTCGGCAGGGTGCGAATCGAATGCGCGAACACCCCGGTCAGGAGGGCCGGGGCGACTTCACGGCTGAAGCGCACGTTCCAGGCCGGGCTGCCCTGCTCCAGCACCCGCAGGCCGAACGCGGCGAAGAGCAGCGGATGCCGCGGCACGCGCAGCAGCTGGTCGCCGGTCAGCTCGGCCACCCCCGCGGCGTGGGCCACGAGTGGCGCGAACAGGCGGCGCCAGGCCGGGCCGTCCCGGCCGAGGCCCGATGCGGTGCGCTCCAGGTCACGCCAGGCGATCCCGGCTGCCCCGCCGGGGAGCGGATGCCCGTACGAGATGTCCGGAACCACGAGGTTGATCCGCTCGGCGAGTCCGAACCGCTGGAAGAAGTCGCTCGCGAGCGCCATCGGGTGCACCGCGGAGCAGACGTCATGGTGGAAACCGGGCAGGGTGAGCTCCTGCGTGCTCGCACCGCCGCCGATCGTCGATTCCCGCTCGTAGACCCGCACCGAGAGTCCGGCGCGGGCGAGCGTCACTGCCGCGGCGAGTCCGTTCGGGCCTGACCCCACGACAATGGCGTCAACGTCGGTGCGCACAGGATGCCGATCCCTACGCGAGGGCGCGGAGTTTCTCCAGCAGGGGGCCCGCGGCCTCGGCCAGGAACTGGTCCTGGCCGTCGTCGCCGACCTGCACCAGCGCGATGTCGGTGTAGCCGGCGTCGATGAATGCCCGCGCGCTCTCGGCGAGCGCGTCGAGGTCTGGTCCGCAGGCGATCGACTGGGCGACGTCTTCCTCGCGAACGAACTGGGATGCGCCATCGAATCCGTCGGGCGTGGGGAGGTCGGCGTTCACCGACCAGCCACCCCCGAACCAGCGGAACTGGTCGTGAGCCTGGGCGACTGCCGCCTCGCGATCGGTTCCCCAGCAGATCGGAACCTGGCCGATGAAGCGCGTCGCGCCGCTGCCGGCGACGCTTGCAGCAGCGGCGTCTGCGTGGGCGCTCCGCCATCCGTCGACCAGCTTCTTGTCGGGAACGGTGGAGATGAAGTGGTCAGACAGCGGGGCGAACCGTTCGACGGACTTCGGACCGGACACCGCGATGCCGATCGGCACACCCTCCGGCGGAACGTCCCAGAGTTTCGCGGAGTCAACGCGGAAATAGTTGCCGGCCCAGGTCACCACGTGCCCGTCGAGGAGCGAGCGGATGATGTGCACCGCCTCCTCGAGCATCTCCTGCCGCACCTCGACCGCCGGCCAGCCCTCGCCGATGACGTGCTCGTTGAGGTTCTCCCCGGCGCCGAGGCCCAGGGTGAACCGCCCATCCGAGAGCACCTGCATCGTGGCGGCCTTCTGTGCGACGACCGCCGGGTGGTAGCGCATGGTCGGGCAGGTGACATAGGTCGCCAGGTCCACCCGCTCCGTCGCCTGGGCGACGGCGCCGAGCACCGTCCAGGCATAGGGGGAGTGGCCTTGGGAGGCAAGCCAGGGTGAGTAGTGGTCGCTCGTCACCTCGAAGTCGAAACCGGCCTGTTCGGCCGCGACAGCATACCGCACGAGGTCTTTCGGGCCGCTCTGCTCCGTCATCAGGGTGTAGCCGAACCGGGTCATGCTGCCACCGTGTCACCGGTTGGGGCGCCCGTCAAGGTGCTCCCGCCCCCGTGTCACGCCGGGTATTTGATCTCCTGCAGCGCCCAGGTGTTGCCGTCCGGATCGGCGAAGAAGACGAAGCGGCCCCACGGCTGGTCGTCCACGTCGCTGGCCGCGACGCCGTTGCCCAGCAGGTGGGCCCGCGCCGCGTCGGCGTCCGCTATCACGATCTGAACCCCCTTCTGCGAACCGGGGGCCATCTCGGTGACGCCGGTGCCCAACACGATGGAACACGCCGAACCCGGCGGGGTGAGCTGCACGAAACGGAGGTTCTCGTTCACCTGGTGGTCGTGGTCGGCAGTGAATCCGACCTGGTCGACATAGAACGCCTTCGCCCGGTCGACGTCGGTGACCGGGATGGCGACGAGTTCGATCTTCCAATCCATCGTCTTCGAATTCATGGTGGTGTCCTTTCGAATCATCCTGGGTCCACGCTAGCGAGGACCACCGACACCGGGAAAGGGGATCAGCCGACCACCGGGCCAGGCGAAGGGCGCCGGCGCTAGTCGTCCATGCCGCGCGCCGCGAGCGCCTCACCGATGGCGTCAGCGGCGTACAACGACCGCACCACGACAGGCACCGCGAGCGCCCGGAGCGACCCCTGTGTTCCCCGCGCTCGCCGCGCCTCCAGCACCTCGGCGACGATCCCGGCCACCAGCGGGATGCAGCGGATCATCAGCGCGACGAGCAGGCCGATGCGGTCCGTGTCGACGAAACGGCGGAACGGGCGCAACAGGGTCTCGAATGCCCCGAGTACCGCCGTCACCGTCGTGGTGAGGGTGAACAGGGCGGCCAGGGCCACGGCGACCAGCAGCCGTCCCGCCATCAACGCGGCCACGGTCCACCCGGCGAACACCGCCTGCAGGGGAACGGCGATCACGAGCAGCCAGAGCACCGGGCTGATCTGCTGCCATGCCGGCCGGAACGGAACCCCGGCCAGCGCGTACAGGCCGACCGTCACCAGCCCGGCTGCCCCGAGCAGCCACGGCTCCTGCAACAGGCCAACCAGCACCATGCCGACGGCCAGCACCAGCAGCTTGAGCAGGGCCGACGCCCGGTGCACCAGGGACCGGCCGGGAAGGTAGAAACCGATCATGCCGTGAGCGCCCGGTATCGGCTGAGCGCGGCATCCGCTGTGTCGTCGGCCACGATTTCGCCCTCGTCGATAACGATCACCCGGTCGAAGTCGTCCAGCAGCTCGAGCTGGTGCGTCACGACGATCACCTGCTGGGTCATCTCGCGCAACAGGGTGCCGAATCGCCGGGAGTTGCGTGCATCCAGGAGAGTGGTCGGCTCGTCCGCCACCACGATCTCGGGCTCGGCGACCAGCACCGCGGCGAGGGCGAGCAGCTGCTTCTGCCCGCCGGAGAGCCGGTGGGCGGGGTGGTCGGCGTGGGCGGTGAGTCCGAAGCGCTCCAGTGCGGCAGCCGTGCGGCGTGCGATCTCCTCCGCGCCGAGGCCCCGCCGGCGCAGGGTGAACGCCACGTCCTCCTGCACGGTGGGCATCACAATCTGGTTGTCGGGGTTGGTGAAGATGAATCCGACCGTGCGGCGCACCTCGCGGGCCTGCCGGGAGACGTCCATCCCGTTGACGGTTACCGTGCCGCTGCTCGGGGCCACCAGGCCGTTGATCATCCGCGCCAGTGTCGACTTGCCGGAACCATTGGCCCCGACGATCCCGATCCGGTGCTCGGTGAGGTGCAAGCGGATGCCGCGCAGCACCGTCCGGTCGCCGAACGAGTGCGAGACGTCAGCGAACTCGATGATGCTCACGCGGTGACCGCCGGCATCCGCCGCGAGGCCTGCCGGGTCACCTGGCCGGCGCGTCGGACGCCGCGTCGGCCTGTCGTGTGACCGCGGTCGTCCCGGCGCGTCGGCGGGAGGGCAGGGGGATCAGCCCGGGGTATGCCTTGTGCACGCCCTTGGCCACCAGCACTGTCACGACGACTTTGACGATGTCGAACGGCAGGAATTTGACGCTGTCCGCCGCGGCGACCCAGAGCGGGATGCCCAGGTTGATCGCGGTGACCGGGATCCCGATCAGGTACACGGCGACGATTCCGCCGAGCGCCGTGGCGCCGATCGCGGGCAGCACGCGGTACTTCGGCAGCAGCCGGGCGGTGAAGAAGCCGATCAGTGCGGCGCCGAGCAGCCAGCCGTACGGGTAGCCGGCGGCCGGTGAGCTGGTGAACCAGACCAGTCCGCCGCGTCCACCGGACAACAGCGGAAGCCCCGCGGCGGCCAGGGCAAGGAAAAGGAGCACCGCGAAGAAGCCCTTGCGCGCGCCGAGTATGGCGCCGGCGAGCATGACGCCCAGCGTTTGGAAGGTGATCGGCACGGCGACGGCGCCGAGGCTCAGCGCCCCGGGCAGTCCGAGCGCGGCGATGAGGGCGGCGAAGATCGCAATCTGGGCGAGGTCGCGGGAGGTGAATGTTCGAGCGGTCATGCTCATCAATCTAGGATCCGGCAATGCCGCCATGCCGAGGAAAATCTACAAAGAAAGTGGCGAAACTCTATAACCTGTTGGGCTAAGCGGACCATCCACGGCCCGCGGCTGTCGCACCGGCGCTTTCCGCGGTGCCCTACGAAAGGAATCGACCATGAGTTTCATTGGCTTCCTCATTCTCGGCCTGATTGCCGGCGCCATCGCCAAGGCGATCCTGCCCGGCAGGCAGGGTGGCGGCTGGTTCATCACGCTGCTGCTCGGCGTGGTGGGCGCACTTCTCGGCGGCTGGCTGGCCAGCCTGCTCTTCAACATCGACATGGGTGGGTTCTTCGACATCCGCTCCTGGCTGATCGCGATCGTCGGCTCGATCATCGTGCTGCTGATCTACGGCCTCATCACCCGCAACCGCACCACTACGACCTAAGACGCCGCGACGACAGGAGGGGCCGGCAACTGTGCCGGCCCCTTTTCTGTGCGGTCCACGCTTACTGCGTCACCTGCTGGGTCGGCGAGGCGGTGCCGGCCATGATGGCATCCGCTGCCCGCACCAGTGCCAGGTGGGAGAACGCCTGCGGTGTGTTGCCGGCCTGGTGTCCGTTTTCGACGTCGTATTCCTCGGACAGGAGTCCGACATCGTTGGCCAGGCCCAGCAGCCGGTACATCAGCTCCTCAGCGTCGTCCATCCGCCCGCAGGTGGCGTATTGCTCAACCAGCCAGAACGAGCAGGCCAGGAACGGATGCTCGCCGGGCGGCAGACCGTCCACCGAGCTGTGGGTGAGGTACCTCATCAGCAGCCCGTTGCGGAGCAGGTCTTCCTCGATGGCCGCGACGGTGCCCATCATCCGCGGGTCCATCGGCTCACAGAAACCGACCTGGGGGAGCACCAGCAACGACGCATCCACCTGCTCGCTGCCGAAGAACTGGGTGTAACTGTTGCGTGCCCGGTTGAAGCCGCGGTCTTCGATGTCGCGTCGCACCTGGTCGCGGATGGCGGTCCACCGCTTGAGCGGGCCATCCAGCCCGAATTCGGTGATGCCGCGCACAGCACGGTCGAAGGCCGCCCAGACCATCACCCGGGAGTGGGTGAATTCGCGCGCCGGGCCGCGTACCTCCCAGAGCCCCTGGTCCGGCCGGCGCCAGTTCTGCTCCAGGAAGGCCATCAGCGCACGCTGCAGCGGCCAGGAGAACTCACCCTCCTCGATCCCGGCGATGCGCGCCGCGTGGAGCGCGACCATCACCTCGCCGATCACATCGGACTGGAACTGGCTGACGGCGGCGTTGCCCACCCGCACCGGCGTGGAATCGCGGTACCCCGGCAGGCTGGTCAGCTCGCGCTCGGGCAGGTACCGTTCCCCGGCCAGGCCGTACATGATCTGCACGTCGTTCGGGTCACCGGCGATCGCCCGCAGCAGCCACATCATCCATCGCTCGGCTTCGCCTTCGTAGCCGTGCGACAGCAGCACCTCCAGGGTGAGGGCGGCGTCACGCAACCAGACGTAGCGGTAGTCCCAGTTGCGGTTGCCGCCGAAACTCTCCGGCAGCGACGTGGTCGCTGCCGCGACGATGCCGCCGGTGGACTCATGCGTGAGCGCGCGGAGGACCAGCATCGACCGGGTCACCTCGGCGCGGAACGGGCCCTCGGACGGGCTCTGCCGTGCCCAGTCGGCCCACCATGCGGCGGTGCGCTCCATCGCCTCGCCCACGTCGACCGGGCCAGGGGTGGCCCGGTGCGAGGGATACCAGGTCATCTGGATGTCGACACTCTCGTCGGCGGCCACGGTGAATTCCGACACGTGCCGGTGGTCTGACGCGCGCAGCTTGGGTCCACGCACCACGATGGCGTCCGGCCCGGCCACGGCGACCAACCCGTCCTCCTGCCTCAGCTGCCGTACCCACGGCACGGTCGATGCGTATCCGAAGCGGATGCGCAGGTCCTGGATCATTTCGACGGATCCGGACAGTCCCCGCACCACCCGGACCACGTCCGCCCGGCGATCGCTGTGCGGCATCAGGTCGATCACCTCCACGCTGCCGGTGGCCGTGGTCCAGACAGTGGAGAGGATGAAGGTGTCGCCGAGGTAGGAGCGGCGTGCTGTGGCGTCGAGGTCGGCCGGGCGGAGCAGCCAGCGCCCGTGCTCCTCATTCCCGAGAAGGGCGCCGAACATCGAAGCGGAGTCGTAGCGCGGAAGGCAGAGCCAGTCGATACTGCCGTCCTTGCCCACCAACGCGGCCGAGTGACAGTCGCTGATCAGGGCATAATCCTCAATGTTCAGTGCCATCTGCCCATACTGACACTACGTTGGGGAGATGACGCAGCCCGCTTCCACGCTTCTGATTCTCGGTGCCGGCGGGGACCTGTCCGCCCGCCTCCTGTTGCCGGCCCTGGGGCAACTGCTTGCCAAACGGCCGGAGCTGGCGGTGACCCTGGTCGGCGCCGGGCGTGAAGAGTTCTCACCCGCCGCCTGGCGGGACACCCTCAGAAAGTCGTTCGCGACGGCCGGGGCCAGTGGCGATGCGGTGGACGCGCTCATCAAATCCGCTGTCTACAAGCAGGCAG
The DNA here is from genome assembly GCF_052114945.1 of Glaciibacter sp. 2TAF33. Classification (NCBI taxonomy): domain Bacteria; kingdom Bacillati; phylum Actinomycetota; class Actinomycetes; order Micrococcales; family Microbacteriaceae; genus Glaciibacter; species Glaciibacter sp. 2TAF33. The sequence continues at coordinate 38,554 of NZ_JBFRFS010000018.1, forward strand.
ACGTGACGCAGGCCGCGGAGATGCAGCGGCTGCTCGGCCTGTGCGCCGGAACGCCGTCGATCTATTTCGCGCTCCCGCCCGCCGTCACGGAGCGTGTGTGTGCGGCGCTCGGTGACCTGACGCTGCCGGCCGGGACCCAGCTGGCACTGGAGAAGCCGTTCGGCGTTGATGAGGCCAGCGCCGCGGAACTCAATGCGATGCTGGCGAAGCTGGTCCCGGAGAACCAGATCCACCGGGTCGATCACTTCCTGGGCCGCTCGACGGTGTTCAACCTGATGGGGCTGCGGTTCGCGAACCGGATCTTCGAGCCGCTCTGGAACAGCGAGAACATCGAGCGGGTGGACATCGTCTACGACGAGCAGCTCGGGCTCGAGGGCCGCGCCGGTTACTACGACCAGGCCGGCGCCCTGGTCGACATGATCCAGAGCCACCTGCTGCAGGTGATGTCGATCCTCGCAATGGAGCCGCCGTCGACCCTCGATGCCGTGGATCTCCGGGACGCCAAGGGAGCCGTGCTCCGTGCGACCCGGCTGCGGAACGGGTCGCCGAAACGGTCGAGCCGGCGCGGCCGGTACACGGCGGGGACGGTCGACGGGCGGAAGTTGCCCGCCTACGTCGATTCGCCAGGGGTGGATCCGAACAACGGCACCGAGACGCTCGCCGAGGTCACCTTCGAAATCGACAACTGGCGCTGGGCCGGGGTGCCGTTCACGTTGCGGTCCGGGAAGGCGCTCGCCGCCCGGCGCCGCGAGATCGTGATCACGTTCAAGGCGGTGCCGCACCTGCCGACCGGGCTGCGTGGGCTGACGGATCCGACCGTGCTCCGCATCTTCCTCGCGCCGGACGAGATGTCGCTCGAGCTCAACATCAACGGTCCGGGGGATCCGTTGCAGTTGGAACGGGTCAGCCTGGGGGCGACGTTCGGGCCTGGGCAGTTGCTGGCCTACGGCGAGGTGCTGGAGGGGATCTTCGAGGGCGACCCGTCGCTGTCGGTGCGGGGTGACACGGCCGAGCAGTGCTGGAGGATCGTGGCGCCCGTGCTCAAGGCCTGGCGTGACGGCGACGTTCCGCTGGACTCCTATCCGGCGGGAAGCGCCGGACCCGATGGCTGGGCCGCCATCCGCTGACCCGGCTTGAGTCCGCTAAGCGACGAGGCGGGCGCGCTCTGGTTCGCCGGCGGCCTGGTAGGCCGGAATCCGCACCGGGGCGTTGACCGAGGCGTGTTCCGGCTCTGCCCACACCGTGATCGGGGCCGGTGTCCAGGGGAGAGCGGTCGGTTCGGCAGCGGTCTCGCCGCGCAACGTCGCCTTCTCCGTCTTCAGGAGTGTGGCGAGGACGGTGGCGATCTGCGTGGACTTGAGGTCGTGGAAGATCACATCGGTGTCGTCGCTGCTGCGAGGAACGAGGGTCCACGAGCCGCGGGCCCCGACGATTTCCGCGAGTTTGCTGTTCAGCAGCTCGAAGATGTGCTCGTCGCTCAGCTCGGGGGCTGGCGCCTGGACGACAGGTGCGACACGACGTCGACGACCGAACATGGGGGCCCCTTTCAAACGGAACGATGGCACTGGTACCAGTGTCGGGGACGACGCCGCTCCGCACCTGCTGACACGCCGAAGATTCAACCGGCTAATGAGGCTTTTATCGCCCGGGGCTCGAGTCGGTGTCGAGTCAGTGTTCGATTCTGCGCTCGTTGGCGTCTTCGATGACGGTGCCGATGGCCACGGCGGCGCTGAGCGCCCAGCCGATCCACAGCAGCAGCAACCGCCAGTCCCGCGGACCGTGCCGGGTCGCCTGTACCGCGTTCCAGCCGCCAGACACGACGCCGAGCATTGCACTGCTGAAGATGAACTTTCGCATGGTGGCCTCCTGCTACTAACGTACCCGGGTGTTCGCGGATCCCGCAGGGGTCGGCGGCGGACTACAGGTGCTTCACCCCATCCCGACGAAGGGACGATGTGCGTACAGTCCTGGTCGGTGCGGTCCTGTTCCTCGTGGGCTGTGTGTCGATCGTGACCGGTCTGCTGCCCTGGCCGGACGTCGCGGAGCTTGCCATCCGGGTCTGGCCGATTCTCACCTTTGTCGTCGCCATCACTGTCGTCGCCGAGCTGTCCGCTGAGGCGGGTCTGTTCCGTTTTGTGTCGCGGATCGCCTGGTGCGCTGGGCGGGCGGGCGCACCTGGGCGTTGTGGCTGCTTGTCGTCGCGCTGGCTGTGGCGAGCACCGTGTACCTGTCCCTGGACACCACCGCGGTCCTGTTGACGCCTGTCGTGGGTCGGCGCGACCGGGGCGAACGCGATCAACAACCTGCCCGCGTACCTCGCGCTCGAACCGGCCGCCGGGTCTCCACTTCGACTGGTGGCCGTGTTGATCGGAGTGAACGCCGGGCCCCTGATCACCCCGTGGGCGTCGCTGGCGACGCTGCTCTGGCACCAGCGGCTGGCGAGTCTGGAGAGCAGATCCGGTGGTCACGCTACGTGGTGCTCGGCGTGGTGCTGGCCCCGGTGACCGTCGTCCTGGCCACCCTCTCCCTGTCTGCGGTGGCCGGTTAGTCGGGGCCCCGGCTGCGAGCTCCCCGCGAATCTGACCGATCGTGCAGGATCTGACCGATCGGTCAGGGTAGCCTCGATCCGTGACCCTTGACGCACCGCACGCCGCCTCCCGCCCCACGACCAGCGACGAACTGCGCGCAATCGCGCTCGAACAGTTCGCATCCGTCGGTTTCGCCGGCACCTCGCTGCAACAGATAGCGGATGCCGCCGGGTTCTCGAAGTCGAGCGTGCTGTACCACTTCGCGTCGAAGGAGGCGCTGCTCCAGGACGTCATCACGCCCGCCATCGACCAGCTGGAGGTGATGCTCGACCGCTTCGCGGGGGCATCGGACCCCGCAAAGGGCCGGGCGCGGTTCGTCGACGACTTCATCGACTTCCTGCTCCGGTACCGACTCGAGGTGCACACCTTCATCAACCAGGGTCAATCGCTCCGCGGCATCCCGGTGATCGACCGGGCCGGCCGGCTCATCGTGAGGCTCTCGGAAACGCTCTGCGACGAGACCGCAAGCACCGAAGACCGGCTGCGCCTCGGGATCGCCCTCGGCGGGGCCGCATACACGCTGGTCGCCGGCGCGACCTTCTTCGAAGACGAGATCGCCCCGGCCGATGAGATCCGCACCGCGCTTCTCACCGTCGTCACCGAACTGCTGGCCCCGGTCACCGTGGCCACTGGCCCCCGCACCGACCGAAACCAGAAGGCGTAACACCATGGCCATCCTCCTGCAACGCATCGGACGGTTCGCATTCCGTCGCGCCTGGCTCGTCATCGGCATCTGGGTCGTCGTGCTCGGCGGGATCCTCGGCGGTGGCTTCGCCCTCGGCGGCCAGACCCAGGAGTCTTTCGCGATCCCCGGCACCGAATCCCAGGACAGCATCGACAAGCTCGCCGCCGTCTTCCCGTCTGCGGCGGGCACGCAGGTGCAGGTGGTCTACAAAGCGCCGGACGGGGCATCCGTCTCCGACCCGCACTACAAAGGCGCCATCGACGACATGGCCGGGGCGATCGAGAAAGTCGCCGGCGTGGACACCGTGATCACGCCGTTCTCGGAGTACGCGTCCGACGCCATCTCCGCCGACAAGGGCACGGCGTTCACCCAGGTGCAGCTGAAGGGCCAGTCGACGGATGTGACGCCGCAGACGCTGGACGATCTCACCGCCACCAGTTCCATCGGCTCCGACGCGGGCCTCACCGTCGCGTTCGGCGGCCAGGTGTTCCAGGACAACACCTTCGGGATCACCGTCACCGAGGTGTTCGGCGTGCTGTTCGCCGGGGTGGTGCTGATCATCACATTCGGATCCCTTCTGGCCGCCGGCATGCCCCTGTTGATGGCCCTCATCGGCGTGGGCGTTGCCATGGGCGGCATCACCGCCGTCTCGGCGTTCGCCTCCGTCTCAAGCACCGCCCCGATGCTCGCGCTCATGCTCGGGCTGGCGGTCGGCATCGACTACTCCCTGTTCATCCTGTCCCGGCACCGCACCCAGCTGGCTCGGGGTGACGATCCAGAGGAATCGGCGGCCACCGCGGTGGCGACCGCCGGCGGCGCTGTCGTGTTCGCCGGGCTGACGGTCATCATCGCCCTCCTCGGCCTGCTCGTGGTGGGCATCCCCTTCCTGTCGGTGATGGGTGTGGCTGCCGCGTTCGCAGTGCTGGTCGCCATCTTCGTGGCGATCACGCTGCTGCCGGCGATTCTCGGGCTGGTCGGCATGCGGCTCGCGCCGAAGCCAGGCGGCCGCGCTCACCGCCGAGCGACCACCCCGGATTCCGGTCGCCCGACCCTCGGCCGGCGCTGGGTGAAGCTGGTGCTGAAGGCCCCGGTCGTCGCCGGCCTCGCCGTGGTCGCCATCCTCGGCGTGATGGCCGTCCCCGCCCTCAGCCTCGACCTCAACCTGCCCGACGGCGCCTCAGAACCGGCGGGGTCCACCCAGCACGAGGCGTTCGACCTGATCGAGCAGGGGTTCGGCCCCGGCTACAACGGTCCGCTGATCGTGGTCGTCGACATCACCCAGACCACCGACATCATGCCCGACCTCGAGACCATCGGTGCGAAGATCCGTGAACTGCCCGACGTGGCATTCGTCAGCGGCGGCCTGCCCGACCCCACCGTCGACACCGCAATCATCCAGGTCATGCCGGAGAGCGCACCGAACGCCCCGGAGACCAAGGACCTGGTTCAGGCCATCCGTGACCTCGGCCCGTCGATCGACAGCAGCCTCGGCACGCCGATCACCGTCACCGGCGCGACGGCAGTGTCGATCGACATCTCCAACCGGCTCAGCAACGCGCTGATCCCGTTCGCCCTGATCGTGGTGGGCCTCTCGATCGTCTTGCTGATGATGGTGTTCCGTTCGGTCTTCGTGCCGGTCAAGGCGGCTGTCGGCTTCCTGCTCTCCGTTTTCGCCGCGATCGGCGCCAGCGTCGCGATCTTCCAGTGGGGCTGGTTCGCCGACCTGCTCGGTGTGGAGAACCCCGGCCCGATCCTCAGCTTCCTGCCGATCCTGCTGATGGCGGTGCTGTTCGGCCTGGCCATGGACTACGAGGTGTTCCTGGTCTCCGGAATGCGGGAGGAGTTCGTGAAGACCGGCGAGGCCCGCGAATCGGTCGTCGCCGGGTTCTCACACGCCGCGCGAGTGGTCACGGCCGCGGCCCTGATCATGTTCTTCGTCTTCTTCGCCTTCGTCCCCGAGGGTTCCGGGGCGATCAAGGGCATCGCGTTCGCGCTGGCCGTCGGAGTGTTCCTCGACGCGTTCCTGGTGCGGATGACCCTGGTGCCGGCTGCGATGGCGCTGGCGGGGACCGCTGCCTGGTGGCTGCCGTCCTGGCTGGAACGCATCCTCCCGAACGTCGATATCGAGGGGGAGAGCCTGCGGCACCACCTCGCCGATCTCGACTGGGCGAAAGCCCACTGGGGGCACGGCGACGCCATCACCGCCGACGCCGTACGGCTGGGACTGCCGGAGAGCCCGCTCGAACCGTTCGACCTGTCTGTTCCCACCGGTGCGCTAGTGTTCGTGACCGGGAGCGCCGCCGATCGCCGCGTGGTCGCGGCAACCCTGGCCGGTCGCCTCGAGCCCGTCGACGGCCGACTTCAGGTCCTCGGCGCCCCGCTGCCCTCGGAGCGGGCGCGGGCCCTCCGCACCGTTGCCCTGTGTGACCTGGGCGGCGGCGACAGTGCTTCGAACGGGCGCACGGTCGGTGAACTGATCTCCGAGCGGCTGGAACTGGGCCTGCCCTGGTTCCGCACCAGGCCGCGGCGCGCCCAGCTGGACCAGTGGCACGACAAAATCAACCGCGCACTCGGCAACGGGATCGGCCACGGGATCACCGCCCACACGACGGTGTCATCGCTCTCCGCAGAGGCCCGGGCCGCGGTGCTGGTCGCCGCGGCGCTCGCCGAGAACCCCGGAGTGGTCTTCGTCGACCTCGGTGAGAGCCCGGATACCGTGCTTCTCGCGACCGTGGCCGCAGCCCTTGCCCCCGACACGACCACAATCGTGCTCGGTGCCGGTGCCGGTGCCGGTGCCGGTGCCGCCGTCGGCCGCGACGTGGGAGGGATCGGCGGCAGGGGCATCCGTCGTCTCGAGCTGGTCGCGGCCGGCGTGACCGTGCCAGACCCCGCAGAGAGTGTTCCGGCCCCGACCGGATCCGATGACAGAGAGGCCGTGCTGCGATGAGCTCCAGGCTTGAAAAATTGTTCGGCCGCACACCGAGGCAGCGCCGGGTGTCGTTCGGAGCGGTGCTGGCCGGGCTCGTCATCGTGCCGCTGGCGGTCGGCGGCCTCTTCGCCGGTGCGCTGGCGTCGGCCGACCAGAGGATCGACACCATCCCGGCGATCGTCGTGAACAACGACACCATGGTGAACCTGCCCCAGCCCGACGGCACCACCACGCCGGTGCTCGCCGGCCGGCAACTGGTCACCGAACTCACCGGCCCGCGCGCCGGCGGGGAACAATCCGCCGGATTCGACTGGACGATCTCCAACTCCGCCGACGCGGCCGACGCGCTCGCCGCCGGTGACGCCTACGCGGTGCTGACCATCCCCAGGGACTTCTCGGCCTCTGTCACCTCACTCTCCGGCAGCAGCCCGCAGCAGGCGAAGCTCGCGATCCGCACCGACGACGCGCACTCCTACCTGGCCGGCTCAGCCGCCCAATCGGTGGGAACCGCCATGACGAGCGCGTTCGGCCGTGCCATCACCGCCCAGTACCTCACCGGCTTCTACGCCCAACTCGGCACCATGGGTGAGTCACTGACCAGCGCGGCGGATGGCGCGTCGCAGGTTTCCAGCGGAGTCGACGGTCTGGCCACGGGGCTCGACTCCCTTGCAGCGGGTGCGGCGACCACGTCGTCCGGCGCCTCCTCCGCGGCCGGTGGCGCTGAGTCGTTCGCTTCCGGGGTGACGTCGTACACGCAGGGAGTTGATGCGCTGGCTACGGGCCTCGGCCGGCTCAGTTCCGGGGCGGCCGGCCTCGGGGTGCTCCGCACCGGGCTGCCCGCGTACGCCTCGGGGGTGCAGCAGAGCGCCACCGGATTCGCGCAACTGTCCCAGGGGCTGCAACCGATGCTCGCCGCCAACCGGGCCGCCATCGCCGCCGTCGTTCCGCAGGGGCCGGCCGAGGCCGCCCAGCTGGCGCAGATCGACACCCTGGTGGCGTCGTTGAACAGCCTCGGCGCCGGTCTCGACGCGCTCTCCGCCCAGAGTCCGGCGACCAGCCTGGCCGGCGGGGGAATCGGGAGCGTCGCCGACGGCATCGCGCAGAGCGCCGCCGGCGCCGCGCAACTCGCGGCCGGGTCCGGCGCGCTGCGGTCGGGAGCGTACAACCTCGCCTCCGGCGTATCCGGCCTGGCCGACGGGGTCACGCAGCTCGCGGACGGCACTGCCGCCTCCGCCGCCGGCGCCCACCAGCTGGCCGGGGGAGCGGGCACCCTCGCAACCGGGCTGACCAGCGGCGCCCGCCAGGCATCCGCTGCGGGTGACCAGGACGCCGACGCCACCGCGAAGGTGGTCTCGGAGCCGGTCACGGTGAGCACCACCCGGGCGAACGAGATCGGCTCGATCGGCCCGGTGATCGGGATGGTCGTCGTGCCCCTCGGCCTCTGGATCGGCGCGCTGGCGATCTTCCTGCTCCTGCGGCCGGTGAGCCCGCTCGCGCTGGCCTCCACGGCGTCGACCGGGCGGATCGTGTTGCGGAGCCTCGGACGGGGGTTCGGCATCGCCGCCGCACAGGCGGTGGCGATCACGCTGCTGCTGCACGCCGCCCTCGGAGTGTCGTGGGCACTGCTTCCGTCGACCCTGTCGTTCGCGCTGCTGCTCGCCCTGGTCTTCGTCGCCGTGCACCATGCCCTCACCGTGGCGTTCGGCCGGGCCGGAATCGTGGTCTCGCTGGTGCTGCTCGCGTTGCAGCTCACCTCGGCCGGCGGGCTATACCCGATCGAGATCGTCGCGAAACCATTCCAGCTGGTCAGCCCGTTCCTGCCGCTCACCTGGGCGGTGGACGGCATGCAGGCGATCGTGTCGGGCGTCGGGGGAGCGGAGGTCGCGGCATCCGCTGCGGCGCTGGCGGCGTTCGCGCTGTTCGGCGTGCTGGTCTCCCTCTGGGTGGTCGGGCGGCGCCGCGGCGCCCGCTCCTTCAGCTTCGCCCTGTCCCGCTCCTAGCCCGCCCCCACCCCCGCGAACCCGCACTTGTTGGGTTTATGAGGCCCGCATAACCCCAACTACTGCGGGTTCGGCGGGGCCGGGAGGCGCCCTGATAACCTGAAGGAACACCGAGGCGGGGCGGCAGTACGGCCCAGCCGGAAACGGACGAACCATCACGAAGTCAACCGAATCCCGACGACCCCACGCCCAGAACGGCGCTTTCTCGCTGGTCGTGGTCTCCAACCGCCTGCCGGTCGACTACGATCCAGGACCCGAGGGTCCCCTCGGAACCGACGGCAACTGGCGCACCTCGCCGGGCGGCCTGGTGACCGCGCTCGAACCCTTGATGCGCGCCTCAGACGGAGCGTGGGTGGGCTGGCCCGGCGTCGCGGACCGTGACTTCGAACCCTTCGAGAACGACGGCATCTCCATCGTGCCGGTGCGGCTGAGCACCGAAGACCTCGAGCGCTACTACGAGGGGTTCTCCAACGACACCCTCTGGCCGCTCTACCATGACGTGATCGCACCGCCCAGCTTCCACCGGGAGTGGTGGGACTCCTACGTCGCCGTCAACAAGCGGTTCGCCGCCGCGGCCGCCGAGGTCGCCGCCACCGGGGCGACGGTGTGGGTGCACGACTACCAGCTCCAACTGGTGCCACGGATGCTGCGTGACATGCGACCCGACCTGGTCATCGGGTTCTTCAACCACATCCCCTTCCCTCCGTACGGCATCTACTCGCAGCTGCCCTGGCGCCGTCAGATCATCGACGGCCTCCTCGGCGCCGACCTGATCGGTTTCCAGCGCGTCGCAGACGCGGGCAATTTCTCCCGCGCCACCCGGCGCCTGTTCGGCTACACCACCCGCGGCACCACGATCGACGTCCCCGACGGCGAAGGCCGTTCGCGCCGGGTCATCGCCCGGCACTTCCCGATCTCGATCGACGCCCACAGTTACGAGGAACTGGCCAGGCGCCCGGAGATCCAGGCCAGGGCCAAGCAGATCCGGGAAGACCTCGGCAACCCCAAGAAGATCATGCTCGGCGTCGACCGCCTGGACTACACCAAAGGCATCGGGCACCGGATCAAGGCATACGGCGAACTCCTCGCCGAAGGCCGCCTCACCGTGCAGGACGTGACGCTGGTGCAGGTTGCCAGCCCGTCCCGGGAGCGGGTGGGCGCGTACATGGCCCTCCGCGACGAAATCGAACTCGCCGTCGGGCGCCTGAACGGCGATTACGCCACCATCAGCAACACGGCCATCAGCTACCACCACCACGGGTACCCGCGGGAGGAGATGGTGGCCTTGTACCTCGCCGCCGACGTGATGCTGGTCACCGCGCTCCGCGATGGGATGAACCTCGTCGCCAAGGAGTACGTTGCGGTGCGGTTCGACAATGACGGCGTGCTGGTGCTCAGCGAATTCGCCGGCGCCGCAGACGAACTCCGCCAGTCGGTGCGAATCAACCCGCATGACATCGAGGGCGTGAAGGACGCGATCATGTACGCGCTTGAGATGCCGCCTCGCGACCGGGCACGACGGATGCGCGCACTCCGGCGCAAGGTCTTCGACAACGACGTCGCGGCCTGGTCAGCCAATTTCCTTCAAACCCTCACCGGAGGTGCAGCCGTGCAGGCAGGTGTTCCCGAGAATCTGGTCTCAGCGCTCCGCGAGCTCGCCGCGGTCGACAACCTCCTGGTGGCCCTCGACTTCGACGGGACACTCGCGCCCCACGTCGACGAGCCCGAGAACGCGCGTGCCGTGGACGGCGCCCGCGAAGCTGTTCAGCGACTCCTGGAGCTTCCCGGCATCCGGGTTGCCCTGGTCTCTGGCCGCGCCCTGGTCAGCCTGCAGCAGGTGGCCCAGCCGTCCGAGCGGGTGCTGCTGACCGGGTCGCACGGGATCGAGGTGCAACTGGACACACCGGGCATCGAACTGGGGCTGGTGGCCGCGGAACTTGAGGAGTTGGACACCCTGGCCCGCGTGCTCGAACGGATCAGCGGTTCCGTCGAGGGCGCGTTCATCGAGCGGAAACCAGCCGGAATGGCCCTGCACACCCGGCTGGCCAGCGCGGATGAGGGCAGGGAAGCGCAGCGTGAGGCGCGGGAACAGGTGAGCGAACTGCTCCCCGGGCTCACCATGCGGGAGGGCAAGAACGTGCTGGAGTTCTCGGTGCGTTCCAGCACCAAGGGCGACGCGCTCGCGCAACTGCGCGCCCACACCGGCGCCACCGCCGTGTTCTACGCCGGCGACGACGTGACGGATGAGGACGGCTTCGCCGCGCTCGGGGAGGGAGACCTCGGACTGAAGATCGGCCCCGGTGCCTCCCTGGCCGGCTACCGGGTGCGGGGTCCCGAAGAAGTCGCCCAGGTGCTGGGGCTGCTCGCGGACTTCCGTGGGGCGGCCGCCGCCCGCGAAGAGTGAGTGGTTCCCGAGGTTCTAGACTCGTGGACATGCCTGAGATTGATCTGAAACCCCGAAGCCGCGTCGTCACGGACGGCATCGAAGCCACCACCTCACGGGGGATGCTTCGGGCCGTCGGAATGGGAGACGCCGACTGGGAGAAGCCGCAGATCGGCATCGCCAGCTCATGGAACGAGATCACGCCCTGCAACCTCTCGCTTGACCGCCTCGCCCAGGCGTCGAAAGAGGGCGTGCACTCCGGCGGCGGGTATCCGCTCCAGTTCGGCACCATCTCCGTCTCCGACGGCATCTCGATGGGCCACGAGGGAATGCACTTCTCCCTGGTCTCACGGGAGGTGATCGCCGACTCGGTCGAGGTCGTCATGCAGGCCGAGCGCCTCGACGGTTCGATCCTGCTCGCGGGCTGTGACAAGTCGCTGCCCGGCATGCTGATGGCCGCCGCGCGCCTGAACCTGGCCAGCGTGTTCCTCTACGCCGGCTCGATCGCGCCCGGCTGGGTCAAGCTCTCGGACGGCACCGAGAAGGACATCACCATCATCGACTCGTTCGAAGCCGTCGGCGCGGTCAAGGCCGGCCGGATGTCGGCCGAGGACGCCAAGCGCATCGAGTGCGCGTTCGCTCCGGGCGAGGGTGCCTGCGGCGGCATGTACACGGCGAACACGATGGCCAGCGTCGCCGAAGCACTCGGCATGAGCCTGCCCGGTTCGGCCTCCCCGGCCTCTGCCGACCGCCGCCGCGACTACTACGCGCACCGCTCCGGCGAGGCCGTCGTCAACATGTTGCGCCTCGGCATCACGGCCAGGGACATCCTGACCAAGAAGGCGTTCGAGAACGCGATCGCCGTCGCCATGGCCTTCGGCGGTTCGACCAACGTGATCCTGCACCTGCTGGCCATCGCCAACGAGGCCGAGGTGGAGCTCACCCTCGATGACTTCAACCGCATCGGTGACACGATTCCCCACATCGGCGACCTGAAGCCATTCGGCAACTACGTCATGAATGACGTCGACCGTCACGGCGGTGTCCCGACCGTGATGAAGGCCCTCCTCGACGCCGGCCTGCTGCACGGCGACGCGCTCACGGTCACCGGCAAGACCGTCGCCGAGAACCTCGCCGAGATCAACCCGCCGGCACTGGACGGGACGGTGCTCCGCACCCTGGACAACCCGATCCACGCCACCGGCGGCCTCACCGTGCTCAAGGGCTCGTTCGCGCCGGAGGGCGCCGTGGTCAAGACGGCCGGTTTCGACGCCAGCGTGTTCGAAGGGCCCGCACGAGTGTTCGAACGCGAACGCGCAGCGATGGACGCGCTCACCGAAGGCAAGATCGGCGCCGGCGACGTGGTCGTCATCCGCTATGAGGGCCCGAAGGGCGGTCCCGGCATGCGCGAGATGCTTGCCATCACCGGAGCCATCAAGGGCGCGGGTCTCGGCAAGGATGTACTACTATTGACGGACGGTCGATTCTCAGGCGGCACAACCGGACTGTGTATCGGCCACATAGCACCCGAAGCGGTGGACGCAGGTCCCATCGCCTTCGTGCGCGATGGTGATCTGATACGGGTCGATATCGCAGCTCGCACGCTCGACCTACTGGTCGACCCTGATGAGCTGGCCGCCCGCCGTGAAGGCTGGGCTCCGCTTCCTCCGCGCTATACCCGTGGCGTCCTCGCAAAGTACTCGAAGCTTGTGCATTCAGCCGCCGAAGGCGCGATCACCGGCTAGTTCTGCGCCCACCATCCGCATTCGACCTAGGGACTCTCCTTCCATGACCACGGAACCCTCGCCCGTGCCATCCCCGTCAGCCCGCGCCTCCACGGCGCCGGACTCGTCGGCACCCGAAATCCTCACCGGCTCCGGTGCGATTCTCCGCACCCTCAAGCACCTCGGCGTCACCGACGTCTTCGGCATCCCCGGCGGCGCGGTCATCCCGTTCTACGACGAGTTGATGGCGCAAACCGACATCCGGCACATCCTGGTCCGCCATGAGCAGGGCGCCGGGCACGCCGCCGAGGGCTACGCCGCAGCCAGCGGGCGGGTCGGGGTCGCGATCGCGACCTCCGGACCGGGGGCCACCAACCTGGTCACCGCCATAGCGGATGCCTACATGGACTCGGTGCCGCTGCTGGCCATCACCGGCCAGGTATTCTCCACGCTGATGGGGACCGACGCCTTCCAGGAGGCCGACATCGTCGGCATCACGATGCCGATCACGAAGCACTCCTTCCTGGTGAAGCGGCCCGAAGACATCCCCGCGGCGATCGCGTCGGCGTACCACATCGCGTCGACCGGACGCCCGGGCCCGGTGCTGGTCGACATCACCAAGGACGCCCAACAGAACTCCGCCCCGTTCGTCTGGCCGCCCAAGCTCGACCTGCCCGGCTACCGGCCGATCACTAAGGCGCACGGCAAGCAGGTGCAGGCCGCCGCGGCGCTCTTCGCCGGCGCGAAGAGGCCGGTGCTGTACGTGGGCGGTGGTGTGATCAGGGCCCGTGCGTCGAAGGAATTGCTGAAGCTCGCCGAGACCACCGGCGCCCCCGTCGTGACCACGCTGATGGCCCGCGGTGCCTTCCCCGACTCGCACCCGCAGCACCTCGGCATGCCGGGTATGCACGGCACCGTTCCCGCGGTGCTGGCACTGCAGGAGAGCGACCTGATCGTGTCGCTCGGCGCGCGTTTCGACGACCGGGTGACCGGGAAGGTCTCCGAGTTCGCGCCCAACGCGAAAGTGGTCCATGTCGACGTCGACCCTGCGGAGATCTCCAAGATCCGCACGGCGGACGTTCCCATCGTCGGCGATGCCAAGGACGTCATCGCTGACCTCATCGTCGCCTTCGAAGAGGCCATCGCCGGCCGGAAGCCGGAGACCGAGGAATGGTGGACCTACCTGAAAGGGCTGGTCCAGGAGTTCCCGCTCGGCTTCAGCGAGCCGGCCGACGGCCTCCTCTCGCCGCAGTACGTGATCAAGCGCATTGGGGAGCTGACCGGACCCGAGGCGGTCTACGCAGCCGGAGTCGGCCAGCACCAGATGTGGGCCGCCCAGTTCATCAAGTATGAGCGCCCGAACGCCTGGCTCAACTCCGGCGGCGCCGGCACCATGGGATACTCGGTGCCCGCGGCCATGGGGGCCAAGGTCGCCGAACCCGATCGGGTGGTCTGGTCGATCGACGGTGACGGATGCTTCCAGATGACGAACCAGGAACTGGCCACCTGCACCATCAACAACATCCCGATCAAGGTCGCCATCATCAACAACTCCTCGCTGGGAATGGTGCGCCAGTGGCAGACCCTGTTCTACGACGGACGCCACTCCTTCACCGACCTGAACACCGGCCACGACACCCAGATGGTGCCCGACTTCGTGAAGCTCGCCGACGCGTACGGTGCCCTCGGCATCCGTGTCACCAGCGCCGACCAGGTGGACGCCGCGATCAAGCTGGCCCTCGAGACCAACGACCGCCCGGTGGTCATCGACTTCATCGTCAGCCGTGACGCCATGGTCTGGCCGATGGTCCCGCAGGGCGTCAGCAACAGCTATGTGCAGTACGCCAAAGACCACGCACCGACCTGGGGAGAGGAGTAGCCCGTGAGCACGCACGTTCTGAGCCTCCTCGTCGAGGACAAACCGGGCCTCCTGACCCGCGTCGCCGGGCTCTTCGCCCGCCGGGGATTCAACATCGAGAGCCTCGCCGTGGGCCACAGCGAGATCGAGGGCCTGTCCCGCATCACTGTCGTCGTCGACGTCGAAGACCTCCCGCTCGAGCAGGTCACCAAGCAGCTGAACAAGCTGATCAACGTGATCAAGGTGGTCGAGCTCGACCCGGCGCAATCCGTGCACCGGGAGCACCTGCTGATCAAGGTGCGCGTGGACAACTCCACCCGGTCGCAGGTGCTCGAGGCGGTCACCCTGTTCCGCGCCCGCGTCGTGGACGTGGCCGCGGATGCACTGGTGATCGAGGTCACCGGGGACTCCGGCAAGACGCAGGCGCTGTTGCGCGTGCTCGAACCGTACGGCATCAAGGAGATCGCCCAGTCGGGCCTGCTCGCCATCGGGCGCGGCTCCAAGTCGATCACCGAACGCGTTTTCAAGAACTGAACACCCAGCACCGGGTCTCGACAAGCTCGACCACCGAATCTCGATCGGTTGTGAGCCTGTCGGGTCTCGACAAGCTTGACCACCGAAATATATAAGGAGAACACCACTCGTGTCAGAGATTTACTACGACAAAGACGCCGACCTGTCGATCATCCAGGGCAAGAAGGTCGCCGTCATCGGCTACGGCTCACAGGGCCACGCCCACGCCCAGAACCTGCGCGACTCCGGTGTCGAGGTCGTCGTCGGACTCAAGGACGGCTCCAAGTCGAAGGCCAAGGCCGAAGAAGCCGGCTTCAAGGTCCTGAGCTCGGCAGACGCCGCGGCCTGGGCCGACGTCATCGTGATCCTCGCCCCGGACCAGGTGCAGCGCCACCTCTACGCCGACGACATCGAAGGACACCTCACCGCGGGCAAGGCCCTTGTCTTCGGACACGGCTTCAACATCCGCTTCGGCTACATCACCCCGCCGGAAGGCGTCGACGTGATCATGGTCGCTCCGAAGGGACCCGGCCACACCGTGCGCCGCGAGTTCGAGGCGGGCCGTGGCGTTCCCGTCATCGTTGCCGTGGAAGAGGACGCGTCAGGCAATGCCTGGCCGCTCGTGCTCAGCTACGCCAAGGCGATCGGCGGCCTCCGCGCCGGCGGCATCAAGACCACCTTCACCGAGGAGACCGAAACCGACCTGTTCGGTGAGCAAGCTGTGCTCTGCGGTGGCGCGTCACAGCTCATCCAGTACGGCTTCGAAACGCTGACCGAGGCCGGCTACCAGCCGCAGGTCGCCTACTTCGAGGTGCTGCACGAGCTGAAGCTCATCGTCGACCTGATGTGGGAGGGCGGCATCGCCAAGCAGCGCTGGAGCGTCTCCGACACCGCAGAGTATGGCGACTACGTCTCCGGGCCGCGCGTGATCGACCCGCACGTCAAGGAGAACATGAAGGCCGTTCTCGCCGACATCCAGAGCGGCGCGTTCGCCGAGCGCTTCATCACGGACCAGGACGCCGGAGCACCGGAATTCCTGGCGCTCCGCAAGAAGGGCGAGGAGCACCCGATCGAGGCCACCGGCCGCGAGCTGCGGAAGCTCTTTGCCTGGAACGCCTCGAACGACGACGACTACGTCGACGGCGAAGTGGCCCGCTAACCCCCGTACGGCATGATCTGCGGCGGGACCAATCGGTTTGGTCCCGCCGCTTTGTCGTCCACGTCCGCCCAGGGGCCGTACCCGGTGAGGACGGCGCGGGTCTTGCTCCTCCGTCGCGGGCGTGGGCGCGCGAGAATGCGCTGGGCGCGCGAGAATGCGCCGGGCGCGCGGGATTTCGGGTGCCCGGCGGGATATCGGGTGCCGGGCGGCGGCGTCCGTCGCTTTCGGTCGGCTGGTTGGGCGCCATGGTCGCCGCGGCGTGCCCAGCGCTCGGTACCCTAGAGGGATGAACCCCGAACCGGAAGACGATGCCCTGAGCTGGGCCGGCGATTCCGATCCCACCCTCAGTCCGCCGCGCGCGGCCGAAACGGCCGGCGCCGGGCAGGCCCAGCCAACGGATGCCACCGAATTGCCCGAGGGCTGGTCGGTTCCCGGCAGCCCGGCCGCGGTCGCCTCGGCGCCTGAGGCGCCGGCGGCCGGCCAGGTGGCGGCATCCGTCGCCCTGGTCGGGATGGGGATCCTCGCCGGTGTCTACCTGCTCTACGCCGTCGGCTGGTTCATCGGGGTCTCACGCATGAGTAACCCGCTCACCGACCCTGTCGGCCAGTTCATGTTCTCCCTCGGCGCCTGGACCGCAGTCGTCTCCCCGCTGGTCTGGTTCGGCGCCGCCTTCCAGCTCACCCGGGACCGGCCTCGCACCCGGATCGTGGTCCTGCTGCTCGGCGTGGTGCTGCTCGCGCCGCTGCCGTTCATCATCGGAGCCGGGGGAGCGTCATGATCGCCGCCGAACGGAGCCCCGCCGCCGCAGTCGCAGCACCACGCCGGCCCGGGCCGGCGTGGCTGGTCGCCACCGTCTGCATCGTTTTCGGACTGCTCTACGCCTGGGACATCTGGGAGGCCGTCGGCAACCTGGTTGGACTGACGGTCGCGGCCGGTGCCCTCGACACCCGGCTCAGCGGCTTCGGCTGGGGCATCCTGATCGGCGCAATCCTGCTGCCGGCGGCGGTCTACGGGATCGCCTTCTGGATCGGCCGGAAGCGCGGTGTCGGCCCGCTTGCGCTACTCTTATTGGTCGGCCTGGCGCTCATCGCCGTCGTCACCCTCGATATCTATGCGGTGTTCGGACTCGGCAGCCTGATCGTGTAGTCGGTCGTGAGCCGTGCCGCTCGCCGCGCCCCTGGACGCCCCCTGCCGCCCGGCCACCCGCGCCGAGGTACGTATATAACACCTTCGTTCAGTCAGGGGAGATGTTATATACGTACCTCAGCGGATGCCGGCAGCGCGGTCGGGCAGCGCGGCCGGCCAGTCCGTGCGGACGGCGGGGGCGCGACTCTCGGCGTCATGCTGCTCATCGGGTAAGTCCGCAGCAAGTAGAGTGATTTCAACTCTGGCGCCCCGAGGCCGCGGCGCAGCTGAGCTCCCGCCTCCCGCAACCGAAGGACTACTCTTACGTGTCGAAGCCTGTCGTACTGATCGCTGAAGAACTTTCGCCCGCCACCGTCGACGCACTCGGCCCCGACTTCGAGATCCGCAACGTCGACGGCACTGACCGTGCCGCACTGCTCGCCGAACTCGCCAACGCACACGCCGTTCTGGTGCGCTCCGCCACCAAGGTCGACGCCGAGGCGATCAAGGCTGCCCCCAACCTCAAGGTGATCGCGCGCGCCGGGGTCGGCCTGGACAACGTCGACATCAAGGCCGCCACCGCGGCCGGCGTCATGGTGGTCAACGCGCCCACATCGAACATCATCTCCGCCGCGGAACTCACGGTCGGCCACATCCTCAGCTTGGCCAGACACATCCCGGCGGCACACGGTGCGCTCGCCCAGAACCAGTGGAAGCGCTCGAAGTACACCGGCGTGGAACTCTACGAGAAGACCATCGGCATCATCGGCCTGGGTCGCATCGGCGCCCTGATCGCGGCCCGCATGCAGGCCTTCGGCACCAATGTCATCGCATACGATCCCTACATCACCTCGGCACGGGCCCAGCAGCTCGGCGTGCAGCCCGTCACGCTCGACGAACTCCTCGAGCAGTCGGACTTCATCACCATCCACATGCCCAAGACGCCGGAGACCACCGGGATGATCGGTGCGGCGCAGTTCAAGCTGATGAAGCCCACCGCGTTCATCGTGAACGTCGCCCGCGGCGGCCTCATCGACGAAGACGCCCTGCACGAGGCGCTCACCGCCGGCACCATCGCCGGCGCCGGCCTGGACGTCTTTGTCAGCGAACCGCCCACCGGCTCGCCGCTCCTCGGCCTGCCCAACATCATCGTCACCCCCCACCTCGGCGCGTCCACCGACGAAGCGCAGGAGAAGGCCGGCGTGTCCGTGGCGAAGTCGGTGCGGCTCGCGCTCTCCGGCGAGCTCGTGCCCGACGCCGTGAACGTCGCCGGTGGCGTCATCGACGAGTACGTGCGCCCCGGCATCCCGCTGGTCGAGAAACTCGGCCAGGTCTTCGCCGGCCTCGCCCAGCACAGCCCGCTCACCAGCATCGACGTCGAAGTGCACGGTGAACTGGTCGACTACGACGTGAGCGTGCTGAAGCTCGCCGCGCTCAAGGGCATCTTCACCAACATCGTCAGCGAGACCGTCTCCTACGTCAACGCGCCCCTGCTTGCCGAACAGCGCGGCATCAACGTGCGCCTGATCACCGACTCCGAGTCGCCTGAGTACCGCAATGTGATCACCCTCAGCGGCGCACTCGCCGACGGCTCGCAGGTGTCGGTATCCGGCACGCTGACCGGCACCAAGCAGATCGAGAAAATCGTCGGCATCAACGGATACGACGTCGAGGTTCCGTTCGCCACGAACCTCATCGTCATGCTCTACACCGACCGCCCCGGCATCGTCGCGGTCTACGGGCGTGAGTTCGGCGAAGCCGAGATCAACATTGCCGGTATGCAGATCGCCCGCCACGAGGCCGGCGGCAAGGCGCTCAGCGTGCTGACCGTCGACTCAGCTGTTCCCGCTGGCCTGCTCGAGTCGGTGCGCGACGCGATCTCCGCCGACATCATGGTGGAAATCGACCTCACCGAGTAACGCCGAAACCATCACGAAGGGCCCCCGAGATCATGAACTGCTCCCCGGGAGTTGGACTGAATAATTCAGTTTCGATTCCTGGGGAGCAGTTTTATGCATCCACGTAGTTCGTTGTCGGTGTCGTCGCGCGAAGCGGCGGTAGCGTTGTTCGAAGAGGGATTTGGCGACTCCGCCGTTGCGTC
>NZ_JBFRFS010000019.1:0-55506 GCF_052114945.1 Glaciibacter sp. 2TAF33
CACCCCCACCGGAACCACCCCCACGCACGACCGCGTCCGAGAGGACCGCATCGACAAGTCCGGCACCGTCACACTGCGCCTGCCCGGCCGACTCCGGCACATCGGCATCGGCCGAACCCACGCCGGAACCCACGTCAAACTCCTGATCCGAGACCTCAGCGTAACCATCATCAACGCCGCCACCGGCGAACTGCTCCGTGAGCTGACCATCGACACCACCCGCGACTACCAACCCCGCGGAAAAACACAATAGCCCGAACCCACAATCCGTGGGTTCGGGCTATTCCGATGTCCTGAGACATCACAGTGCGGAGACGGTGGGATTTGAACCCACGGAACCCTGTAAAGGGTTCTCCACCTTAGCAGGGTGGTGCACTAGGCCGAACTATGCGACGTCTCCTTGAACGCTCGCCGAAGCAAACGCACGACAGCAATCATAACCGAGCCGCGGCATCCGTTCGACCAGCCTGGGCCCGGGCCGAACGGATGCCGCCGGGTTGTTACTGGTTGTCGAGGGTGCGACCGACGGTACAGGTGCGCTCGTTGGCGGTCTGGCCGGTCGTGGAGTCGGAGAGCACTGCGACCGAGCCGTCGGTGACCGCGGGACCAGGCGTGGCCGCGGGATCGGTCACGACCGGCGCTGGAGCGCTCGGGTCGACGGGAGCGTTCGGGTCGATCGTGGCGCCCTTGCCGGTCGAACCGGTGAGCTGGATCGGCTTGTCCGCGGCGACCGCGGTGAACAGGTCGTCGAAGTCGGGCTGGATCGGCTTGACCCCGCCCTGCGTGCTGCCGGTCGGCACCTGCACGAAGACCACCTTCTCGAGCGGGATGTCCTTCAACGCCAACGCGATCGACACCATGGTGTCCGGGCTGTTCAGGCTGGTCGACAGCGTCATGTTGGAGGTGGCTGCCTTCGCCAGCGAGTACAGCTTGAGCGGGTCGGAGAGCGTGTCTGCACTTTTGACCGTGCGCACCAGCGAGGAGAGGAAGAGCTGCTGGTTGCTGATCCGGGTGAGGTCGCTGCCATCGCCGACGCCGTGTCGGGTGCGCAGGAACTGCAGCGCGTCGACGCCCTGGAGGGTGTGCATGCCGGCCTTCAGGAACGTTCCGGTGTACTCGTCTTCGATCGGTTGCGCGACGCACACCTCGACGCCGCCGACGGCGGTCGACATGGCCATCACGCCGCTGAACTGGACTTCGGCGGCAAACGGGATCGCGAGGCCGGTGAGCTTCTCCACCGTCAGCACGGTGCACGCCATCCCGCCGTAAGTGAGCGTGGTGTTGATCTTCTGGCTGCTCATCGCGTCGAAGGTGCCGCCCTTCGGGTCCGGGCACTCCGGGATCGACACGAACATGTCGCGCGGGAAACTGATCACCGACGCGTTGCTGTGGTCCTGCGAGATGTGCAGCAGCATCGTCACGTCGTTGAGGTCGCCGGTCTCGTCCTCGCCGCCGAACGCCGGGTCCTGGCCCTTGCGGCTGTCGCTTCCGACCAGGAGCAAGTTGACCCCGCCGTCGATGGCGCCGATCTTCGGGACCGGGCCAGCGGTTTCGTTTTCGAGGTGCACGCTGGGCTGCACGCTCGCTGCCACGTCGAACGTGGCGATCGCGGCGACCGACACGCTGCTGACCAGCACGACGGCAAGCATAGCGGCGACGACCTTGGCTACCAGGGCGAACGGATTGGATCGCTTGAGCCGGCCGTGCCGGGCAATTGTGCTGATCTTCTTCGATCTGGTTCGCAGTCGTAGCTGGTCGCTCACTCAGGTCCCTTCGTGTCGTGGTGCCGTGCACTCCAGTGCGGAGGGCGTGGGATTCGAACCCACGAGACATTTCTGCCCACCAGTTTTCAAGACTGGCTCCATCGGCCGCTCGGACAGCCCTCCCGGTTCGCGAACGAACAACGCCCGATTCTAACCGATGGCAGGGCTTCTAGGCTGACAGGTCATCCTGAAGAGCGGCTGGACGCCCGTCCGTCGGCTCGAACAACGCCGCTCACGCGTTCTCTCTGCGTGACTCCCTGAACTGGCACACGAGGTCTCGTGCGTAGTCGTTTCCATTCGGAGTGCGCATGACGGTATGGATGTGGAACCGCGCCGGGGTGGTGTTGCTGAGGAAGACGCCCGTGTGGTGGTCAAGCTCGAGCACCACGACCGGGCTCTGAAGCCGGTAGTAGAAGACGTCACCCGGTCCCCACCCCCCGATCCAGGAGAACCAGGTGTCGTCGTAATGGTCGGAGATCTCACGCCGCCGCGCGGCGGCAGGTCCGCTGGGCAGGTAGCCGGTGAAGTCGGCCACGATGGCGTCGACCAACGGCCGGGACTCCGGACCGAGTTCCGACACCCGGACTCCCTCATACGGGATCACCCGATTGTCCTGAAACGCTCCGGCCAGGTGTCGCTCGTCGCCGGGGTGGAATCGCCCTTCCGGCATGTCGGGGTCGACCATCTCCGCGTAGATGAGTGCACGCTCCTGCATTGGGCGGGAGAGGGAATTCATCAGTTGCCGGCCGTGCTCGATGCGATCATCGAATGCCGTGGTTCCGACGAAAGGTCCTTCATCGATGCAATTCGGCTCCGCGCCGAAGAAGACCGGGGTCATCACCAGCTGCGTTCCGACGACGACGCAGTTGATGGCCGCATGATGGCCGAAAATCTGCCACCCCCACGGACTCACTTCTGACGGCTCGCCGTAGATCGCGAAGTTGTAGCTGAACTCATTCATGATGCCGGAAAGGCCGATTACGTCGCCGAGGAACCCGTTGATGCGCATGAGGTCCCGGATCAGCGTGAATCCGTCGTCGCTCAGACTCGCTTCAATAACCGAGAAGATGCGGTCGCGAGTCTCCTGGTCAAGGGCTTCAAGCCTCAGGCCGGTGTCGTACTGCATGAACTCAGGATTGGCCCACGACTGCCATTCGACGGCATCGATCGCATAGCGGATGCGCTCGGCCTGCTCGGGCGTCAAGTTCGCCAACAGGGTGTCGGCTGCATCCACCATGGCGGCCGTCGGGGCCTCCTCTCCCGGGCGCGCGTCACCAAGCGCGAAGAGTCCAGGGATCCTGGTGCCGTCACTGGTCACCCCGGAGAACGGCTGGGGGTGCAACTTCTTCCAGCCGTCGATGAGGCCGCCGGTGAAGGGATCCTTCGTGGCCGCTTCCCGGTACTGGTAGGCGTCGAGGCCCTTCACCGAGTTGATGCGCTCATCGTCGGCAGGAAAGAGGTACTGACGGAATTCCTGTACTGACATCGTTGTCGCTCCTTGGCATACAAGCGGGCCGGTCACCCGCTGGTCAATTTCCGTTGTCGTGTTCTCGCACAGCTCGTGCCACTGCATCGCTGTCACCGTCGATGATCCCCTGCACGAGTGCTTCGTGAACGAGGTAACGGTGCTTCAAGTAATCGATCCGGTTCTCTTCGGTCGAGTCGAACTCCGCTGAAGAGGGCGTGATGTAGCCCAGGGTGCCCGTGTACACGGCCTTCG
Source organism: Glaciibacter sp. 2TAF33 (assembly GCF_052114945.1). NCBI lineage: Bacteria > Bacillati > Actinomycetota > Actinomycetes > Micrococcales > Microbacteriaceae > Glaciibacter > Glaciibacter sp. 2TAF33. The sequence goes on from NZ_JBFRFS010000019.1 coordinate 3,484, forward strand.
CCATCGCGTTCGGTGAGATCTCGGCGATTCGCTCATGAAGCGCCCAGTTGGAGTGCATGAAGGCGTCGTGATCCTTTGCGCGCCGGAGCTTCGTCAGCGCTTTCCTGAGCGCGGAGACGTCTGCGGCGTTCCGGTGCAGAGCTGCATCATTGCTGATCAGGCCCTCGAGCGCTTCCCTCACGGCAATGGCGTCAAGGACCAGCGACGGCGAGTCGCGCACGGTCAGGAGGGTGTGGCGCAAGCGGATCACCGGGTTGGACTCGGCGATGAAGATGCCGCCCCCGCGTCCGGGACGAATCTCGACCGCCCCCCGTTCCCGGAGCAAGCGCACTGCCTCGCTCACTGTGGCGCGTGCGAATCCCGTCGACTCCCTCAGCTCGTCCAGGGTGCCGATATAACTGCCGGGGTCGAGATCGTTCGCGTTGATCGCAGCCTCCAGATTGACCGCGAGGGCCTCAGCCCGGGTCCGGGTTGCCCCGGCCAGGGGCTGGACGGCGCGTCCGACAAGACTCTCCATGATTTGTGACACGAGATCATTAGAGCACAAAACATGCGAATGTTTACGATCTAATCCACCCCGAGGGGTTGACAGCCGGCTGCCCCGCCCTGCAGCATGTGAAACATGCGAACCTTTCGATGGTTTGTACATCACCGAGAGGACACCAAGCGTGAAGATAGTGGGAATTCGCCTGCCGGGCCAGGCTCGCATCCGCGTCGCCAGGCTGGAGGGAACCCGGGTCACCGTGCTCACGGATGTCGCCGGGTTCTGGCGTGATCCCCGCGGATGGACCGCGAGCGGTTCGGATGCCGGTGGCGAGAGCTTCGACCTGGCCGAGGTGGAACTCGCCCCGGCCGTCTTGCCGTCGGCCCGCGTCATCTGCGTAGGCCTCAACTACCAGGCCCATGCGGCAGAGGGATCGTTCCGTGACGATGACCTGCCGCCGTATCCGACGCTGTTCGCGCGATGGACCGCGTCACTGTCTGCCAGCGGCGATCCGGCGCCAGTCCCGAGCAATGAAGACGGCCTGGACTGGGAGGGAGAAGTTGCCGCCTTCATCGGCACCACGCTCACGGACGCTGACAGCGACACGGCCCGAGAAGCAGTCATCGGCTATGCGGCATTCAACGACCTGACTGCACGGAGAGCCCAAAAGCTGACGTCACAGTGGATCCTCGGCAAGAACGGCGACAACACGGGACCACTCGGCCCCCTCGTCACGGTCGACGAGGCCGGCGACCTGAGGGACGGGCTGCGTGTTCAGACCCGGGTCAACGGAACGCTCGTGCAAGACGGAAACACGCGAGACATGATCTACGAGCTGGGCGACGTACTCTCCTTCATCTCCCGCACCTTCACCCTCAACGCCGGCGACGTGATTTGCACCGGCACGCCAGCAGGAGTGGGGTACGCACGCACACCCCCGTGGCTCTTGCACCCGGGTGACACCGTTGAAGTCGAGGTGGAGCGCGTCGGGATCGTCACGACCCCGATCGTGGACAACGACTATCGCCACGGATCGTACACAGCGGCTGTACTGGCAAGCGAAGCGGCCCCGGCGAGCCGAGTGGCGCGATGAGCGGCCCCCTGGCGGGCATCGCCGTCCTGGACCTGAGCCGGGCTTTGGCCGGCCCGTTCTGCACCGCGCTCCTGGCCGACATGGGTGCGACGATCATCAAAGTCGAGTCCGCGAAGGGAGGCGACGTCACTCGTGCCTGGCCGCCATTCGAGGGCAGTCACAGTCTCTACTTCGACTCCATCAACCGGGGCAAGTCATCGATCGCGATCGACTTCTACACCGAACAAGGCCGGGCGCTCCTGCACAAGCTCGCCCTGTCAGCGGATGTCGTCGTGGAGAACTTTCGAACCGGCGTGATGGCCACGCTGGGCCTGGACCCGGCGGAACTCCGGGCCCGGAAGCCGTCACTGGTGATCGCCTCGGTGAGCGGTTTCGGGGCGACCGGCCCGCTGTCGCAGTCCGCCGGCCTTGACCAGGTCGCCCAGGGGATGTCCGGCCTCATCTCCATCACCGGTGCGGATCCCGAGAACACGTACCGATTCGGGATACCCATCATCGACTCCATGTCCGGGGCGTTCTGCGCGTTCGGTATTGCCAGCGCTCTCGCACAGCGGGAGCGAACCGGGGAGGGTGCCGAGATCTCCACCTCGCTTCTCGAGTCGGCGCTGGCCATCACGTCGTTCCAGGGCCAGCGGTACCTCAGCACGGGCGAGGTTCCCGGACCGCACGGAAACGATCATCCATCGCTCACCCCCTACGGAGCCTTTGAGGCGGCCGACCACCCCATCACCATCGCGGTGGGAAGCGACAAGCAGTGGAAGGAGTTGTGTGCGCTACTGGGAGCGCCGAGCCTCGCCGCCGACCCAGAATTCACCACGGGGCGACAGCGCAGCGCTCACCGCGAACGGGTCAAGGCCGCGATCGAAGACCGACTCCGGTTGCGTCCTGGAGCGGAATGGATCGAAGCGCTGCGGGACGCCGGCATTCCCTGCGGACCGATCTATACCTTCGACCAGGTCTTCGAAGACGCCCAGGTGAAGGCCCTCAACATGGTGCAGCACCTGAACCGCGCCGACGGCTCGAAGCTCCCGCTCATCCGCGGTCCGTTGTCGGTGAACAAAGTCCCCACTCCGATCTCTGCCCCGCCGCCCGCGCTCGGCGCCCAGAGCAGAGCGGTGCTGAGCGGGCTGGATTTCAGTGACGACGAGATCAACGACCTGTTGGACCACGGGATCGTGGTCGAGCCTCAAGCCGTCGCGGTCGGTGCGGTGTCATGAGCAACGCCGCACCGGGGATGACCAGAGCGGTCACCACGCCTGCGCCCATCCGGCAGCTGAGCGTCGACGTCGATGATTCAGTCGCCACAATTCGAATAGACAACGAATCCCAGCGAAACTGCCTCACCGCTGAGATGTGGGCGCAGTTTCCGCAGATTGTTGAGCGCCTGGAGTCGGACCCGCGTGTCTTGGTCGTCGTCGTGCGGGGTGCGGGTGAGAACTTCTCGGCGGGCGCCGACATCGCCAATCTCATGGAGATCCTGGCTGATCCCGCGACCGGTCTCCACGATGGCGGGCTGACCACCAGGGCCGAACAGGCCCTTGCCGGACTATCCAAGCCACTGGTCGCCGTCATCGACGGGTACTGCGTCGGGGCGGCCTGGCAGGTCGCCGCCGCGTGCGACATCCGGATCGCCTCTGACCGCGCCGTATTCGGTATCACGCCGGCCAGGATCGGCATCGTGTACCCGCTCTCGGCCATCAGCCGTCTTGTGGCGCTGGTCGGCCCTGCAGTCGCCAAGGACCTCCTGTTGACCGGAGACTTCGTGTCCGGTCAGGAGGCGCAGTCCCTCGGGTTGGTCACTCGACTCGCACCCGTTGAACGCCTGGACGCAGACGTGCGACGGCTCACGAAGACGCTGCGCTCGCGCTCCCAACTGTCGATCCACGCAATGAAGAACATCGTCGATGTCATCTCGACCGGCGGTGCCGGACTGGCCGAGCGCAATCGCGTCTGGCAGGCCGCCATGGCAGCCAGCGAAGACCCGCTCATTGGAATCCAGGCGTTCCTGCGGAAAGATACTCCGCAGTTCACCTGGTCCCCCGATCCGCGCGAACCACTCGTCAACGTCGGGGCGCACCCACCCTCTGGCTTGTAACCGCCGACCCGTCCCTGGCTGGTGCAACCGCCCCCGTCCGCCTTACTGGTCGGCGAGGGTGCGGCCCACGGTGCAGGTGCGCTCCGCCGCGGTCTGACCGGAGATGCTCGCGGGGAGTTGAACGGATGCCGACGGCGTGGTCCCGGCCGGCGGAGTGGCGGCATCCGTCTGGCCCGCAGTGGGGGCCGCGGGAGGAGCCGCAGTGTCCGTGGGCGCCGGCGGCGCGTTCGGGTCGGCGGCGCTCCCCTGGCCGAGCTGGCCGCCCAGGGTCACCGGGGTGTCGGCGGCGAGCGCCGCGAACAGGGTGTCGGCGTCATCGGTGATCGGTTCGACGCCGTCGTCCGCTTCGACGACCGGGTATTGCAGGAACACCACCTTGTCGAGGTCGATGTTCCGCAGCGTGGCCGCGATCGACACCATGGTGTCGAGGCTCTGCAACCGGGTGGAGAGCACCATGTTGCTCGCCGCGGCCTTGGCGAGGCTGTAGAGCTTGAGCGGGTCGGTCAGGGTGCCGTCGCTCTTGACCACACGCACCAGCGACGACAGGAACACCTGCTGGTTGCTGATGCGGGCCAGGTCGCTGCCGGTTCGGAGGCCGTGCCGAGTGCGCAGGAACTTGAGCGCGTCGGCGCCCTGCAGCACGTGTTCACCGGCGGTGAGGGTGAGGCCGGTGTATTCGTCTTCGATCGGTTCGGCGACGCACACCGGTACGCCGCCGACGGCGTTCGACATTTCCACCACGCCGTTGAACTCGATCTCCGCGGCGAACGGGATGGTCAGCCCGGTCAGCTGCTCGACCGTCGCGACCGCGCAGCCCAACCCGCCGTAGGCCAGCGCGGCGTTCAGCTTGTCGGTGAAGCCGCCACCGGTGCCCGGCGAGCTACCGTCTGCCGCGGCCGGGCACTCGGGAATGTCAACGAAGAGGTCGCGGGGGAAGCTCACCACCGTGGCCGAACTGTGGTCCTGGGCGATGTGCATCAGGATCGTCACGTCACCGAGGTGCTCCCCGCGATCGCCGTATTGCGGGTCGCCCTCGCCGCTGTCGCTGCCGACCAGGAGCAGGTTCACACCGCCGTCGATGGCGCCGATGTTCGGTGCGATGGGTGGCGCCCCAGAGGCGTCGGCCGGGAGGGACACCCCGGGCTTCAGTGTCGAGGCGACATCCCAGATCGCGATCCCGACCACGGCCAGGGCGCTGACCAGCACGACGCTGAGCACCACGCCGAGCACCCCGAGGACGCGCCGGGCCGCGCTGTAGACACGCAACCGGCCGTGCCGCGCGAGCGGCGCCGACGGCCCGGGACGGCGCGGCATCCGCTGATCAGGTGGAGGTGTGGCCATGGGCCGACACTACAGCGTGGCTAATACCTGTGCGAGGCCGTCTTCGTGTACGGTTCCGGTGAGTTCGCTGGCAACGTCGATCACGTCGGAGGGGGATTGGCCCATCGCGACGCCGCGCCCGCGCTCTGCGGCCCAGCCCAGCAGGTCGATGTCGTTCCGGCCGTCCCCAACAGCCATCACCCGGTCCCGCGGGATGCCGAGTTCGATGCGAACCCGTTCCATCGCTGTGGCCTTGTTCACGCCGTCGGGAGCGATGTCCAGCCAGGCGGTCCAGCCGATCGCGTAGCTGACGCGGTGCAGCCCCATCTTCTCGACGACGGCGAGGAAGTCCTCCATGTCGTGGTCGGGCGAGATCACCACGACGCGGGTGGCCGGGTGGTTCAGCAACTCGTCGAATTCGACGTGTTCGCTGTCGAGGCCGATCGTGGCGTCCGGGAACGCCTCGGTGTAGCGGTAGAAGCCGTGCTCGTCTTCGACGGCGAAGCGGGCATTGCCGAGGTGCGCATGGATGGAGCGGAGCACCTCCGTCGGGTCGAATGACTCCACCCACTCGCGCCGGTAGCCGCTCGGAGCCTCCGGGTCACGGTGCATGGTGATCGCACCGTTGGAGCAGACCAGGAAGCGCGGCGTGATGCCGAGGTGGTCGAGCACGGGGATGGTCGCCGAAGCGGAGCGGCCGGTGGCGAGCATCACCAGGTGACCGGCTGCGTCGAGGCGACGCACCTGCTCGATCACGGCGTCGCTGATGGTCCCGTCGTCGTGGAGCGTGGTGCCGTCGATGTCCAGGGCGACGAGCCACGGGGCCCCGGTGACCGAGCTTGTCGAGATCCCGGGTGCGGTCTCGACAAGCTCGACCACCGAGACAGGGTCGACCACGGGTTCTGATTCACTCATGCGATCGGCTCGAGCAACTCGAGGCCGCCGAGCCAGGGCCTCAGGGCTTCAGGAACCACGACTGATCCGTCGGCCTGCTGGTGCGTCTCCAGCATGGCGACGATCCAGCGGGTGGTCGCGAGCGTGCCGTTGAGGGTGGCCACCGGCGCGGTCTTGCCGGTTTCGGTGCGATAGCGGATGTCGAGCCGCCGCGCCTGGTAGGTGGTGCAGTTGCTGGTGCTCGTGAGCTCGCGGTACGCGCCCTGGGTGGGCACCCAGGCCTCGATGTCGAACTTGCGGGCGGCACTCGAGCCGAGGTCTCCGGCCGCCACGTCGATCACCCGGTAACTGAGGCCGAGGGCCTGCAGCATGTCCTCCTGCAGGGCGACCAGGCGGGCGTGCTCGGCCTCCGCGTTCTCCGGAAGCACGTAGGTGAACATCTCCAGTTTGTTGAACTGGTGCACCCGGATGATGCCGCGGGTGTCCTTCCCGCCCGAGCCGGCTTCCCGGCGGTAACAGGTGGACCAGCCGGCGTAGCGGAGCGGGGCATCCGTCAGGTCGAGGATCTCGTCCTTGTGGTAGCCGGCGAGGGCGACCTCGCTGGTGCCGGTGAGGTAGAGGTCGTCGGCGGGCACGTAGTAGATCTCGTCGGCGTGCTCGCCGAGGAAGCCGGTGCCGTCCATGATCTCGGGCCGCACCAGGGTGGGGGTGATCATCGGGGTGAAGCCCGCAGCCAATGCCCGGTCGAGCGCCATGTTCATCAGCGCGATCTCGAGCCGGGCACCGATTCCCTTGAGGAAGTAGAACCGGGCGCCGGAGACCTTGGCCCCGCGTGCCATGTCGATGGCGCCGAGCAGCTCGCCGAGTTCGAGGTGGTCGCGGGGCTCGAAGTCGAACCGCGGGACGTCGCCGTGGGTGCGGAGGGTGGTGAAGTTGTCCTCACCGCCGGCCGGGACTCCGTCGATGATCGGGTTGGCGATGGTGCGCACCACGCTGGTGAAGCGTTCCTCGGCGGCGGCGGAGGCGGCGCTGGCCTCCTTCACGCGCGCAGCCAGGCTCTGGGCCTCTGCGACCAGGGCCTTCTTCTCCTCCTTGGGGGCGGCAGCAACAGTCTTGCCGAACAGGTTCTGCTCTGCCCGGAGCGCCTCGAACGCATTGATCGTCGCGCGGCGCTCCCGATCCGCGCTCAACGCGTCGTCGACGGCTTCCACGGAGGCGCCACGCGCCTCCTGGGATCGCTTGATGAGGCCAGGATTCTCGCGCAGTAGTACCGGATCAATCACTGCGCCAGTCTACAAGCGCGGCGTGCCTTGCTAGCCTTGGCCACGTGACAGCCCCCGGCCTTCCAGACCACGCCCGGCACGCGGCCGTCGTCTACAACCCGATCAAGGTCGACCTCGCAAGGCTCCGCCGGAGTGTGGACGCCGCCGCCCGTTCCGCCGGCTGGGGCGAGACGCTCTGGTTTCCGACCACCACGACGGATGCCGGCCAGCACGTGACCCAGCGGGCGCTCCGGCAGGGCGCATCCGTTGTCATCGCGGCCGGCGGCGACGGTACGGTGCGCGCCGTCGCCGAGTCGCTGCGGGACTCCGAAGTGGCCCTGGCGATCGTGCCGAGGGGCACCGGCAACCTGCTGGCGCGCAACATGCAGCTGCCGCTCGGCAACATCGACGAGTCGGCGCGGATCGCGTTCGCCGGCGTCGACCGCGCGATCGACGTGGGGGTGATCTCGGTCACCACGCTCGACGGCGCCACCGACGACCACGTGTTCCTGGTGATGGCCGGGGTGGGACTCGACGCCGAGATGATCGCCAACACCCAGCCGGACCTGAAGAAACAGGTGGGCTGGCTCGCCTACGTCGACGCCGGGGTGCGGCTGATCCCTAAGGCGGCGCCGTTCCGGATCCGGTACAGCCTGGGCGGGAGCCCGGAGCGGAACGCCCACGTGAACACCGTGCTGATCGCCAACTGCGGGCTCCTGCCCGGCAACATGCAGTTCCTGCCCGACGCGGAGATCGACGACGGCATCCTCGACATCGCCGTGCTGCAGCCCAAGGGCATGGTGGGCTGGCTGAAGATCTGGCGACGGGTGAGCTGGGAGAACGGCGTGCTTCGCCGATCGGCCGTCGGCCGGCGGATGATCCGGTTCACCGAGTCAGACAACGAACGCCAGATGACCACCCTGCGGAGCCCGGACATCCGGATCGCCCTCGAGGGGTCGCAGGAGTTCGAACTCGACGGCGATGAGATGGGCAAGGTGAAGTCGGTCTTCGTGCGCGCTGACGCGCGGTCGCTCATCGTGCGGGTGCCCGCCGGCTCGTCGGTGTAGCAGCCTGCTTCTCGGTGTGCGGATCTGCCGCGCGCCAGTGCGCGGCCTCCCAGAAGACCAGCGCGACGATTGTCGCAATCCCGACGGTGACCATCGGTGGGATGAGAACCCAGAGCAGTTGTCGCAACAACATCTCAAGGGGCATCTCGCCGCCGGAGTAGCTGTAGTCCGTACTGCTGGCAGTCGCCTGCCAGGCCAAGCCGAGCCCGCCGAGGATCAAGCCGACGCCGACGACCCAGAGTGCGCGGAGGTACGGGTTCCGACGCGGCCAGGCTGCCACGGTCTGATCGGGTGCGGCCGGGCTGCCGGTGTTGCTCGCCGGAGTGGCCGCGATTGGGACGGATGCTGGTGGGGCCCCTGCGTTCTCGACATGCCTCGGCTGGACCGCTGGATCGAATCCACGCTGGAAGAGCGGGTCATGGCGCGGGTCGAATCGCGGCCCGGTCGCATCCGTCATGACTTCTCCCCGTCTACTCTCCGTCTACTCTCCGTCACTCGTGCCGGGCCTGTCGCGTGTGCCCAGGATCCCGCGCAGCCAGTCGCGCGCCTCGATGAAGATACCGTCGTCGTACCGGCGGGTGAACTGGATCGGCCGCTTGTCGGCCCGGGGGTACGACCCGAGGAACATGACGTTCGGGCTGAACCGGCGGAGGCCGAGCAGGGCGTCGGCGACCCGTTCGTCGAAGATGTGGCCGTCGGCGTCGATCACGAACCGGTACCGGCCGAGTTCATCGCCGATCGGCCGCGACTGGATCAGGCTGAGGTTCACCCCACGGGTGGCGAACTGCTCGAGCAGGTCGAGGAGGGCACCGGAGCGGTCCTCGGGCAATTCGACGATGAGGCTGGTCTTGTCAGCGCCGGTCTGGGCCGGGAGCGTGGTCGTCTTGCTGACCAGCACGAACCGGGTCACGGCGTTCGGATTGTCGCCGATGTCCTCCGCGAGCACCACCAGGTCGTGGTGCTTCTCGATGCCCGGCGGGGCCACCGCGGCGTCAGCCTGGCCGTTCTCGAGCAGCGACGCCGCGGCGGTGACGTTGCTCGACGACGGGATGTAGCCGTGGTGGGGAATGGCCGTATCGAGCCAGGCCCTGGACTGCGCGTAGGCGACCGGATGCGCGTTCACGACGGTGACGTCCGCCAGTGTCGTGCCGGGCCGCGCGACCAGGACGAACCTGACCGGCACCAGGTACTCACCGATGATGCGGAGGTCCGGCACGCTGGCCAACGCGTCCTGGGTGGCGGAGACTCCGCCGTCGACGGAGTTCTCGATGGCGATCATGGCGGCGACACTGCGGCCGCTGACCACATCGGCCAGCGCCTCGCCGACGTTGTTGACGGCGCGCCACGGCTTACCCGCGGCCTCCGGCACCTGGGCGAGGGCTGCTTCGGTGAAGGTGCCGGCCGGCCCCAGGAAGCTGTAGGTGTCGTGGTGGCTCGAGGGGGCAGGCATGGTTCACAGCTTAAGCCCAGCATGCGCCGGGGCATCCGTTCGCGCTGACCTTTTTGCCACGCGCGGATGGCAGGCCATGCGCGCGTGGCGGAAACCTCAGCGCGAACGAGAAGCGTGACCGAAAATGGTTGCAGTGCCAGACTGGGCACATGAATGAGCGAGCGGGCACACCAGCCCAGGAATCCGACCTGATCGACGTCGATGCGCTGGTTGCCGCGTACTACGACCTGAAACCGGATGCCGCGGTGCCGGAACAGCGCGTCGTGTTCGGCACGTCCGGCCACCGCGGCAGTTCGCTGAACACCGCGTTCAACCAGGACCACATCAGCGCCACCACCCAGGCGATCGTGGAGTACCGGGCAGCGCAGGGCATCACCGGGCCGCTCTTCATCGGCGCAGACACCCATGCGCTCAGCGCACCGGCCTACACCACGGCGTTGGAAGTCCTGGTCGCCAACGGGGTGCGCGTGCTCGTCGACGAGTTCGACGACTATGTGCCCACACCCGCGCTCTCCCACGCGATCATCGCCTACAACCGCGCCGGCAACGACGACCAGGCCGACGGGATCGTGGTCACTCCGAGCCACAACCCGCCGATGGACGGCGGTTTCAAGTACAACCCGCCGCACGGCGGCCCGGCCGACAGCGACGCCACCGGCTGGATCGCGAACCGGGCGAACGAGATCATCGCCGACGGCATGCGCGACGTGCGGATGAGCGAGCCGAGCGCGGTGGAGACCTACGACTTCCGCGGCAATTATGTGAACGACCTCGAGAACATCATCGACATGCCCGCGATCAAGGCGAGCGGCATCCGCATCGGCGCCGACCCGCTCGGTGGGGCCAGCGTCGGCTACTGGGGCGCGATCGCCGAACGCTACGGGCTGAACCTCACCGTGACCAACCCGCACGTCGACCCGACCTGGCGGTTCATGACCGTGGACTGGGACGGCAAGATCCGGATGGATCCGTCGAGTCCGTCAGCGATGGCATCCGTCGTGGCCCGTAAGGACGACTTCGACATCCTCACCGGCAACGATGCGGATGCGGACCGTCACGGCATCGTCACCCCCGACAACGGGTTGATGAACCCGAACCACTTCCTCGCGGTCGCGATCGAGTACCTGTACAGCCACCGCGAGGGCTGGCGAGCGGATGCCGCCGTCGGCAAGACCCTGGTGTCGTCGACGATGGTCGACCGGGTCGCCGGGTTCCTCGGCCGGGAACTGTGGGAGGTGCCGGTCGGCTTCAAGTGGTTCGTGCCCGGGCTGATCGACGGCTCGGTTGCCTTCGGCGGCGAAGAGAGCGCCGGGGCAAGCTTCGTACGCTTCGACGGAACCGTGTGGACCACCGACAAGGACGGGATCCTGCTGGCGCTGCTGGCGTCCGAGATCCTCGCGGTCACCGGGAAGACGCCGAGCCAGCGGTACGCGGAGCTCACCGAACACTTCGGCGCCCCGGCGTACGCCCGGGTCGACGCTGCGGCGACGCCGGCGCAGAAGGCGGCGCTCGGCAAGCTCGATGGTGAGGCCATCACCGCCTCCGAGCTGGGCGGGGACAAGATCATCGCGAAGCTCAGCCACGCGCCCGGCAACGGGGCAGCCATCGGCGGGGTGAAGGTGGTCACCGATTTCGCCTGGTTCGCGGCGCGGCCGAGTGGCACCGAAGACGTCTACAAGATTTACGCCGAATCGTTCAAGGGCGCCGAGCACCTCGCCCAGGTGCAGGCCGAGGCGAAGGCGATCGTCGACGCAGCCATCGCCTAGCCCCCTCCCCCGCGAGCCTGCACTTGTTGGGGTTATGCGAGCGTTTTAGACCCAACAAGTGCGGGTTCGCGGAGCCGCGGCGGGGGAGCTAGGGGATGCTCCAGTAGTAGGCGGTAGCGCCGGGGTGGTTGACGGTGATCGCCCAGTCGACGGAACGGTAGTCGGTGTCGTCGGTGTGGCCGCCGTAGTAGATCTGGATGCCACCGTCGACATGATCGATGCGGGTGACGACGGCGGTGTGATCGCGGTCGCCGGAATTGTCCCAGTCGAACTGCGCGATGTCGCCGAGCTTCACCTGGTCACGCTGCTGGTCGGTGAGCGCGCTCGCCCGCCCGGAATCCTCGAGGTAGTCGCGGAACGCGGTCGAACTCACCCACGGCTTGGAGAACGTGAAGCTGGACCCGGTGCCGTCGCTCCACCAGTCGTCGTCCATCTTCCAACCGCGCTCGATCAGCGACTGGCTGGCGAAGTTCACACAGTCGTTGTCCCCCACCTGGCCGTACTCGTCGAGGTTGTAGTCAGACCAGTGCGCCAGCACGTACGCCAGCTGCTTCTGCACTTTGGGGTCGACCGCGATTGGAGCATTGGTGTCAGCCGGGGTCGGGCGCGGTTGCTGGGCGGAGGCCGGCGCAGGGGCTGCGGCCGCGTCACTGGACGGCGTCTCGGCGACTGCCTCCTCCGACGCGCTCGACTGCCGCCCGCTGACGATGCCGGCGACCGTCACCCCGACGATCAGGGCAAGAACAACGATGAGCGCGCCGAGCCGCGTGCGTCGGGTGAAAGCCACTACTTCCTCAATTCATACGTCGTGCCGGTGTGCGGCCGGGAACCGGCACCTCGTCCAGTGCACCATGGAGTTGAGTCCGGCAACACTTGGAAGTGACTGTGAATGCCTAGTGGATGCTCCAATACGAGACCGTCCCGCCGGTGTTGGCGAGCGATTCGTCGACGGACTTGTAATCGGTGTTCGCGGTGTGTCCGGCGTAGTAGACCGTCACGCCGCTCGCCGTCTTGTCGACGCGGCTCACGATCCCGGTGTGGTCGCGGTCGCCGGAGCCGTCCCAGTCGAACTGCACGACATCGCCGACCTTGACCAGGCTGCGCTGGTCGTCGGTGAGCGCCGTGGCCCGCTCCGGGTGCGCCGCCAAGTATGCGGCGAAGGCGGTGGAGCTGTTCCAGGCCGGAGTCGACTGCCGGGTCGCCGTGTCGAAGGACCACTCGCCGTCCATCGCCCAGCCGCGGGCGATGAGCGATTGGCTGGTGAAGTTGACGCAGTCGTTGCCGCTGATCACTCCATACACATCGGAGTTGTAGTCGCTCCAGTGCGCGAGGGCATAGTCCAGCTGCGCGGTGACTCGCGGGTCCCGCACATAGTTGAATTTCAAAACAGCGGATGCCGCGGCCGCCGTGTTCTGGCCTGCTTTCGGCTTAACAGGCTTGCCGGTCTCAGCGGGAGCCGGGTCGCCGACTCCTGCCGGGTCGGTGGCGGCGGGAAGGCTGGTGGTGGTGCCGACTTCCGCGGTCGACGCTCCGGCCGGCGCAGGATCGACGCCTGCCTCGGCGGTTTCGGCGACGGGGACCGGTTCGCCGCTCAGGTCGAACAGCTGCACGTCAACGGAGCCCTCGACGAAGTCGGTGGCCGGCGGCGTGGTGATCGTGACCGTGTCGGGCGACACGGCGACCACGGTGCCCGGGTTGCCGCCGAACGTGACGGATGCGACGGTGCCGAGATCCGCGCCGGTGACGGTCACGGTGGTGCCCCCGGTGACCGGCCCTGCTGAGGCGCCGTCGGCGGCGATGATGCTGCTGCGCACGACGGGCTCCGGCTGCGCGGTCGCGGTGGCGGCGGGGCGGGACGAGGAGGTGGGGGTGGGGGTGGGAGCCGTCGCTCCGACGGCTCCTCCACCGGTGGCCAGCCCGACCGAGAGCGCAACGACGGTGCATGCTGCTGCGGCGGTTCCGGCGAACAGGAAGTGGCGGTTGTTCTGGGGTTTCTCTACGCGGTGACGGGGCTGGCTTCGGGTTTCTCGGGTGATGGCTGGGCGCACAAAATCGTTTCTCACTAGGCGAAGGGGACCCCACAGCCAAACACGCCGGCATGGCAAAGGGCTGTGCGGGGCCTCCACGTTCTATGCAAAGGCATGCTATCGAGCGGCCGGTCCCACCCCGATCGACGCTGACATGCCTCGGCGCGCCCGGACGCCGGTGACCAGGATCGGGATGAGCACCAGCGCCGCCAGGGCGTTGACCGCTGCGAATCCACCCCAGCCGAGCACCACGCCCGAGAGGGCAGCCGAAGCCGCGGCCCCCAGGTTCATCGCCGCGTCGGTCGCGCCCTGCAGCGGCACTCGCACTCTCTGCTCCACTGACCTGGTGAGCAGGGCCGAGCCGCCGATCATCCCGGCCGACCATCCGAGCCCGAGGAGCCCCAGGGCCAGGGGAATGCCGATCATGTCGTCAGGGGCGAGGGAGGCCCCGAGCCCGACCGCGGCGCCGAGCACGACCACCCCGAGCAGGATCACCCGTCCAGGACCGAGACGGTCTGCAAGCCAGCCCATCACCGGGCTGGCTCCATACATCCCGAAGATGTGCACGCTCAGGACGACTCCAATCAGTGCGAGCGACAGCCCATGATCGTGCATGTGCACGGGGGTGATCACCATGACGCCGACCATGACGGTCTGGGAACACACGATCGCCACGATCGCGAAAACTGCGATGGGCGAACGGATGGCCAGTCGGAGCGCGGGGAGCACGCCGATGGACTCGACGTGGGCAGCCTCGCCGGCGAGCTGTCCGGCCGGCGGGGTGCGAAGGAGGACCGCCGCGGAGAGGCTCGACAGCGCGAATGCGACACCGGAGAACAGGAAGGGACCGGCGAGGGGCTCCATGCCGAAATCGGCGCCCAGGTCGCTGCCGGCCTGGGCCAGGTTGGGACCCGCGACCGAACCGAGCGTGGTCGCCCAGAGCACGATCGACATCGAGCGAGCCTCGAACCCCTTCGCCGCCACCTCGGTGGCGGCGAATCGCGACTGCAATCCGGCCGCGGTGGCGGCGCCGAAGGCTCCCAACCCGAGGAACAGGACCACGATGGAACCGGTCGCCGCCGCAGCCAGTATGAGCAGCGTGCCGACCAACGCCAGGCAGTACCCCGCGGCGAGCGCCCAATGCCGTCCGGCGCGGGTCGCCAGCCGGGCCAGCGGGATGGCGACCAGGCCGGCGCCCAGCACACTGCATGTCTGGGCGAGCCCGGCGAGCGCCACGGTGCCGGTGAGTTTTTCGGCAAGCAGGCCCCCGACCGCGATGCCGGAGGCGACCCCTACTCCCGCGAGCAGTTGGTTGACGATCAGCAGGGCAAGCGGCGCCCACCCGGCGCGCCGGATTCCCAACCGGCCGTCACCGCCGGCATCCGTCGCCCTCACTGGTCGCGCCACGTCAGTCGCCGACGAGGATCAGTCGTAACCGGGAGCGGCTGGAAGCCCGAAGAATTCCTCCAGCGTGGTCACCCCGGTGTTGTGCATCTGGGTGGCCAGGTCGACCCCGATGTAGCGGAAGTGCCACGGCTCATATTCGTAGCCGGTCACGGCGACCTTGTCGGCCGGGTAGCGGAGCAGGAAGCCGAAGCGCCAGGCATTCGCGGCCAGCCATTGGCCTTGGGCAGTCGTGCCGAAACACGCGGCGAGTGAGCAATTCGACGGCAGCGCGCTGATGTCCATGGCCAGGCCGGTCTGGTGTTCGCTGGTGCCTGGCCGGGCGGTGCTGCTGTCGGCGAACGCCTGCCCGTTCGACGCGACGTCCTGGTTGTAGACGTCGACCTGGGTGTCGTAGCTTCGGTACGCGCTCTGGGACTGCATCCGAAGAGCCGTCTCCGATTCGAAGGCGGCAAACATGGCGACCACGGCCTCGGCGGCCTCCCGACGCATGAACGGCTCCCAGACGTGGGCCACCGGAACGGCCACCAGGTCGCCCGGAACGTAGTCGACGGGATGCAGCGGGCGCTTCTTGTCGACGACCACCCAGATGCTGGAGGGGTCGTCAATGGACCGGGCCGACTTGTTGAACACCGGAACGGTGACCGGATCGGGCGTTTCGGTCGGAGTCGGGCGGGCACCGGAACCCGACGTGATCACCGGCTGCAGCGCGGACGGGTCGCCGGTCGCCGGCGCGGGCCGCGAGCGGGCAGAAGCGTGGCCGGTACCGACACCGACGGCCAGCGCCCCGACCGCGAGGGCAAGGAGCGCACCGACGATGAGGAGGGCTCGTCCGCGCCGGACCGGCTGCGAATTCCCGCCGGACGGAGGAAGAGGGGACACGATTCCGAGCTTAGACCGGCGAGCTGAATTTTTGCGGGAGCCCCGCTCCCGATCCCGCCCGCGCTGTACGTCGAGGAGCGCCGGTTAACCGAGCTCCGCCACGACTTCCCGGGCGATGAATTCGAGGTGGTCGAGGTCGGCGAGGTCTAAGACCTGCAGGTAGACGCACTCGACGCCATCCGCTTCCAGTGCGCCGAGCCGGTCGATGATCTCGGATGCCGTTCCGGCCAGTCCGTGCTCTCGCAGTTCCGCGGGTTCACGTCCGACCGCTGCCGACCTGCGGGCGAACTCGGCCTGGTCGGCCCCGGCCACGACAATCAGCGCCGTGGAGTAGGCCAGCTCACGGGGGTCGCGCCCGATCGCCTCGCAGGCGTCGCGCACTCCGGCGAACTTCCGCGCCACATCCGCGAGTTCGGGGAACGGCAGGTTGAACTCGGTGGCGAACCGCGCGGCCAGGGCGGGAGTGCGCGTGGCGCCGCCACCGCCGACGATCACCGGCACCCGGGCTTGCAGCGGCTTGGGCAGGGCCGGCGAGTCGACGAGGGTGTAGTGCCGGCCACTGAAGCTGTAGGGAACACCGATGGGTGAGTTCCAGAGGCCGGTGATCACCTCCAGTTGTTCCTCGAGCAGGCCGAACCGGTGCCGGGGGAACGGGATGCCGTAGGCCGAGTGTTCCTCCTCGAACCAGCCCGTGCCGAGGCCCAGTTCCACGCGGCCGCCCGACATCTGGTCGACCTGGGCGACCTGGATCGCGAGTATTCCCGGCGGGCGATAGGTGACCGACGAGACCAAGGTGCCCAGGCGGATGCGCTCGGTCTCGCGAGCGAGGCCGGCCAGCGTCGTCCAGGCGTCGGTCGGCCCGGGAAGGCCGGAGCCGCCGCCCATGGCGAGATAGTGGTCGGAGCGGAAGAACCCGTCGAAGCCGAGCCGCTCGGCGGCGTGGGCGACCGCCAGGATGTCGTCGTAGCTGGCGCCCTGCTGCGGCTCGGTGAAGATCCGGAATCTCATGCGAACTCCACGTCGGGTAGGGCCGAGAAGCGCTCGCGCATCACGGCGAGGGCCTCAGGGTTCTGGTCGACCAGCACGAACCGGCGGCCGAGCGAAGCGGCGACGGCACCCGTGGTCCCGCTGCCGGCAAAGAAATCGAGCACCCAGTCACCCTCGCGGGACGATGCCTGGATGATCCGGCGCAGAATGCCGACCGGCTTCTGGGTGGGGTACCCGGTCTTCTCCTTACCCGTCGGGGAGACGATGGTGTGCCACCAGACATCCGTCGGCAGCTTGCCGCGTGCCACCTTCTCGGCCGTGACCAGTCCGGGCGCCATGTAGGGTTCCCGGTCGACCGTGGTCGAGTCGAAATAGTACGCGGCCGGATTCTTCACGTAGACCAGGATGGTGTCGTGCTTGGTCGGCCAGCGATTCTTCGACTTCGCGCCGTAGTCGTATGCCCAGATCAGTTCGTTGAGGAAACACTCCCGGCCGAACAGGGCGTCGAGCAGCACCTTGGCATAGTGCGCCTCGCGGTAGTCGAGGTGAAGGTAGAGCGTCCCATCGTCGCCGAGCAGCCGCCAGGCCTCGATCAGCCTCGGTTCGAGGAAGGACCAGTAGTCCTCGAACCGGTCGTCGTAGCCGAGGAGGTCGCCCTTGATCCGTTCGTAGCGCTGGCCCTTGAAGCCGGTGATGGTGCCGGCCGCATGCGACCCGTCGGCGCTGGCCGATCGCACCGCGGTGGTGGTGTGCCGCTGCTGGGAACGACCGGTGTTGAACGGCGGGTCGAGGTAGATCAGCGTGAACGAGCCGTCGGGCAGCAGGGGGAGCACGTCGAGGTTGTCGGCGTGGACCACGCGGCTGGGAGAGGTCTGTGACCACGCGGTTGGCATACCCTCATTCTGTCAGTCGGCATAGTCTGGCCGCATGACACCTGAACCGACGACGATTGATTCCACGCGCACCCAGGTCAGGCACGAACCGGCCCTCGCCCGCTACACGCTCTGGCTGGACGGCGAGAATGTCGGGCTCGCGGACTACGTGGCGACCGGCCGGCAGGTGCGTTTCAACCACACCGAGGTCGACCCTGCGCACCGCCACGAGGGCCTGGCGAGTGTCCTGATCGAACAGGCGCTCGACGACGTGCGCACCCGCACCGACCTTCCGGTCGTCGCGGAGTGCCCGTATGTCGCTGCCTGGATCGATGACCACGCCGAGTATCAGGACCTTTTGACCCGCGGGGTGTAGCGATCAGTCGGGGTCGTGACCGGCGTCGCGAGCGTTGAGCCGGATGGTCACGTGCCCGTCATAGATTCCGTTGTCGCCCTCCCCGGCCACCGGCGCGGGGGCCGGCACGACGGTCTGGCGTTCCTGCTCCAGGATGGCCTCGTGCCGACAGCGTTCAGGGAACGCGGGCGGTCCACTCCGGCCGGCTGAACTTGCCTTCCACCAGCTCGGCCGCCGCCGCATATTCCGTTTCGGTGATATCTCCGGGGGTCGCGCCGTAGAGCGACGTGAAGGTCTCCTTCATCCGCTCGATGATCTCGGCACGACTGAGCCCGGTCTGCGTGCGAAGCGGGTCGACCCGCTTGGCGGCACTGGCGATGCCCTTGTCGCTCAGTTTCTCCCGGCCGATGCGCAGCACCTGGGTCATCACGTCACCATCCATGTCGTAACTCATCGTGACATGGTGCAGCACCCCGCCATTGCCGAATCGTTTCTGGGCGGCGCCGCCGATCTTGCCGGTGGGGCTGGTGATGTCGTTCAATGGCTTGTACGACGCGTCAATGCCGAGTGAACGGAGGGCCTCGATCACCCATTCGTCCAGGAAGGCGTAGGAGTCGGCGAAACTCATCCCCTGCACCAGTTCGGCAGGAACGTAGAGCGAGTAGGTGATGACGGCGCCCTTCTCCATCATCATCGCGCCGCCGCCGGAGATCCGTCGAACAACGTCGTACCCGAAGCGGGCGGCTCCCTCGGGGTCCACTTCGTTCCTCAGCGACTGGAAACTGCCGATCACAACGGCCGATTCGTCCCATTCCCAGATCCGCAGCGTCGGTTGCCGGAGGCCTTCGCCGACCTCGGCGGCGAGCACCTCGTCGAGGGCGAGGTGCATGGCCGGCGTGACGGCCTTGGCGTGCACCAGCGACCACTCGTAGTCCCGCCATCCGCTGGCCTTGGCCAGGGAGCGGCGGATCGCGATGGCGACCGAGTCGGGCGTGAAGCCGAGCAGGGTCGCGCCGGCCGGCAGCGCGCCGGCCACTGCCGCGGAATAGGCGGCCGCATCACAGTCGGCGGGCAGGCCGTTGACGGCGGCGTTGATGGCTTCGAGCGCATCGTCCGGCTCCAGGAAGAAATCACCGGCGAGCCGGAAATCCGTGATCCTGTTGTCGACGACGCCCAGGTCGACCACGACCAGCTTGCCGCCTGGAACCTTGTATTCACCGTGCATGGGTCAACCCTAACCGGCGGCGGGCAGGTGCTGGTCAAGCCAGCCGACGAGGTCGTCCATCACCTCCACCCGATTGGTTTCGTTGAAGACCTCGTGCCGGGCGTCCGGGTAGACGATCAAGCGGATGTCGCGAAGACCGGACCTGTGGACGTATGCCGTTGCGAGCATGAGCGCGCTGCGCTCACCGCCGACGGTGTCGTCGCTGCCCACCTGGATCAGGAGCGGCAGATCACCGGGCAGGTTCCGGGCCGGCCGGCCGAACAACCGGGCCGCCTCGCGGACGCCGAACAATTTCGCCAGCGGTGTGGTGGTGCAGAGCGGGTCGGCGATGAAGGCCGCGGCAACCGCCGGATCCCGGCTGAGCCACTCCGCCCCAGTGGTTCCGAGATGCTTGTGCTTGCGGTTGAGGTCACCGCTGTCAAGGTATCCCGGCCACAGGTAGGCGGTACCGGTGAGCACGACGCCGTCGTAGTCCGCTGCATGACGGTTGATCAGCATCTGCGCCATGAATGAGCCCCAGCTGTGTCCCACCAACGCCAAGGGCAGCCCGGGGTGTTCCCGGCGGATGATCCCGGTCAGCTGGTAGACGCCGGCCACCGCCGCCCGCAGGCCGCCCGGCCCGAGCCGGCCGATCTGGCTGAGGTCGTTATGGTACTGGTCCAGCCCGGTCTGGCCGTGGCCGCGATGATCATCCGCGTAGACCATGTAACCGGCCGCGTTCAGGGCCGAGGCCAGTTCGCCGTATCGGCGGGCATGCTCCCCGACGCCGTGCACGAGTTGGACGACGCCACGCGCATCGTCCACCGGCCAGACGTAGTAGGTGATGGTGACGCCGTAGTCATCCGTGTAGGTGGGCACGGCCCCATTCTCCACCGTTCCTGCCCCGAACAGCGGGATCCCGCAACCGCTGGAATACCCGGCAACCGATATTTAGCAAAGCTAATTTGCTATGCTAAGTACTTATGGCATCCGTCTCCCTGTCCCCACAGCCATCCGCACCGGCGCAGGCACCGCCGTCGAACGCACACCGGACCATCGCAGAGACCAGCCACGAGTTCCGGCTGGCCAATGGCCGCCTGTCCCGGCGGCTGCGCCAGGAGGGGTCCGGCAGCGAGGTGACCGGCGGCCAGTTCTCCGCGCTCGGGTCGCTCGACAGCCATGGAACCCTCACCCTCGGCGAGCTGAGCGAACTCGAACGCGTCACTCCCCCTTCGATGAACCGCACCGTCAATGCCCTGGTACGGGCCGGGCTGGTCAGCCGGCAGGCGGCCTCCGACGACCGCCGAAAGATCGGCCTGGCCCTCACCGAGGCCGGAAGCGCGCTGGTCAGGGAGACCCGGAAACGCCGGGACGCCTGGATCGCCCAGCGTTTTCTCACGCTCAGCCCCGGCCAGCGCCAGACGCTGGTCGATGCCACCGCGATCATGAAGGAGCTTGCCGACAGTTGAGTGCCATGTTCCGGGCGCTCTCCAGCGTCAATTACCGCATCTGGTTCGCCGGTGCCCTGGTGTCCAACATCGGCACCTGGATGCAGCGCACCGCGCAGGACTGGATCGTGCTCACCGAACTGACCGACCACAATGCCACCGCGGTCGGCGTGGTGATGGCCCTCCAGTTCGGCCCGCAGCTGCTGCTCATGCCGTGGTCGGGCCTGATCGCCGACCGGTTCGACCGTCGTAAACTGCTCATCCTCACCCAATCACTGATGGGCGTGCTCGCCCTTGGCCTGGGCATCATCACGGTGACCGGCGTCGTCGAACTCTGGCACGTCTACCTGTTCGCGCTGGGCCTCGGCGTCGTCGGCGCGATCGACGCACCGGCGCGGCAGACCTTCGTGTCAGACCTGGTCGGCGAGGAGAAACTGTCGAACGCCGTCGCGTTGAACTCCGCCTCCTTCAATGGCGCACGCATGATCGGACCCGCGGTCGCCGGCGTGCTGACCGTGCTCGTCGGGGCCGGCTGGGTGTTCATGATCAACACGGGCACCTTCGCCGTGACGGTCTTCGCGATGACCCTGCTTCGGGTCAGCCAACTGAAGAAACAGCCCAGGGCCTCCCGCGAGCGCGGACAACTGGTCGCCGGCTTCCGCTACGTGCGCCGCCGGCCCGACATCATCGTGGTGCTGATCGTCGTGTTCCTGGTCGGTACCTTCGGCTTCAATTTCCCCATCTTCACCTCGACCATGGCGACCATCGAGTTCCACAAGGGCGCCGGCGAATTCGGTCTGCTCAGTTCCATCATGGCCATCGGCTCAGTGGTGGGAGCCCTGCTGTCGGCCAGGCGCAGCCAGCCGAGGCTGCGGTTGATCATCGTCGGAGCCGCGGCCTTCGGGATCACCTGCGCCGCAGCCGCGCTGATGCCCAGCTACGTGAGCTTCGCCGTCACGCTCACCTTCGTCGGGCTCTCCTCGCTCACCCTGATGACCACCGCCAACGCCTATGTGCAGACCACCACGGAGCCGGCCATGCGCGGCCGGGTGATGGCGCTCTACATGGCGATCTTCGCCGGAGGAACCCCGCTCGGCGCACCGTTCGTCGGCTGGGTGGCCGACCAGTTCGGTCCCCGCTGGGCCGTCGGGGTCGCCGCACTGTCCGGGCTGCTCGCCGCCGCGGTGCTGCTGTTCTGGCTGGTCAAGTACCGGGGCCTCCGGGTACGGTACCGGCTCCGGAGTTCACCACGGATGCTGGTGCGTCACGCCGGCGACGGACGCGAGGCATCCGCTCGGCCTGACCGCGAGACCGCGACCCGGGAGATAGCGGTCGTCGAGGCGACCACGCCACGCTGATCCCACCTCGCCAGGCGCACGGGATGGGCGGGGTGGCGTTACCGCACTCCGCTCATCAGGCGCAGCACGGGCCGGGCGAACACGGCCAGCAACACCCCGATCAGGATGGCGATGCCGCCCAGAACCCCGAAGTACAGGCTCTCCGGCGCTGTCTCGTACCACTTCGCCAGTTGCCCGGAGACGGCCGTGCCGAGGGCGACGGAGAGGAAGAAGAGTGCCACCATCTGCGTCTTGAACAGCTCGGGCGCGAGCTTGGTCGACACCGACAAGCCAACCGGGGACAGCAGCAGTTCGGCGATCGTGAACACCAGCAGGATGCCGATCATGCCCAGGAGCGGCGTGGAGTTCTTCCCGCCGCCGACGAAGGGCAGGAACAAGAGGAACGCGACCCCCATCACCGCGGTGCCGACGGCGAACTTGACCGGCGTGGACGGCTGCTTCGCGCCCCATTTCGTCCAGATCGCCGCGAACACGCCGGAGAGCAGGATGATGAAGACCGGGTTGATCGATTGCACCCACGACACCGGCATCTCCCAGCCGAACAGGTTGCGGTCGAGGCGCTCGTCAGAGTAGATCGTCACCACCGTGAACTGCTGCTGGTAGAGCGACCAGAAGGCGGCGCTGGCGATGAACAGCGGGATGAACGCGTACACGCGGTTGCGCTCATCACCGGTGATGTGCCGGTTGCTGAGGATGACGAAGAAATACGCGATGGCCGCCACAATGGTCGCCCCGATCACGATGACGGCCAGGTTTGACGCGGTGATCACGCGAAGCAGCACCAGCACGATCACCACCACGACGGCGGCAACGGCGATCACGATGTATAACGTCCAACGCGAGCGCGGGAGCGGATCCGGCACGTGCCGCGCGATGTCCGGCAGCCGCTTACGGCCGAACGAGTACTGCACGAGCCCGATCGCCATGCCGACGGCGGCCAGGCCGAAACCGAAATGGAAACCGATGGTGGACTGCAGCAGACCGGTCAGGATCGGGCCGAAGAACGCGCCCAGGTTGATGCCCAGGTAGAACAGGGAGAACCCGGCGTCGCGGCGAGGGTCTTCCGGCCGGTACAGCGTGCCGACAACGGATGTCGCGTTGGCCTTCAGCCCGCCGCTTCCGAACGCGACCAGGATCAGGCCGGTCGCCACCCCGGCGACCCCCGGGATGAGTGCCAGTGCGATGTGGCCGAGCATGATCACGGTGGCGCTGTAGAACAGCACCCGCTCCGATCCGAGCAGCCGGTCGGCCACCCAGGCGCCGAGGATGGTGGAGAGGTAGACGCCGCCACCGTAGGCGCCGACGACGCCGGCGGCGGTGGCCTGCGGAATGCCGAGACCCCCGCGCTCCGCCGAGTAGTAGAGGTAGATGAGCAGGATGCCCTGCATCCCGTAAAACGAGAACCGCTCCCACATCTCCACGCCGAAGATGTTGGCGAGTGATCGAGGTTGTCCGAAGAAACTGTGGTCTTCGCGCGGCGCAGTGGCTTCAGCAACCTTGCTCATGGTTCGACGATACTCTCGTGGCCCGCCCCCGAGGTAGGTGCTGGCGCGCCCGGCTGATCGGCCTCGAGCGCGAGGTGCTCCCGGAGCCCGCCTGGCGCTCCCGCGCCTCGGCGCCGCTGCGGATCCGGTTCCCGACGTGGATAGGCTCGAGCCATGACTTCATCGCAACTGACCGTGAGTGTGCCTGGCAAGACCCTGCTGCGGGCACTCGGTGCCGTACCGGACCGGGTCGACCTGATCGAGTGGGACCTCACCTCGCCGGCGCCGCGCGATAACATCGACATCGTCGTGCCGCCGTACATGGGCGCTGCTGACACCCTCCACATGCTCGCCGGTGTGAGCACCAGGCTGGTGCAGAGCCAGTCGATCGGCTACGACGGCGTCGACCGGCTGCTGCCACCCGGGCACGTCTACGCCAACGCGGCATCCGTCCACGAGGCGTCGACAGCCGAACTCACCCTGGGGCTGATCCTCGCCTCCCAGCGCGGCATCCCGGACTTCGTACGGGCGGCCATCGACGGGCGTTGGGCTCCCGCCCGCCATGCCAGCCTCGCCGACCGCACTGTGCTGCTGATCGGCCACGGTGGTGTCGGAAAGGCCATCGAAGCCCGGCTGCGTCCGTTCGAGACGACCGTCGTGCGCGTCGCCCAGACCGCCCGATCCGACCAGGACGGCCAGGTCCACGCCATCAGCGAGCTGCACGAGCTCCTCCCGACGGCCGACATCGTCGTCATCGCCGTGCCCCTGACCGATGAGACCACCCTGCTGGTCGACGACGCGTTCCTGTCCCGCATGGCGGACGGCGCCCTGCTGGTCAACATCGCCCGCGGCCAGGTCGCCGACACCGACGCGCTCCTGGCCCACGCGTCTTCCGGTCGGCTCCGCCTCGCCCTCGACGTGACCGACCCCGAACCGCTGCCGGCCGGGCATCCGATGTTCGCACTGCCGAATGTGCTGGTCAGCCCACACGTCGGCGGCGCAACGAGCGCCATGGTACCCCGGATGGCCCTGCTCCTGCGCGAGCAGATCGAACGGATGCTGAGGGGAGACGAACCGCTGAACGTCGTCATCACCAGCTGAACCGCGACTGGTCCGCCACTTCGGTCAGACCGCACAGGTCGGCGCGCCGGTGCCGGACTCAGGCCAGGTGCTCTGCGAACGCGCGCAGCGACAGGGCGTCGTCTTCCCAGGCGCCCCCTTCGTGGCCGTTGTACGGCCAGACCGTGATCGCCTTCTCCCCGGCGTAGTTGTTGTACGCCGCGAACACCGTCGATGGCGGACACGTCGGGTCCATCAGCGCGGCCGTGATCGTCAGGGGCGCCGTGGCTCGCTTGGCGAAGTTGACACCGTCGAAGTACGACAGGGTTTCGTGCACCCGGGCAACCGAGTGCCGGTTGGTCGCCAGGTAGATGCCGATCTCGCGATACGGCATGTTGTCGGTGATGACGGATGCCCGGGGAAAGTCGCAGAGGAACGGCACCCGGGCCACCACGGCTGCCAGGTCGTCCACCAGGCCGGCGACGGCCAGCGCGATCCCCCCGCCCTGGCTGGTACCGACGATGCCGATGCGGGCAGAGTCGACGATCGCGAGGCTCCGCGCGGCTTCGACCGCACGCACGGCATCCGTGAACACCCGGCGGTAGTAGTAGGTCTCCCGCGCGCCAATCCCCCTGGTCATGAAGCCGGGCGCCTGCGGGCCGCTGCCGGCGTCGTCGGGCGTGTCGGCGGTGTTTCCGCCCCAGCCCTGGCCGCGGGTGTCCATCTCGAGGTGCGCGTATCCCGCGGATGCCCAGAGCAGGTTCCCGAAGGCCTGGCCCCGACCGCCTCCGTAGCCGTGGTACTGCACGATCGTCGGAAGCGGCCCGGACGCGCCCGCCGGGGTGCGGAGCCAGGCCTTGACGGGCTGGCCGTCGAATCCCGCGAACGTGACGTCGTAGACGTCGAGCGTGGTCACGGGCGTGTCGACGAGTGTTGCCGTCACGGCCGGGTCGTGCCGCTTCGATGCGGCGAGGGTGCCGGCCCAAAAGCTGTCGAAGTCGTCCGGGTCGGCCTGCAGGCTGCGATAGGCGCGGAGGTCTGCCTCCGGGAGATCGGTGAACATGAATCACAGCCTAGGGCGCGAACGTCCCAGGCTGTGATGCGGGTGCGACGAGGGTGGCGACTAGGCGCGGCTTCGAACCGACCGGCGGAAATGGTGCACGACGGTCACCGCACCCTCGTCAGGGGGCGCAGTCGCCCGAGCCGGTGCGGAGACGTCCATGCCGTGAGCAGTGAAGGCGATGCAGTCGTCGATCGCGGCCGAGAGCAGCAGGTACAACCGGTTGTCCTGGTCGTTCACGCACGCCGAGGCGATTCCGTCCACCGCTGCCGCGATGATGGAGTGGCTGTGGCGCGGCGGGATGACCGCCGGCTCCCGGCGCAGGTGCGCCGAGATGAAGGTGCGCGCCCAGCGAGCGGCAGCCGGTGCCGCGTCGAAGGCGGCCCTCATCTGCGCGTCGACGTCGATGCCGGCAGAGCCGCCCATCCGCTCGAGTGCGTTGAGGCACACCAAGGCACCGACCGCGAGGGACCGTTGCCGGTCTTCTGCGGCGATCGGCAGTGCCGCCGCGGTCGCCCGGAGCGCGAGGATCACGTCGAGACGGGGGTCGTCGCTGGTGAGGCCGATCACCGACGGGATCAGGGGAGCGAGCCTGCCCCGTGCTTCGTCGCTCGTGCAGTCATTGACCATCCGCGCCAGGTGAGCGAGGCCCGCATGCGTGCAGGCGGGGTGATCACTCCAGGCTTCGCCGGCGAGATACGAGGCGAATTCCATGAAGCACGCGCCCTTGCGCGGGGAACGGTGTTTGCCCTGCGAGAGAATCGGAAGTATGTCTGTTTGACCCGGCGACCCGCGCATGAGGGCCTCCCCTCAGTTCATCCTGTGTCTGCGTACCTCTACTGTGCGCCTGATTCGCGCACAATTCAACGGTCAGATTCACGGATCTCCGCCGCCTCGCGCCTCGCGGCACGCGTCGCATCGCGCTGTGCGGCAGTTCCGCCAGTGTGCGGTAGGCGCGCCTGCCGCATATTGGCGCAACTACCGCGCTTCGTTGCGCGGGCTGCGATCGGGTTACTTCGCAGCGAGCTCGTCCAGCACAGCGGCAAGCTGTTCCACTGCCCACTCCAAATCCTCGTCAGACACGACGAGGGGCGGGGCGAGTCGGATCGTGGAGCCGTGCGTGTCTTTGGCCAGCACCCCGCGTTCCAAGAGCGCCTCGCACACCTCGCGGCCCGACGCCAGTTCCGGATCGATGTCGATTCCGGCCCAGAGTCCCGCGCCGCGCACGGCTACCACGCCGCGCCCGACCAGGGCGGTCAGCTGGTCGTGGAGATGAGCGCCCAGTGTGCGCGCTCGCTCCTGGTATTCCCCGGTGGCGAGCATCGCCACGACAGCGCGTCCGACCGCGGCGGCCAGCGGATTTCCGCCGAACGTCGAGCCGTGCTGGCCGGGCTGCAGGACGCCGAGCACATCGCGGTTGCCGACGACCGCGGAGACCGGAACGATGCCGCCGCCCAGCGCCTTGCCGAGGAGATAGAGATCGGGAACGACGCCGACGAGGTCGCAGGCGAACGTGGCGCCGGTGCGGCCCAGCCCGGATTGGATCTCGTCGGCGATGAACAGCACGCCGAGCCGGGTGGTGATCTCCCGGACCGCCGGGAGGTAGCCGGCCGGCGGAACGATGATGCCGGCCTCACCCTGGATCGGTTCGATCAGGACGGCGACGGTGTTCTCGTCGATGGCGGACTCGAGGGCTGCCGCGTCACCGAACGGAACGATGCGGAAACCCGGCGTGTACGGACCGAAGTCGGCGCGGGCATCCGCGTCGTCGCTGAAGCTGATCAGCGTGGTGGTCCGGCCGTGGAAGTTGCCGGCGGCGACGATGATGTTGGCCTGGCCGGCGGCGACGCCCTTGACCCGGTAACCCCAGGCCCTCGCGACCTTGATGCCGGACTCGACCGCTTCGGCGCCGGTGTTCATGGGCAGCACCATGTCCTTGCCGGCCAGTTCGGCCAGCGCGGTGACGAACGGTCCGAGCTTGTCGTTGTGGAACGCCCGGCTGGTGAGGGTGATCCGTCCCACCTGCGCGCGCGCGGCCTCCACCAACACCGGGTTGGAGTGGCCGAAGTTGACAGCCGAGTACGCGGCCAGGCAGTCGAGATAGCGCCGGCCGTCCACATCCGTCACCCAGGCGCCGTCGCCGGAGGCGACGACAACGGGCAGCGGGTTGTAGTTGTGGGCCGCATGCTCGTTCTCGAGCGCGATGGCGTCGGCCTGGGCGGCGGATGAGCCGGCCAGCGCGTGCTCGACCGATTCGGTGGGCAGTGCTTCAGTCGTCATCGGCGCAGCTCCAGGGTGCAGCACTTGACGCCGCCACCGCCGAGCAGCAGCTCGGAGAGGTCGACGCCGATGGGGTTGTAGCCGCGCTCGCGCAACTGCCGCTCGAAGTCCTTGGCGCGGGAGGCGATGACGACGTTGTATCCGTCAGAATACGAATTGAGGCCGAGGATCGCGGCGTCCTCCTCGGTGGCGATGATGGCGTCGGGGTAGCGCTCGCGCAGGATGGCGAGGCTCGGCTCGTCGAAAGCGCTCGGCAGGTAGGCGATGTTGGTCTCGTCAAGCTTGGCGATGGCGGTGTCGAGGTGGTAGAAACTCGGGTTGACCAGGCCCAGCGTCACCACTTCCCGACCGAAGATGGTCCCCAGCTCGTCATGGCTGTTCGAATCGCTCCGGAAGCCGGTTCCGGCCAGGATGGTGTCACCGACGAGCAGGAAGTCACCCTCCCCCTCGTTGATCTCGGCCGGCACCCGGACATCGAACCCGTTCTCGCGGAACCAGTCCATGTACGCCGGGCCCTCTGGCTGGCGCTGGGGGTAGGTGAAGCTCGCGCCATACGCGATGTTGTCGATCACGAAGCCGCCGTTGGCCGCGTAGACCATGTCGGGAAGGCCGTCGATGGGGTCGATCAGCTGCACGTCGTAACCCAGGCCGATGTAGACGTCGTAGAGCGCCTGCCACTGCGTGACCGCGAGCGACGTGTCGGTGGGCAGTGCCGGGTCCATCCACGGGTTGATCCGGTACACCACAGTGAAATACTCCGGCTTGCACATCAGCACGGTCCGTTTCACGGGTGTACGGGCAGGCGTCACCGCGACTGCTTCTTCGACGTCGGTCGGCATGTGGTCTCCTTCATCAGCGCCTCAGCCGCAGGCTGGGCAATCAACGGGCGGCGGACCAGGTCACTCACGAGAGCCCGAGCGCAATCGCGCGCGGGACGCCTCCCCCAGTCTCACACACAATGATTGGATGTTTCTCACTGATTTGCGCAACGAAAAGGCGCGAAATCGGGCGTCCGCGCACGAAATCAGCGACGCACCCCCGGCGCGGCCGGGACGCGGTCCGCACCCCGCGGTGCACGCGCCACCGAAGCCCGTCGCTGTCGGCACGACTTTCATGACGCAGCTATCTGGTGATTTCCACCATCGGGCGATGGAATGCTGCGCAATACATGGAGACAGCGCAACGATTTCGCCTAGACTCGCGGAATGGACAACCTCGACCGCGCCATCCTCGATCTGCTTCGCCAGAACGCCCGCGCGGGCTACGGCGATATCGGCTCGGTGGTCGGCCTCTCGGCATCCGCTGTGAAACGCCGGGTGGACCGCCTGGTGGCCGACGGGGTCATCCGTGGGTTCACCATCCAGGTCGATCCGGCCGTCGACGGCATGAGCACGGAAGCCTACGTGGAGTTGTTCTGCCGGGGCACTGTCGCGCCAGAGGAGTTGCTGCGCATCCTGTCGGGGGTGCCAGAGGTGATCGACGCCGGCACTGTCACCGGCAGCGCCGACGCGATGGTCCACATCCGGGCCCGGGACATTTCGGGGCTCGAGGCGGCGCTGGAGAAGGTGCGGCTTGCGCCCAACGTCGATCACACCCGAAGCGCGATCGTGCTGTCCCGCCTCATCCACCGGGCGGCCGAATAACGGCTGGCGCTCAGGCCGACGGCGCCAACTCGCTGTACTCCGCGGTCACGAGGATCGGCATGTGGTCGGAGTCGCCGCTGGGCAGGGTTTCGACGCGGGTGATGTCCAGCCCGGCTGAGGTCGCGAAGTCGAAGTGCCCGCGGAAGAACTTGTACCGGGTGTAGGTGCGCTGGTCGCTGAGCGTGAGGTCATACCCGGACTCACGCACATGGGTGCCGAGCTTCTGGGTGAAGAACGGATAGTTGTAGTCACCGACCATCAGGATCGGGATGCCGTCGCCGAGGCTCCGCAGTTCAGCGTGGGCGGCGTTGATCTGGTTGCGGCGCAGGGAGTTCAGCGCCGTGAGGGGAGCAGCGTGGAAACTCGCGATCACCGCCTCGCGGTCGGTTTCACGATCGATCAGCCGGGTCCCGATGAGCCGCTCGTGCGCCGGGGAGAGTACACGGTCGTGCAGGGACTTCTTCAGGCTGAACGTCTTCGTCGCAACCGCGGTGAAGCGGTCTTTGCGGTAGTAGACCGCCAGGCCGAGCCGATTGCGCTTGGTGGAATCGGCCAGGTGCAGGTTCGCCACGTTCGCCGGAAGGTCCTCGGTGTCGCATTCCTGCAGGCACAACACATCGATATCGAAGTTCTCAGCAAGCTCGACGAGTTCGCCGCTCGCATGGTTCTTGCGCAGGTTGTAACTGATGACTTGGATCAGGAGGAGCTCCCGCGGTTGTCGACGGTCAGGTGCCACAAGTCTAAGCTTCCTGCCGGCGTCGCCGGCGCGGCGGTCAGGCGATCGCACTCGGCTTCCGCTCGACGGGCGCCAGCAGGTGGATCAGGGTCACGGCGACGACGGAGCCGGCGCAGAGGATGCCCGCCAGCACCACGATCTGGAACCGTCCGGCTTCCAGCGGCGAGGCGCCGCCGAAGATCGCCCCGACGAAGGCGCCCGGCAGGGTGACCAGACCGGTGGTGCGGGTCTGGTCGGTGGACGGGATCATGGCGAAAGCGACGGAGCGCCTCGCGAGGTCGCGGGTGGACTGGCGGGGAGTCGCGCCCAGGGCCAGCCAGCCTTCGACCTCGTCCCAGTGGTCGGTGACCGCCTCCCCGAACCGACGGCCCGCGATGGTCGCGATCGACATCGCGTTCCCGACGATGATCCCGCCGATCGCGAGGACATACCGCGGCGAGAATTCGATCGCCCCTGAGACGAAGACGATGGCCAGCGTCACAATGGTTCCGAGTGTCATCGCGGCGGCGGCCCAGCCGAAGTGCCGCGGGCTGGGTCCGATCCGGCGGCCGACCACGCCGATGGCGGCGACCAGCATGACCCCGAGCCCGAGTCCCACCCACACCGGGCTGGTGATGATGCCGCTGAGCACCAGGCTGATCGCCGCGAGCTGGAGCGCGCCCCGCAACACCGCTGCCGCCGGGGCGAACGGATGCCTGGTGCGGTATCCGCGGAGGACCATTGCGGTGACCACGGACAGCAGGAGCACGCCGACCAGTGTGGGCACCATGGCCACCAGCTGCCGTTCGAGGTCCGGCGACCAACTCATGTGTTGAGATTAGCGCTCCGTGTGGGGCCCGGGCCGCCGCCGACCCGGATGTCATTCCTCAGCGGCGGTGCTCCCGAGGCCCGGATCCTCCCGGGTGCGTCCGACGGGTTCCGGCTTCGGGCCGCGCGAGTGCAGGACGTCGCCGATGAAGAAGTCGTAGAGCAGCACTCCGATCACGCCACCGATCAGGGGCCCGACGATCGGCACCCAGAAGTACCAGCTGAAGGACCCATCCACGGTGCCGGGGAGGGCCACGTCACCCCAGCCGGCCATCCACGCGAACAGTCGGGGCCCGAAGTCACGGGCGGGGTTGATCGCGTAACCGGCGTTCGCCCCATAGGACATGCCGATCGCCGCGACGGCGAAGCCGACGATGAGCGGCCCGAGGTTCGCCTTCACCGCGGTGTTGCGGAGGTCGATGATCGCCACAATGAACATCAGCAGGAAGGCCGTGCCCACGATCTGGTCGATCAGGGGACCGACCATGTTGCCGTTGAAGTACGGCGCAGGGAAGGTGGCAAAGATGGAGAACGTGGCCAATCCGCCGGCCTGGTCCCTGCCGGTCTTCGACGCCTTGTTGAAGGCGTCGATCGCGTCGTGGTACACGAGGTAGACCAGCGCCGCGGCGACGAATGCGCCCACCACCTGGGCGACGATGTACGGCAGCACCTTGTTCCAGGCGAACTTGCGCCGGAACGCGAATGCGAGGGTGACTGCGGGGTTGAGGTGGGCGCCACTGACGCCGCCCGCCACGTACACGGCGAGCGCGACGGCGAGTGCCCAGCCCCAGGTGATCAACAGCCAGTCGCCGGCCGCATTGAAGATCGTCGTGTCCGTCGCCGTGCGACCTGATCCCGGGAGTGCGGCGACCGCCATCGCCACCACGCCGTCACCGAAGGCGATCAACACGAACGTGCCCAGGAACTCTGCCAACACCTCCCCCCAGGTACCGCCGAGCCGTTTGAGTCCGCTACCGTTCCGGAGTGCGTTCCGAAGTGGAGTGATGTCGCTCATGAGAGACCCTCCTAATCAGCATTGCCTACATGGCACACGACCGTACGCCGCCGGTGGGCAATGCACAATGGGTGCAGTCGTGCACTATTTTCGTGGTGAGTGAGGTCACATGGCCGGGTTCGGGCTCACCATCGAATCGTCGTCGACGATTCCGCCGTTCGAGCAATTGCGGGTGCAGGTGATCGACGCCGTGCGCGCCGGGTCGCTGGCGGCGGGAGCCAGGCTGCCGACCGTGCGCGCACTCGCCGGCCAACTCGGGCTCGCCGTGAACACCGTGGCTCGCGCCTACCGGGAACTGGAAGGCGACGGGGTGATCGAGACTCGCGGCAGGCTCGGCTCATTCATCGCCGCGTCCGGCGACATCACCCACCAGCAAGCGCAATCAGCCGCGATCACGTACGCAGACCGCATCCGTCAACTGGGTGTGTCGGCGGACGAGGCGCTCGGCCTCGCCCGGGATGCGCTCTACCGCTGACCCCACTCAGCGGTAGGCGGCGGCCAGCCGGGCGAAGCCCTCGTCGAGTGAAACGGATGGCGCCCACTGCAGGTCGGCGCGGGTCTGCCGCTGGTCGAACCAGTGCGCGGTGGAGAGCTGCTCGGCGAGGAAACGGGTCATCGGCGGCTCGTCAGCCCCCGGGCGGAGGCGCCACATCGCTTCGATGGCCGACCCGGCGGCGCGCGCCAGGCCGGCGGGAACGCTCCATGCCGGTGCCGGCACCCCGGCCGCCGCGCAGATTCCCGCCAGCAGTTCCGCAACCGGGCGCGGCTCGCCATTGCTGACCACGTAGGCACGGCCGTGCACCGCGTCGACGCGGCCGACGGCAGCAGCGATCGCGGATGCCGCGTTGTCGATGTAGGTGGTGTCGATCAGCGCGGCGCCGTGCCCGAGCAGCGGCAGCCGGCCCGCGCGGGCCCGGTCGACGATGCGCGCCACCAGCTGGGTGTCACCGGGACCCCAGACCAGGTGGGGGCGGACGGCCACGACACGCAAGCCCGACGAGTCGGCCGCCAGGGCGAGGAGCTCGGCCTGCGCCTTGGTGCGGGCGTAGTCACCCCGTGCACGACGTGGATCGGCGGGAGCTGCGCCGACGCCGACGATCGAGGCACCCGCGTGCGCGACCGACGGCGATGAGACGTAAACCAGACGGCTGACGCCGGCATCCACCGCGGACTGGACGACGGTGCGGGTGCCGCCGACGTTGACGGCGACGAAGTCGGCCGGGTCGCCCGCCAGGGAGACTCTGGCGGCCAGGTGGACGATCGCATCCATTTCGTCGGCGGCAGACGCAACAGCAGCCGGGTCTGTCACCGAGCCGAGGACATCCTCGACCCCGGCGATCCCGGAGGGCCGGCGCTGGAAGGTGCGCACCTGGTTGCCGGCTTCGAGCACCGCTGAGGCGACAGCGCGGCCGAGGAGCCCGCTGGCGCCGGTGACGAGCACCTTCACGGCCGTCGCATCCGTTCGCCGGAGAGGATTCCTCCGGCCCACGCCGCGAGCCGGGTGCGGTCGATCTTGGAGTTGTGACGGATGTCGGTGGGCAGCTTCGGCACGACCAGGACGGCGGCGAGCGGCACCGGCGCTGCGGCACGCACCGCGGCAGCCAGCGCAGCTGACGCCAGCCGGACGCGCCGCGCGGATGGGTCGGTCTCGACGACGGCGACCGGCTGCTGGACGCCGGCCGGACCCACGCCCACGACGGCGGCACGGCCGATGCCGGCGACGGACTCGATGCGCTGTTCGGGGCCGACCGGTGTGATCACGCCGCCCGCGGTGGCGATCACGTGCGGAAGCCGGCCTTCGACCCAGAGCCGTCCGGCGGTATCAAGGTGCCCGACGTCACCGGTGCGGTGCCAGTGTTCCCCGGCCGGAACACCGATGGTGGCGGCCCGGTTGGTGAGCCAGAGCCGGTCGTAGTGGCTCTTCACGTGCGGGGCCGAGACAACGATCTCGCCGGTGACACCGGGGGTCGCGCTCGGTTCGCCCACCGCGGCCCCGGTGGCGTCGAGCGCGCTGATCCGCACCCGAGTGGTGGTGGCGGGCACCCCAACGCACACCCCGGCGGCGCCGGCGGGCCCGGGTTCCCCCTGGGCAGCCCGGATGCCGTCGAGCGAGATATCGGTCATCAGCAATCCCTCGGTCATCCCGTAGGGCGTGTGCGCTGTCGCGTTCGGCATCAACCGCGCCGCTTCGGTGAGCAGGCGTTCGGAGACGGGGGCGCCGGCCGAGAGGAAGGTGCGCACCGTGTCCAGGGCGCGTTGCTCGTCGGCGGTGAGGGCGCCGGCGGTTGCGACGACGTTGGCGAGGGCTGCGGGGGAGAGGAAGACGACGGTCGAGGGGGTGTCAACGTCGGCGCCCGCACCGGGCTCCCCGGTGGGCCCCGGGTCGGCGTCCGCGGGCCGCGCAGCGGCCGAGATGGCGGCGGCGACGGACGCCGCGGTCAGCGTCTTGGGACTGGTCACATCCATTTCCGGGGTCACCGAGCGGGCGCCGAGTGCGGGGCCGAGCAGCGCGAAGGGGGCGAATCCGGCAACCAGTCCGGTGCCGACGCCAACGCCGTACTGCGCGGCGAGGGCGTCGCGCACCGCGGACAACTGCGCATGCGTGTATACAACGCCCTTGGCCGGTCCAGTCGATCCCGAGGTGAACAAGACCGCGGCTGTATCGCCGGGCAAAGGTTCGTCGGGGAGGATCTCATGGGCTGGGTTTTCGTCGACCCCCCCGCCGCGGCCGAGGCTCGCGAGTTCGGCCAGCGTGTAGGACACGTCGAGGGCACGGGCGACCGGCGCCGGGAAGCGGGTGGTCGAGATCTTCTCGCCCGGCCAGCCGAGCGCGCGGGCGGCGGCCAGGCCGGGTGCGGCGCCGATGACGAATTTCGGCCGGGCGCCACGGACGGCGCGGGTCAGGCCACGGAGCCCGAGCCCCGCGTCCGCCACCACCACGACTGCGCCGATGCGGATGCAGGCGTAGAGCGCGGCGGTGAGGTCGGCGCCGGGGGGCACGAGAAGGGAGACCCGGTCGCCCGCTTTCACGCCGATCGCGTCGAGTCCGGCCGCGATCTCCCGCACCCGCCGCGAAAGCAACTGCCAGCTGACCACGCGCGGGACGCCGCCGCCGGAGGGGACCATCTCGATCAGCGCGGTCTCCGAGTGATCGCGCAACTCGTCGAGGTAGTGCCAGAGGGTGAGCCGGGGTATGTCGCCCGTCGTGGAGGTCTCGGCAGGCTCGACCACCGGGGCAGGATCGACCACCGGGGCAGGCGCGACTACCGGGGCAGGCTCGACCACCGGGGCAGGCTCGACCGCCGGGAGGCGGTCCCCCAGCCAGGACAGGGCGGCCGACGCGTAATCGACCTCCTCCGCGATGAGGTGTCCGGCGCCTTCGAAGCGGTGGATGTCGGCCTGCGGCAGCCGCGCGGCGAGGTCGTCGAGATAGCGGTCGCTGAAGATCGGGTCGCGGGGGCCCCACAGCATCAGCGCCGGCACCGTGAGGGCCGCCACGCCCGCGGCGATCCGGTCGAGTTCGGCCGCACTCTGGTGGGCGGCGTCGACCGGGATGTCGGCGACGAACGCGCCGATTCCCCCGCGACGGGCCGCCGTGCGGTACGGCGCGCGGTAGGCGTTCTTGATCCCGGCCGGCAACGACGGATGCCCCAGCGCCAGCGTCGTCTCCAGGAACCCGGGCGTCAGGACAGTTGCAGCCCCGAGCACAGCCGGCGTGAGTGCGACCCGCAATGGCGCCGGGATCGGGCGGTCTTCCGGCTGGTGCACGGCGGTATTGAGCAGCATGAGGCCGGCCAGGCGCTCCGGGTGGTCGACGGCCCATCCCATCGACACGACTCCGCCCCAGTCGTGACCGAAGGTGACGACTGGGCCGTCGAGTCCGAGGGCGTCGGTGAGGTCGCCGAGGTCCCGCACCCGCCGGGCCAGGGTGCGGGCCCGGCCGGTGCGCTCGGAGTACCCCATCTCGAGCTGGTCGACGGCGACAACGCGCCAGGCGCCGGCGGAAGCGGCCGGGGCACCCGTCGCTGCCGCGAGTGCGGCATCCGTCGCTGTGGTCAGCAGCCGCCGCCAGAGATACGACCAGGTCGGGTTGCCGTGCACGCAGAGCACGGTACCGACCGGGCGCACGCCGAGCCGGTCGAGCTCGGGGCCGTTGTCGAGCACATGCCAGCGATGCACGCCGGTCCCGCTTTCCGGCACGTCGACCAGCCGGGAGAACGCGGGGTCGAGTCCGGGAAGCCCGGACGGGGGGAGCCGGGCGGGCGCGGGTGTCGCTCCGACCTGCGGAAGGCGGCCTGTCACCAGGCGATTTCCATCATGGCGGTGTTCAGGCCGGAGCCGACGCCCATCAGCAGCACCCGGTCGCCGGGGCGGAGGTCCGGTGCTTCCTGCGCGAGGGTGATCGGAATGGAGGCGGGGCCGACGTTGCCGAATTTCGGGTAGGTGAGCGGCACCCGGGCGCGGTTCAAGCCGGTCGCCTTGAGAATGGCGTTGGTGTGCACATCGGAGACCTGGTGCAGGATGTAGCGGTCCATGCTGGACCAGTTCCAGTCACGCCTGGCCTCGGTCCAGGCCGAGACGACGAGTTCCATGCCACCCTTGAGCAGCGCCTTGGCGTCCGTGAACATGCCGTCGACGCTGCCAACGCAGAGGGCGTTGAACTCGGTGGCCGCGCGGGTGACCCCGCCGAGCATCCGGTGGGCGGACGGATGCGCATCCGCTCGCCCGAGCACTGCCGCGGCCGCCCCGGAGCCCAGCGTCAGGCTGGCGAACTCACTCATGAAGTCCTTGCGGCCGATCTCGCCGTTACTCAGGCGGTCGATCGTGTTGACCTGGATGTCATCGGCGTCTTCGCCGTCGATGACCACCGCGTACTCGATCTGGCCGGAGTCGATCAGCTGGGCAGCCAGGGTCATGCCGTTCACGAAGCCCAGGCAGGCGTTCGCGATGTCGAAATTAGTGGCCGACGACGGCAGCCCGAGGCCGTGGTGGATCCGCACCGCCACCGACGGTTCGAGGTGCTTGCGGGTGACGGAGGTGTTGATCAGGAGCCCGACCTGGCGGGGGTCGACGCCGGCCTGTTGCAGGGCGCGCTTTCCCGCCGAAACGGCGGCGTCGTCAAATTTCTGGCCGTCGTCCCAGTTACGGCGCTCGTGCACACCGGCGACCCGCTGCAGCAGCCCGTGGGGCAGGCGGAGTCGTTTGAGCACCGGCGCCAGGCGCAGGTCGATCTCCTCTGAGGTGGTAATTCGCGGCGCGATCGTGCTCGCGACTGACAGCAGAGCAACGTTCTGGTGCCTCGTCGTGGCGTTTCCGTTCACCGGATCTCCTGTCGAATTGTGCAGGACGCTGGAGATGTCCTGAGCCAATTATCCCCCGGTACCGGCTGGGCGTTGGCCGAACGGTGTCCCGCGGTGATGTCAGAGGCTCGATTTACGCTGTCCGCACGTGCCAGAACATTCAATCTCTCTTTCTGGAGGACAGCATGAAAGTGCTCGTTGCAACACGTCAGACCCAGGGTGATCGCGTCGGTGATTTCTCGGACACGATCGAAGGCGAACTGGTCTTCGACGCCGGCCCGTGCGAGCAGGCAGTCCGCGAGCAATCCTGGGAGTGCATCTGTTCCATGGGGTTCGTCGGTCTCGCCTCGGGGGAACTCACCACGACCGCGGTGGTCGCGAATCTCCCCGTGGCGCCCAGGGAGTTCGAGCGCCTGTTCCGTGACAGCCTGGCCCCCGAGGGCATCTGCGCGGACTGTGCGAAGGACATGGCCCAGGCCGCGCGTGCATTCGCGTTGCGCTGGCCCCTCGGCACCGTGATCGAACGGAACCGGTTCGATGTTCGTCCGCGCAAACGACCCTGATCAGGCGACCGGCCCGACTCGCCGGGAACCGCGCTAGATGACCCCCTCGGAGAGCGCGCTGGGGTTGCCGAAGCGGTGGGCGGTGATCGAGATGGCCTGCTCGTGCAGGAACGGAAGCAGCTCGACCGTGCCGGCTTGGGTGACCGGGTGCGAGTACACGGCGATGTCCGGGCTTCCACCGAGCGCGGTCGCCAGCGCGGATGCCGCGGCCGCTGCCCCGGCGAGCCGGTCGCCACCGATGAGCCGTACCCGGCTGGTGGCGATGTCGCCGGTTGCCGCACGCTTCAGCCACTCGGCGTCGCTCTCGACCGTGACCGGGACCTCACGGCCTCCCAGCACGTTGAGCACGGCGGTCGGCACCGGCACCGCGCTGGAGACGACGAACCGCGACTTGGACAGCAGCCCGGCGGCGATCACCCGGAGCAGGTCGGACAGCGTGCCGTCCTCGGCCAGCCGGATCGTGACCGGAAGCGGCAGGTAGCGGAACACGTTGCGCTCGAGGCCGACCATGGAGACGTCGGCGACCGCGTTGAATTCCTCGCGCCAGGCCAGTGCGTCGCTGAGCGCTGAACGCCGCAGCACGTCGAATTCGGCGTACTCGAGCGACCCCTGCGAGGCTTCGATCAGGTCGGTGACCCGCTGCTCGAGCCCCCGGAGGTGCAGGGTGGAGCTGTTTCGGCCGGGGTCGGTGACCCAGCTGCCGAGCCCGAACAGGTAATTCGGGCCGCCGGCCTTGGTGCCGGCGCCGACGGAGGAGCGCTTCCAGCCGCCGAACGGCTGGCGCTGCACGATCGCCCCGGTGATTCCGCGGTTCACGTACAGGTTGCCGGCTTCGACGGTGTCGATCCACTCGGCCAGTTCGTCGGCATCGAGAGAGTGCAACCCGGCGGTCAGGCCGTAGTCGACGGCGTTCTGGAAGCGGATGGCCTCCTCCAGGTTCCTGGCGTGCATCACACCGAGCACCGGCCCGAAGAATTCGGTGAGGTGGAAGTAGGAGCCGGGGGCGACACCGGTGCGGATGCCGGGTGACCACAGCTTGCCGGAGTCGTCGAGCTGCTTCGGCTCGACGAGCCACTCCTCTTCGGCGCCCAGGGTGGTCAGGGCGTGCAGGAGTTTGCCGTCGGCCGGTTCGATGATCGGCCCCATCTGGCTCTGCGGGTCTGACGGGTAGCCGACGTGAAGGGAGGTGGCGGCATCCGTCAACTGGTTGATGAACCGCTCGGACTTCGCGACCGATCCGACCAGGATCACCAGGCTCGCGGCCGAGCATTTCTGCCCGGCGTGGCCGAACGCGCTCTTGATC
Source organism: Glaciibacter sp. 2TAF33 (assembly GCF_052114945.1). NCBI lineage: Bacteria > Bacillati > Actinomycetota > Actinomycetes > Micrococcales > Microbacteriaceae > Glaciibacter > Glaciibacter sp. 2TAF33. The sequence continues at coordinate 42,702 of NZ_JBFRFS010000019.1, forward strand.
ACGTCGGCGGCGGCCAAGTCCAGGTCGGCGCTCGGTGTGACGATGATGGCGTTCTTGCCGCTGGTCTCGGCCAGGAGCGGCAGGTCCTGCCGGAACGAGCGGAACAGCTGCGCCGTCTCGTAGGCACCGGTCAGGATGACCCGGTCGACCGACGGATGTGACACCAGCCGGGTGCCGAGGTCTCGGTCGGCGAAGTCGACCATGGCGAGCAGCTCACGCGGCACTCCGGCCTCCCAGAGCGCCTCGACCATCACGGCGCCGGTGCGCTGGGCCAGCTTGGCCGGCTTGATGATCACGCCGGCACCCGCGGCGAGCGCGGCGAGCACGCCGCCGGCCGGGATCGCGACGGGGAAGTTCCACGGCGGCGTCACCACCACGAGCTTCGGCGGCACGAAGATGGCACCTTGCACCGCGTCGAGGTCCTTGGCGCGTTCGGCGTAGTAGTGGGCGAAGTCGATCGCCTCGCTGACCTCGGGGTCGGCTTCGGCGATGGTCTTTCCGGTTTCAGCGGCCATGACCTCAATCAGGCGGTCGCGGTTGGCCGCGAGCGCCAGGCCGGCGCGGTGCAGTACGGCGGCGCGTTCGGCACCGGTCTTCTGGCCCCACTCGGTTCCGGTGCCCACGACGGTACCGATGACCTGGTCGAGCACGGCCGGGTCGTCGATCCGGGCTGCGGCGACCGTGTCGATGCCGAGCCGGGAGCCCTCGACGCGGGCGAGAATGCGGCGTCCCCAGGCCCGGTTGGCTGGCAGGGCCGGGTCGGTGTCCGGTTCGTTATGGAAGCCCGAGTGGGCGTCTCCGGTGGTCGAGCCTGTCGAGCGTTGTCCTGAGCTTGTCGAAGGGACCGACCCGCGGGTGAGGCCTAGTACCGCTGCGGTGAGGTTCGGGTCGGTGCCGTCCTCTGGAACGGATGCCGGGGCATCCGTCGCGGACCAGGTTGCGGGCACGGTCCCGGTCGCAACGGCACGGTCCTGGGTGCGGTTCGGCGCGGGCGCGGCGGTGCCGGCATCGGCCTCCAGTGCGGCGAGGGATGCGAGGAAGCGCTGCTTCTCGCGCTCGAACAGGGCCGGCGAGCTGGTGAGCTCGAACACGGCCGACATGAAGTTCTCCTGGCTGGCGTTCTCCTCGAGGCGGCGGATCAGGTAGCTGATGGCCACGTCGAACTCCGCCGGGTTGACCACCGGCGTGTAGAGCAGGAGGCGCCCGACGTCCTTCTTTACGGCCTCGGCCTGGCTGGTCGCCATGCCGAGGAGCATTTCGAACTCGACCCGATCGTCGACTCCACGCTGCTTGGACAGAAGATGCGCGTAGGCCACGTCGAACAGGTTGTGGCCGGCCACGCCGATCTTCACGGCATCCGTGTTCTCGGGGGTGAATGCCCAGTCGAGCACCCGCTTGTAGTTCGTGTCGGAGTCCTGCTTGGTCGAGTAGGTGGCAAGCGGCCAGTCGTGGATCGCCGAGTCGACGTGTTCCATCGCGAGGTTCGCCCCCTTGACCACGCGCACCTTGATCGGGGCTCCGCCGGCGGCGCGGCGGTTCTGTGACCAGTGGGTGAGTCCCTGCAGCGCGCCGAGGGCGTCGGGCAGGTAGGCCTGCAGCACGATGCCGGCTTCGAGCTTCTCGAGCCCCTGCTGCTCGAGGATCCGCTCGAACACTGCGATGGTGAGGTCGAGGTCGCGGTATTCCTCCATGTCGAGGTTGATGAACTTCGGCGTCGGCGAGCTGGCCGCGAAACGGTAAAGCGGGGTGAGCCGTTCGACCACGCGTTCGACTGCTTCGTCGAATGACCACATCGAAAGCTGGCTGGCGATGGAGGAAACCTTGATCGAGACGTAGTCGACATCGGCGCGTTCGAGCAGCCGGCGGGTCCCCTCGAGGCGACGCAGGGCTTCCTTCTCCCCCAGTACCGCCTCGCCCAGGAGGTTGATGTTGAGGCGGTTGCCCGATTCGCGCAGGTGCGCGATGGCCGGCCCGAGCTTCTCCGGGGTGGCGTCCACCACGAGGTGGCCGACCATCTGCCGCAGGACCTTGCGGGCGGCAGGGATCACGACCCAGGGCACGACCGGGCCCAGGATCCCGCCGGCGCCGATCGCCGCGCGCATGTATGGCGGGAGGAAGGCCGGGGCCTTCTTCGCGACGCGCTGCAGGTTGTAGCCGGCGACCATGACGTCCTCGGGGCGCATGACGCCGTCGACGAAGCCGACGGTGAAGTCGAGCCCGTTCGGGTCCTTGAGCACACCGGCGAGGCGTTCGGCCGAAGCGTCGGCGGGAATGGTGGCGCTCTCCGCGAGCCATTTCTGCACGAGCGCGATGACCTCAGCACTGAGGTCTTTCGGGCCACGCCGAACGGCGGATGTTGACGAGGTGTTGGTCATGCTCACGAGGGTAGTCTTCCGTTTGCTGGGGGTGCCGGGTCAGCACATTTGTTCTCAGTGTGCGGCTCGGTTTCGTTTAGCAAAAGCGAATCTTTCTGAACGATATTCATTAGAATTAGTGACGATTTGATTCGAACCGGAAGGCGAGCGGATGCTGGACGTCAGGCGGCTTCGGCTGTTGCGGGAGCTGAAGATCCGCGGAACCCTGGCCGGCGTCGCGGACGCCTTGGCGTACAGCCCCTCCGCCGTGTCGCAGCAACTCGCGCTCCTCGAAAAGGAGGTGGGCGTCGAACTGTTGCAGAAGGTCGGTCGCCGGGTGCAACTCACGGCCCAGGCGGAGATCCTCGTCGAGCACACCAGTCACCTGCTCGACCGGCTCGAGGTCGCCGAAGCCGAGGTCACCGCCTCCCTCACCACGGTGTCCGGCACGGTTCGGGTGGCCGTATTCCAGTCCGCCGCCCACGCCGTGATCCCGCAGGCGCTCACCATCCTGGGCGAGGAATTCCCGGAACTGCGGGTCGAGGTCACGGAGCGCGAGCCAGAGGCTGGATTGTTCGAGGTGGCGGCCCGTGACTTCGACCTTGTGATCGCCGAGCAGTACCCCGGCCACACCCGGGCCCACCTGCCTGGGCTCGACCGGGTGAACCTCGCAACGGATGCGCTGCGCCTGGCCGTACCGCCGGCATCCGCCGCCCTCGACGCCGTCGCCCGCGGCGCCGTCGACCTCGGCGGCGCCACCGCCTCCCTCGCGGGGCTGGCCAGCGGCCTCGAGTCGCTCGCCGACACGGCCGGCCTGCCGTGGGTGATGGAACCGGAGGGCACCGCCTCTCGGCAGTGGGCGACCCAGCTGTGCCGTTCGGCCGGCTTCGAGCCCGACGTACGGTTCCAGACCGCGGATCTGGTGGCCCACATCCGGTTGATCCAGTCCGGGAATGCTGTCGGAATCCTGCCGGACCTGGTGTGGTCCGGAGAGCAGCCGACCGTGCGGCTCCTCGACCTGGCCGGGGAGCCGCACCGCACGATCTTCAGTGCGGCGAGGCTCGCGAGCGCCGGCCGGCCGGGCGTTGTGGCCGTGCGCGATGCTCTGAGCCGCGCTGTGGCGCAGGTGGCGTCCGCGGACTGAGGGAGCGGAATACCCCTCAACGCGCCAGCTCCATGACCGGCTGGACGGCGGCGCGCCAGTTGCTTGGTCGGCTGGAAGAGCGGATGAATCCAGCCTGCGAATCGGGACGAGTTATCCACAAACTCTTTTCGAGAGAGTTATCCACAGATCACTGCACATGTTCGTAACTGTGTGTGAGAAAAGCGCAGACTGGGTGGTATGAACCGGCGCACGACGGAGACAGTGGACCAGGCCGAGGCGCTCCTCGCCTCTGTCCTGGCGGACACGCCATCCGCGTTGCTCAGCGACGACGACGCCATCGCGCGGCTCGGGGCCGTGGAGCGCCTCGGCCGGCTTGTGGACGCAGCGCGAGTCGAAAGCGCCTCGGACATCGCCGAACGATCGAGCCGGCTGCTCGGCCGGGACTCCCTGGCCTGGAAACGGGGCTGCCGCACCAGCCAGGACCTCATCACCCGGGTCACGCTGATCTCCAGCCGCGAGGCGAACCGTCGGGTGCGACTCGGTGAAGTCGCCGGTCCGCGCCGCGCGGGCACGGCGATACTTCCGCCCCTCTACCCCGCGGTGGCGGAGGCTTTCTCGACCGGCGCGGTGGGCGTCGACACGGCAGAGGCGATTACGGCGACCCTGCGGGCCATGTCCACCCGCGTTGCTCCGGATGGCGTCCACACCGTCGAACGCGCACTGGTCGCCACGGCCACCGGGAGCGTGACCGAGGAGACCCGAGGACTCCCGGGAGAAGGAATGACCCACCCGGCGGATTCGATCCGGATCCAGGCCGCGGTGTGGCAGGCCCGCTTCGACCCCGACGGCGCAGCACCGGGCGAGGGGGAACTCGAAGCGCGCAGCAACATCGGATTCGGCCGCTTCACCAAGGGACTCTTTCCGCTCCGTGGCGGCGTCACCCCCGAGTTCAAAGGAGTAATGGACGGGGTATTCAACACCTTCCTCAGCGCACACTCAAGCACGGCACACTCAAGCACGGCACACTCAAGCACGGCACACTCAAGTACGGCACCCTCGAACAGCCCGAACGCAATGACCCCGCCCGCATTCCCCAGCGCGGAAGAGCAGGCCCGTATCGACGCCGGAGAGGTCATTCCAGGCGCCGACACATTCGACCCCGCTGCCGCCGACACGCGCACCGGAGGCGAGAAGCGCGCCGACATTCTCCGGATGGTCCTGGATCGCGCCGCTCGGGACCCCCGCTCCCCCAGCATGGGCGGGGCAGCCCCCACCGTCACCGTCCACGTCAACGCCGTCGACCTCGCGGACAACACCGGTGTCGGCTGGGTCGACGGGGTGGAAGCGCCCGCCTCACTCAGATCGGTCCGACAACTGATCTGTGCCGGCGGAATGCAGAAGATCATCTTCGGCGAGAACGGCGAGGTTCTCCACCTCGGCGGCAAGGAACGTTTCTTCACCGCCGGGCAACGAAAGGCCATCGCCGCCCGCGACGGCGGCTGCATCATCCCGGGATGCACGGTTCCCGCCGCGTGGAGCGAGGTGCACCACGTCATCCCCTGGCAGAACCATGGCCCGACTGACATCGACAATGGCGTGCTGCTCTGCTGGTACCACCACCACAGCATTGAGACGTCCGGCTGGCAAATCAGGATGATCCGCGGTCGACCACAGATCAAGGCACCAGCCTGGCTGGATCCGGCCGGAATCTGGCGGCCCGCCAACTACCACCGGGCCAGGCAGACGAAGCGGACACTCTCCGCCGCGTGAGTCCTCGGCTCGGAAGGTCGGCCGCACAGGCACCCCGGCGATCACCGCCGCACGGGTGGTGGTCGCCCGGTTCCACCCCATCCATGGTCCATGGATAGGCTCGGACCATGATCGAACCCACCCACGATGTCGTGATTGTCGGCGGCGGGCACAACGGCCTCACCGCCGCCGCCTACCTGGCCCTCGCCGGCAAGAGCGTCATCCTCCTCGAACGCGACGACCACCTCGGCGGGGCCGCCATCTCGGCGGATGCCTTCAGCGGCGTCGAGGCCCGACTCTCGCGTTACTCCTATCTGGTCAGCCTGCTGCCGAAGCGAATCACCGACGAGCTCGGCCTCGACATCCAGCTCGCCCGACGCCGGTACTCCTCGTACACGCCGGACCCGGCAGACATCACGGGCGGCCTGCTGGTCGACCACGGTGACGCCGGAGCAACCCGTGAGTCCTTCACCCGCATCGGCGCCGCCGATGACTTCGAGGCGTGGAACGCGTTCTACCGCGACACCACCCATGTCGGCCAGGCCGTCTTCCCGACCATGTGCGAACCGCTGCCCACCCGCTCCGAGGCACGCCGCCTGGTCGGCGACGAGCGGGTCTGGAGTCAGTTCTTCGAGGCACCGCTTGGCACCGCGATCATCGACCGGTTCGCCAATGACCTGGTGCGCGGCGTGGTCGCCACCGACGGCCTGATCGGCACGTTCACGTCAACGGATGCCGCTGACCTGGCCGCGAACCGCTGCTTCCTGTACCACGTCATCGGCAACGAGACCGGGGACTGGGACGTGCCGATCGGCGGCATGGGTGCCGTCTCCGGCGAACTCGAGAAGGCCGCCCGCGGCGCGGGCGCCGCCCTGGTCACCGGAGCCGACGTGACCGCCGTTTCGCCGAGCGGTGAGGTTCGCTACCGCGGAGGTGGCGAACCGGGCGACGCCGAACAGGTCGTGCGCGGCCGGCATGTGCTGGTGAATGTGGCGCCGTGGGTGCTCGAGAACCTGCTGGCTGCGGGCCGGGCAGACCACACCGAGTCGGGTGAGGCATCCGTCTCCCACGCCCACGCCAAGCCGGAAGGCGCGCAGGTCAAGGTGAACCTGTTGTTGAAGCGACTGCCCCGGCTCCGTGATGAGTCGGTGTCGCCCGAGGCGGCGTTCGGCGGCACCTTCCACATCAACGAGACCTACAGCCAGCTGGAGGACGCCTACCGGGAGGCGGTGGACGGCAAGATCCCCGGCCTGTTGCCGTGCGAGATCTACTGCCATTCCCTGACCGACCCGAGCATCCTGTCGCCAGCCCTGGTCGCATCCGGTGCGCAGACCCTCACCGTCTTCGGGCTGCATGCGCCGAGCCGAGCCCTCACCGAAGAGAACAACGATGAGACCCGCGCCCGCCTTCAAGCCGCTGTCCTCGCCTCCCTCAACTCGGTGCTGGCCGAACCGATCGAAGACGTGCTGATGACCGATGCCGACGGTCGGCCCTGCATCGAGACCAAGACAAACCTGGACCTCGAGCATGCCCTCAATATGCCCGGCGGAAACATCTTCCACGGGCCGCTGTCGTGGCCGTTCCTGGAGGACGATGCCCCCCGGAACACACCGGCCGAACGCTGGGGAGTCGCCACCGAGCACGAGCGGATCCTCATCTGCGGTGCCGGGGCGAGGCGTGGTGGTGCAGTCAGCGGAATCGGCGGGCACAACGCGGCGATGGCCGTGCTCGAAGCCGACTGAATCGCGCCCCGGGACCTTCCGCACCCCCGCATCCCCCTCGCCGAGAACGCACTTGTTGGGCTTATACCCTCGGAATAAGCCCAACAAGTGCAGGTTCGCGGAAGGAAAAAAGGGGGAAAGCGCGGGCGGCGAGGGCTACGCGACGGCGGGGACGCGTGCGGCGCCGAGCGCCTCGGCAAGCGGCGTGGTCGGGCGTCCGATGAGACGGGCCAGGTCGCCGGGGGTGTGGGCGAGCAGTCCGTCGCGGATGTTGCCGTCGAGCGCCACGATGAACCCCGCGGTGCCCGTGGGCAGGCCGGCGGCGATGAGCTCGGCCTCGTGCTCCTCGGGGGTCACCGACCGGTAGACAACAGGTGTCCCAAGGACCTCTGACGCGGCCTCGGCCAGCTCGGCGAAGTCCCAGGCGTGGTCGCCGGTGAGTTCGTAGACCGCGCCGTCATGTCCATCGCCGATCACCACTGCGGCCGCCGCCTCCGCGAAGTCGGCGCGGCTGGCACTGGCCACCCGTGCGTCCCCGACGCTCGCGACGATCTCGCCGGTCGTGGCGGCCTGGTACAGGGCGCCCAGGTAGTTCTCGGAATACCACCCGTTGCGGAGGAACGTGAAGGCCAGACCCGACTCGCGGATCAGGTTCTCCGTGGCGATGTGCTCCGGCGCGAGGACCAGTGTGGTCGAGTCGGCGTGCGGAGCACTCGTGTACACAATGCGCCGGATGCCGGCGGCCCGGGCTGCGTCCACCGCCGCCTGGTGCTGGCCGATGCGGCTGCCGACCTCACTGCCGGAAACGAGGACCAGGGTGTCGGCGGCGGCGAACGCGGCGGCGAGGCTGGCTTCGTCGGAATAGTCGACGCGTGCGACGCGGACTCCGCGCTCGGAGAGGTCATCGAGCTTGTCGAGCCGGCGACCGCCGGCCACGATCCGCTCCGCTGCGACTCCGCGTGCCAGCAACGACTCGACGATGAGGCGGCCCAGGTGTCCGGTGGCTCCGGTAACTACAACTGTCATGCTGTTCCTTCCGATCGGTGTGTCTTTATGCCAACGCAAGGAGTCCGGAAAGCTTCCCTGCGGTGAAGTATTCGGCGGCAACACTCGGCAGAACCTCCAGCCGGGGCTTCCGCGCAACATAATGGAGCCGTGACCCACATCCGTCCGTACCGCCCCTCGGACCGCGACGCGGTCTACCGCATCTGCGTGCTCACCGGCGCCGACGGCGGTGACGCGACCGGCCACTACTTCGACGACGACCTGCTTCCCGACATCTTTGCCGGCCCCTACGTGGACTTCGAGCCCGACCTCGCATTCGTCGTCGACACCGGCGACACCAGCTCCGGCCACGTCGCCGGTTACGTCCTCGCCACCGCCGACACCCGGGCATTCGTCGCCCGTTACCGCGACGAATGGCTGCCCCAGTTCACCGTGAAACATCCGCGGGACACCCCGGGAGACGCGATCGCGCTGGGTTACAACCCCGAACGGATGCTCATTCCCGAGGTCGACGAGTATTCGGCCCACCTGCACATCGACCTGTTGCCCGAGATCCAGGCCCAGGGCTGGGGTCGCGCCTTGATCCGCACGCTGCTGGCCGAACTCGCCGCGCGCGGCGTTCCGAAACTGCACCTCAGCATGTCGCCGGCGAACTTCGCCGCCGCAGCCTTTTACGAGCGACTGGGCTTCCACCGGCTGCGGCCGAACACCCCTGAGCTGCTGGGCATCGAGACGGACGCCGTGGTCTAACCTCGGCGGGCACGCCCCAGCAGGCGCTCAGCTTCAGCACCCACCTCGAGGGTATGGGAGGGCTGCATCCCGCTTCGTTCGTACCAGGCGGCCGAGAGCCCGCACCAGGCGACGCACCAGCCCAACATGCGTTCGCGACCGAGCCCCGCAGCTTCCGTGATCACCGCCAGTTGGCGCTCGAGGCGACCAGGCCGGGTGGCCAGTTCCCCGGTCGGGTTGCAGAGGATGTTGGCGAAGTCGAAAGCCCGGTCGCCGATGAGGCCCTTGGGATCGATGGCGAGCCAACGGTCCCCGCTGCCAGGCCCGCCAGGCGCACCGCCCGACCCTTCGCCCGCCGCTGGGCCCGGCGCGCCCCCGAAATCAAGCACGTTGCCGTGATGGAGATCGCCGTGCAGCACGCCCACCGCACCCTGCCCGTCGAGCAGGGTGCGGGCCAGGGCGGCGGCCCTGGCGTAGAAACCTCCGGCTGAGTCGCCGGCCTCTGCGGCGTGCTGGAACAACTCGCCGAACCAGTCGTCCAGGCGAGGCAGGGCCGCCGGTGGGTCCGTACGCCGCTCGGCGCCCACGGCGTGCAGGCGCATCGCTGTCGCGCAGAGGATACGGGTCGCTTCGTCGTCACGTCCGGTGTCGGCCATCGACTCCAGGCTGCGGCCGCCCGTTGCCCGTTCCAGCAGCACCGTTGTGTCGTCATGCCGCAGCACGGGCGCCGCGGCCCCTGCCCCGCTCCACCACGTCATCAGCCCGTTGCCGACCTGCTCTTCCTCCGCGGTTGCTATTTTGAGCATGGCCGGCCGACCACCGGAACGCACCGGTGCCAGCACGCTGCTCGCGGTGGTGAATGGAACACCGTCCGGCTCGAGCGCCCACCGGGCGCAGTACGCGGCGACTTCCGGGTGCCCGGTCAGGGACTCCCCGATGCTCACGGTCCGATTCTGTCCACCCCGCCAGTATGCCCCGGAGACCGACTCGCGTGCCCGCCTCTGGCAAGCCGGAGCAAGAAGGCCTAGCCTCAGGAGTGAGATCGTGTTTCTCTCCAGGAGGTCGCAATGTCAGCCAAGCCAACCGGTCGTCTCGCCCATCGCCCGGACGGGCTCTACCTGATGCTGAATCGGCTGTTCGCGGCGCCCATCGAAGATGTCTGGGCCAGTCTCACCCGTCCCGCCGAGTTGCAGAAGTGGATCGGCACCTACACCGGCTCCCCCGCCACCGGCGCGGTGAAGTTTCTGATGTCGGCCGAGGACGACGCCGCGTGGGAGTACGTCAGCATCCTCGAATGCCAGCCACCGCACCGGTTCGCAGGCGATTTCGGCGAGGGCGACGACGAGTGGCGCGCGATGTTCCACCTGGTCGAAGGGGACGGCATGACCACGCTGACGTTCGGCCAACGGCTGCATTCGGCCGCGGAAGCCTCCACCGTGGGGCCGGGATGGGACTACTACCTCGACCGGCTCATCGCGGCGCGCGCCGGCGCACCGCTGCCGCAGTGGGAGCACTATTACCCGGCACACGCGCAGTTCTACAAGGACCTCGTCGTTCCGAGCAAGTCCGCCTGACCGGCGCTCCAGCGTGTGAGCGCGAGCGGATGCCGCGGCTCAGTTCCAGTGGCTCGGCGCGGCAGCCCGGGTGGCGGGGAGGGCAACATTCTCGCTCCAGGCGAGCAGCCAGTCCGGTACCGGCTCCGCCGGGGGCGACCCCACCGCCCGGGTGAGCTCATCGATCGAGACGACTCCGCCACTGCGCTTGAGAAATCGACCACGAATGTAACCGTGGGCGTACACCTCGGGCCGGCCATCGGCATCCGGTCGCACGAACCGCTGCTCCACATAGACGGCCTTCTCGTCGAAGCCGAGGATGCGGGACTCGATGGTGAATCTCTGCCAGAGCTGCAGGGACTTGCGGAAACTGATGGTCTCGGAGACGACGACCGGATACCAGCCGTTCTGCTGGAAGATCTTCCAGACGCCGTTGCGCTTCAGCATGTCGAACCGGGCGACGTCCATGATCGACAGGTAGACGCCGTTGTTCATGTGCCGCAGGATGTCCTGGTCGGTGGGCAGGGTGATGAACCGGGTGCGCGCGACGTCGTAATGCCCGAGGCTCGGTCCGAACCGGGAGATCAGGGTGTGGAGAAGGGTCCGCCAGAACATATGCACCCTGCGATGCTAGCGACCGCGCGCGGCGGCCTCGCATCCGTAGTCGCTACCCCACAGTCATCCGCCGCGGCGGACCGCCTGCCTTGCCGGGTCTCGACAAGCTGTCGAGATCAGGCGGGGACCTCGCGCTGGTCGTGTCCGTTGTACACGGAGAGCGGACGGATCAGCGCGTTCGAGGCGAGCTGCTCCATGATGTGCGCGCTCCAGCCGACGACACGACTGGCAACGAAGATCGGCGTGAAGGTCTCGGTGTCGAACCCCATCACGTGGTACGTCGGGCCGGCCGGGTAGTCGAGGTTCGGTTTGATGTTCTTGCGCTCGGCCATCCCCGCTTCGAGTCGTTCGTACATCTCGAGCAGGTCCGGCCGGTTGAAGTGCTCGAGCATCTTCTCCATCGCGGCGCGCATGGTCGGCACCCGGGAGTCGCCGTTCTTGTAGACCCGGTGGCCGAAGCCCATGATCTTCTTCTTCTGCGCCAGCGCGTCGTCGAGCCACGCCTCGACCTTGTCCGGCGTGCCGATCTGGCCGAAGGTGCGCATGACCGCCTCGTTGGCCCCGCCGTGCAGTTCGCCCTTGAGCGCGCCGATCGCACCGGTGACGCCGGAGTACAGGTCGGAGAGGGTGGAGACGATCACCCGGGCGGTGAACGTGGAGGCGTTGAAGGAATGCTCTGCGTACAGGATGAGGGAGACCCGGAACGCGTCCACGACCTCCTCGTCCGGCACCTCGCCGAAGGTCATGTAGAGGAAGTTCTCGGCGTAGCCGAGGTCGTCGCGGGGCTCGACAAGCGGCAACTCGTGGCGGCGGCGCTGGTCGTAGGCGACGATCGACGGCAGCTGCGCGAACAGGTGCTTCGCCTTGCGGAGGTTCTCGGCCGGGTCGTTGTCCTCGGCGTCGGGGTCGTTCGCGCCGATGATGCTGACCGCTGTGCGGCAGACGTCCATCGGATGCGTCGTGATGGGCAGGTCGTCGATCGCGCGCCGCACGTTGTCAGCGAGTGCACGCTGCCCGCGTTCCTGCTGCTCGAACGCGTCGAGCTCCTCCTTGGTCGGCAATTCGCCGTTCCAGAGCAGCAACGCGACCTCTTCGAAGCTGCAGAGGGCCGCGAGCTCCTGCACCGGGTAGCCGCGGTACAGCAGCGAATTGGTGTCCGAGTTGACCTTGGAGATCGCGGTGTAGTCGACCGGCACACCGGCCAACCCCTTGTAGATCTCCTTCGTTGCGGTTTCAGGCACTGTGGTTTCAGGCATTGTCGCTCCCCTAACGCTGGATGTGGAAGTTGAAGACGTTGGTGTCGAAGTGGTTGTAGGACTCGTAGTCGAGCAGTTCGTAGAGGTCGGCTCGGTGCTGCATGTCACCGAGGGCGGGTTCGAGGGTGCCGTGTTCGGTGAGGGTGTCCAGGCCCCGGACGACCGCCTCGAACTCGGCGAGGGTGCCCATCGCCTCGGGGAAGATCGCGTCGGCGCCGGCGTCGACGAGTTTCTTGGCCCGGTCGATCGCCGCGTCCAGGCCATCGACGGCACGGATGTCGGTGCGCGCCATGATCAGGAAGTTCGGGTCCCGGCGGGCATCGACGGCGGCCCGGATCCGTTTGAGCGCGGTGTCCTCGTCGACGACCTGTTTGCCGTCGAGGTGTCCGCAGCGTTTCGGGTTGACCTGGTCCTCGATGTGGGTGCCGGCCAGTCCCGCGTCCTCCAGGGTCTGGATGGTGCGGGCCACGTTCATCGGCTCACCGAACCCGGTGTCCGCGTCCACGATCGCGGGGAGGTCCGTCATCCGGGCGATCTGCTGCGCCCGCCCGGCGACCTCGGTGAGGGTGGTCAGCCCGATATCGGGCAGCCCGAGATCGGCGGAGAGGACCGCGCCGGAGATGTAGACCCCGTCGAAACCCTTCGCCTGGATCAGCTTCGCCGACAGCGGGTTGAACGCGCCGGGGAACCGCTGGATCTCACCGGAAGCCAGGCCCGC
>NZ_JBFRFS010000020.1:0-52251 GCF_052114945.1 Glaciibacter sp. 2TAF33
AGCCACGATGGCGAGAACTCCACGAGGCCCAACTCAGCAACCGGGATCACGGTGAACTCGTCGAACTCGACGGCGGCCACTACCTCCACTGGACCCAGTCGACAACCATCGCCCAGAAGCTCACGCAGTTCCTCGACTCCGTCGCGGTAGCCCGGTGAACTCCATCATCATGGGCGGCGCCTCGGAACCCCGATCCGCGCTAGCGAGCTTCGCCCTGGAGTGGAAGCCTGCGGACGCTGTCGAATTGGCGCATTCCCCCGTCGATGGGATCGCTGAACCGCACCTGGCTGGCCAGGAGTTGCAGCGGGGTGGTGAAATCGTGCACCGGGACATCCTGAACCACCGGGTACAGCGGGTCGCCGATAATCGGAACGCCGAGGCCGAGCATATGCATCCGCAACTGGTGGGTGCGCCCGGTGCGGGGCGTCAGCCGGTAGATCGCCGTATCGGCTGACAGCACGGATTCCCGTTCGATCAACGACTCGGCGTTGGCCGGAGCGCCCCGCACCACCTCGGCCTGCATCCGGCCGCGATGCTTGATGAGGTGGTTGCGTACGGTGGCCGGGAGGTCGAGGTCCGGCCGATGCGGGGCAAGCGCATGGTAGGTCTTTCCCACCTCCCCACGTTGGAACATCGTCTGGTAGGCTCCCCGCCAACGCTTCTCGGTGGCGAGGATCAGCAGCCCCGACGTCACCCGGTCCAGGCGATGCAGTGGCGACAGTTCGGGCAGGCCCAAATCGGCGCGCAGGCGCACCACCACACTCTGTTGCACATGCCGGCCGCGCGGGATCGTCGAGAGGAAGGCCGGTTTGTCGATCACGACGATCCGCTCATCGCGGTGGACGATATGAATCTGCCCGGGCACGAATGTCTCGCTGGAAAGGTCTCGATGAAACCAGACGAAGGTGTGCGGTCGGTATACGTCGCCCCCGTCTGCCGGTGTTCCATCCTCGTAGACAAATCGTTCCTCGGCCAGAAAGGCGGGCACGTCGATGAACTCCGAGAGCTTCGCGCCGATCCAATCACCCATCGTCGGCCAGGGAAACGGCTGCGCGCTGTCAAAATCCGGGGTGCGTATCCAGGCGGCATCCAGTCCCAGTCGTTGCGGCAGCGGAGAACGTGGAGGCACCACCTGATCGTACGTGCCGTCGGCGATGCCCACTCGCTGGCCGGCCGGCTCCTAGCGCGCGCTGACCTTGCCCATGAGGCCGGCGATCGGCGCCAGCACCAGCGGCCGGGCGGCCGCCCAGCCCGCGGCGATCACGATCAGCGACCCGGCGAAGATCCAGAAGCCCACCCAGTTGCCCGCGTCCTGGCCGCCGTACATGTGGTTGAGGTTGCGTAGGGCGCCGGTCGAGATCACGAGCACCACGTGCACGAAGATGAACAGGACGAAATACAGCATCACCGGGAAATGCACGGCCCGCGCCCACTCAACCGGGTAGGCCCTGGTGAGCGCCTTGGCCCTGCTCGGCCAGAGACCGGACATGCGCACGCCCGTGATGGCGGCCAGCGGCGCGGCGATGAACACCGTCGTGAAGTAGGCGAGCTGCTGCAGCGCGTTGTAGTTGACCCAGCCGTTCTCGACCGGCCAGTCGAGCGAGAGGTACTGCAGGGCCGCAGACAGCGCGTTCGGGAACACGTCCCAACTCGTCGGCACGATGCGCATCCACTGACCGGTGACGAACAACAGCACGACAAAGGCCAGTCCGTTCACCAGCCACAGGATGTCGAGCGACTGGTGGAACCACAGCGTCAGGCTGATTTTGCCCCTGCTGCCGTTCTTCGGCGTCCAGAATGCGTTCGGCCGCTTCTCGGATCGCACCTGCAGGCCCGAGCGGATGATCAGCACCATCAGGAACACGTTGAAGAAGTGTTGCCAGCCGAGCCACGCGGGAAACCCGACCGGGGCGCCCCCTGGCAACTGGTACTCGCCGGGGTATGTGGTGAGGAAATCCTGCATGATGTCGAGGTCGAGGAACCAGCGCACACCGAGCACGAGCAGCGCGGCGAGCACGATCAGCCATCCGCTGCCCAGGGCGACCCCGACCATCCACTGCCGTCGCGTGAAGCGGCCGAGGCCCTTCTCGCCCGTGGCGGGTGTGGGCTGGGCAGGTGTGTGGGGGGCAGGTGTATGGGGGGCAGGGGTGTGCGGGGCGGTTGTAGCGGCTGCCGCAGGCGGGAGCGTCTCGACGACGACGGGCCGTGCGGCCGGAACCTCCACGACGACGGGTGCGGCGACGACGGGTTCACGCACGACAGGAGTCGCCACCGCCTCGGTGGCGGGCGCTGGCGCGGGAGCCTGCCCCGCGCTGCCGGCGGGGACGAAACCGACGGGAGGCCACGGGTCTCCCCCGGCGACGCGTGGGAGGCCGCGGCGCAGCGTGGCGCCGGCGCCGGCAACCGCGGCGGCGGCCGGGGCAGCGGGTGCCACGGTCGGGTCAGCGGGAACCGCCGGCGCCACCAGAACCTCGGCGGGTGCGACCTTCGCCGCCATGACGGACGCAGTGGTCGCGACCGGGTACTGGGAACTGGTCCCGGCGACGGATGCGGCGGGCCACCGATCACCACCGGCCACCCGGGGCAGGCCGCGGCGGATCGACGTGGCCACGGGTTGAGCCGCCGGAGCCGCAACCCCAGCCGCAACCACGGGCGAGGATGCAGGCGGAGGATCGGCCACGACGACTGGAACCACCTCGGGAGTGGTCCCCACCGGCACCGAGGCGAACGCCACGGCATCCGTGGCCAACGAGTCGACACCCGGGGCCGGGGCGTCGCCGGCGGGAGGCCATGGCTCCCCGCCGGGCCGGCGCGGCAGCCCGCGGCGGAGTGCCTGCGTGTACGTTGCCATGGCTAGGCCTTCCGCGCCTCGAGGGCGGCGATCAGCTGCGGCACCACGGTGAAAACGTCGCCGACGACCCCGTAGTCTGCGATGCCGAAGATCGGGGCGTCGGCGTCGGTGTTGATCGCGACGATCGTCTTGGCGGTCTGCATGCCGGCACGGTGTTGGATCGCGCCCGAGATGCCGAGCGCGACGTAGAGCTGTGGCGAAACCGAGACACCGGTCTGGCCGACCTGGTGCGCCTGGGGAATGAAGCCGGCGTCGACCGCGGCGCGGGACGCGCCGATCGCGGCGCCGAGCACATCGGCGAGTTGCTCCACCAGCGCGAACTGCTCCTCGGAGCCAAGCCCGCGGCCGCCGGAGACGACCTTGGCGGCGCCCCGGAGTTCGGGCCGGGTCGACGTCACGACGGTGGCGTCGATCGCGCCGGCGACGGCGGACTTGCGCCCGGAAGCCGGTACGTCCAGCGGTACCACTCTCGGGGAGGCGACGGCCACCGCCCGTGCGTCGATGGAGCCCTGCCGGATCGTGATCACCGGTGCGCCGAACGTGACTGCGGCGTTGACGTTGTACGCCCCGCCATAGACGGAGTGCTGCGAGGTGACGCCCTCGGCGTCGCGGGCCACCCCGACGGCGTCCACGGCGATGGCCGAGCGGGTGCGCGCGGCGAAGCGGCCGGCGACCTCCCGGCCCTCGATGGAGTGCGACACCAGGATCGCGTCGGGCCGCAGCAGTTCAGCGGCCGCGGCCAGGGCGTCGACGGCGGCAACGGTGAAGCCCTCACCGGGAGACGCGACGAGCACGGATGCCGCGCCGAGTGCCGCTGCGGCATCCGCGAGACCGTCGGCAGTAGACACCACGAGGGCGATGGGCGTTCCGACACCGGAGGCGGCGCCGAGCAGCCCGGCCGCGGACGAGGCGAGCGCCCCATCGGCGGTGACGTCGAGCAGGACGAGAATCGGGTCAGTTGCACTAGTCATAACAGTCACCCTTATGCGAGCCGGTTCTGGACGAGGAACTCCGCGAGCTTCTCGCCCGCGGCCCCGTCGTCGATGATTGTGACCCCCGCGGCGCGCGGGGGTTTTTCTGCGAGGCCGATCATGATGGAGCGCGCCCAGCTGGGGTCGGCCGCATCGATGCCGAGGTCGCTGAGCGACAGGGTCTCGAACGGCTTCTTCTTGGCCGCCATGATGCCCTTGAAGGTCGAGAAGCGGGCATCCGGCAGCGCCTCGGTGATTGAGATCACGGCGGGAAGTGCCGCGGACAGCTGCACGGTCGCGCCGTCGGACGCACGCGACCCGGAGACCTCGGTTTCGCTGATCGTCACGGCGTTGAGGTTCGTGGCTCCCGGCACGTCGAGCAGTTCCGCGAGCATCCCGGGCAGCACGCCGCCCGACCCGTCCGTGGACTGGTTGCCGGCGATCACCAGGTCGAAGCCGATGCGCTTCACGGCCGCCGCGAGCACCTCGGCTGTCAGGCCCAGGTCCGCGCCGACCAGCGCCTCGTCGACGACCTGGACAGCGGATGCCGCGCCGATGGCGAGGCCCTTCCGCACCACCGCCGCTGCACCAGCGGGCACCATCGACACCAACACGACCTCGGTGCCGGGGTTCGTGTCGGCGTAGGAGAGCGCGACCTCGAGCGCCCGCTCGCCGACCTCGTCCAGCACGGACTCGCCGGCGACGCGGTCAGCGAGACCGGTCTCGAGGTTCAGCGTGCGGTCACCGTAGGTGTCCGGCACGACCTTGGCCACAACAACGATCTTCACTTCATTCTCCCTTTTACGCGAAACCGATGCGGCCGGGGGCTGCCCGTCGCGCCCGCACCCCGCTTGTCCACGGTCGTCATGCTTTGATCTCGTAGTGCTCGATCTCGGCGCGCACCGTCACCCATTGGGTCTCGGTGAACGCCTCGATGTTGGCGGTGGGGCCGCCGAAGCGAGCGCCGTTGCCCGACGCGCCCACGCCGCCGAACGGCGCATTGGCCTCATCGCCGACGGTCTGCTCGTTGATGTGCACCTTGCCACTCTCGACGCGGTCGGCGACGGTGAGGGCGGTGCCGACATCGCCCAGGATGCCCACGGCCAGCCCGTACTCGCTCGAATTGACGATCTCGACCGCCTCGTCGATGGAGCCATAGGCGAGTACCGGCGCGACGGGGCCGAATATCTCCTCGTGCCAGGCGGGCATCGCGGCCGTCATGCCGCTGAGCACGGTCGGACGGAAGAAACGCCCATCGGAGGTGCCGCCCGCTGCGACCGTGGCGCCTGCGGCGACGGTGTCGGCCACGAGTGCGGCCACGCCGGCGAGCTGGCGGTCATCGATGATGGGGCCGAGCTGTACGCCGTCCTCGCGGAAGGGGTCGCCGACACGCAGCGAGTCCGCGATGCGGGCGAGTTCGGCGACGTACTCGTCGTATTGCGAGACGTGCACCAGATGGCGCCCGGTGGTCTGGCAGATCTGGCCCTGGTGCATGAACGAGCCGAAGGCGCCGGCGGCAGCTGCCTTGGTGATGTCAGCGCCGGGCAGCACGATGATGGCGTTGTTGCCACCGAGTTCGAGGTGTGCGCGTTTCATCTGGCGGGCCGCCGCCTCGCCGACGAAGCGGCCTGCGGCGGTCGACCCCGTGAATGAGATGATGCGCACCTCGTGGGCGCCCACGACCGCTGCGCCGACCTCTGCGCCGCCCGGCAGGGTCTGCAGCACGCCGGCGGGCAGCCCCGCCTCCTCGAAGACACGCTGGATCGCCACGCCGCCGCACACGGAGGTGCGCGGGTCCGGCTTCAGCAGCACCGCGTTGCCGAGGGCGAGCGCGGGGGCGACGGAGCGGATAGCGAGGGTCAGCGGGTAGTTGAACGGCGCGATCACGGCCACGACACCGGCGGGAACCCGGCGAGCGATCGACCAGCGCGGCTTGTTGCTCTGCAGGACCTCGCCGTGCGGGTGGGTGGGTAGCGCCGAGGCCTCCCGGCACTCCCCCATGGCGGCGAGGACCTCGCTGCCGGCCTTGGTCCACGTGCCGCCCGACTCGCGCACTATCCAGGCCGTGATCTCTTCGGCGTCACGCTCGAAGATGTCGGCGGCCCGGCGCAGCACCGCCGCGCGCGCCGACGGCGTCACGGCCGCCCAGGCCCGCTGGGCGACGGCCGCGCGGGCGGCCGAGGCGGCCACCTGCTCGACCGACGCCGCGCCGAGCTCCCCGAGGACCTCGCCCGTCGCGGCTTCGCGCACGGTCAGCGGTGCGCCGTCGCCGGGCAGCCATTCGCCCGCGGCGATATTGCCCGTCCAGGTCTGGGCATCAAGCAGCGCCATGTCGTCTCCTACCTGTTCTTCCACTCGGGGGCGCGCTTCTCGATGAAAGCGCGCACACCCTCTGCACGGTCTTCGCTGGTGTACGGGTTCGGGCCCACGTTGAGCCTCAGCGCCGACGCGACCGGCAGGCCCCAGCTCTTGGTGGCCATCTCCTTGTAGCGTCGCAACGACACCGGCGAGTTCGCGATGATCGTGTCGAGGTAGGCCTGCACCTCGGTCTCGAACGCCTCGCGGGGAACGACCTGGTTGATCAGGCCGAGCTGTTTGGCCTCTTCGACGGGCACCATGCGCGCCGTGTAGAGCATGTCCATCGCGATCGCGCGCGGGATCAGCAGCGGCAGCACGACAGAGCCGAAGTTCGCGCCCATGCCGCGCTTGGCTTCGGTGAGCCCGATGGTTGCGCCCTCGACGGCGATGCGGATGTCGCTGGCCAGCACGATCTCGCAGCCCCCGGCCAGCGCGTGCCCGTTGATCGCGGCGATGACCGGCTTGTAGGTCTCGAGCATCACCTCCAGCAGCGCCCGGTACATGCCCGTCATCGGGGTGTGCACCTGGCGGCCGGCCTGGGCGATGTCATTCATCTCTTTCATGTCGCCGCCGGCGCAGAACGCCTTGTCGCCGGCGCCGGTGATCACGATGGCCCAGACCTCCGGGTCTTCACCGGCCTCGACGAAGGCCTCGGTCAGGGCGCGGACGGTGTTGCGGCTCATCGCGTTCCTGCGCTCGGGCCGGTTGATCGTGATCCACGCGGCGCGGCCCTTCACCTCGTAGAGCACCTCGCCTGCGGCGCCAGGGGTCAGGCCGTCGTTCGATGCGTCACTCACAGTTGCGCTCCTTCGTTCCCGGTCTCGATGATGCCCGCGGCACGCAGCGCGCCAATCCGGTCCTCGCCGAAACCGACGCTGGCCAGTACCGGCGCAGTGTCGGCGCCGAGCGCCGGCGGGGCGAGCCGGTGCTGGAGGTACTCGCCGTCGAAGGTGATCGGCGTGTTCACCACGGTCACATCGCCGAGCTGCGCGTGCTCGACCGTGCCGAGCTGGCCGACCGCCACGACCTGCGGGTCCACCAGCACACGGTCGAGCGTGTTGACCGCCGAGTGCGGCACGCTCGCCGCGTCGAGGCGGGCGAGCAGCTCATCCATGGTGAACCGGGAGGTCGCCGCGCCGAGCTTGGCATTGACCACATTGCGGTTCTTCACCCGTGCCATGTTGTCGGCGAACTCGGGCTCGTCCTTCAGCTGGGGTGCCTCGATTGCCTCGAGCAGGCGATAGAACGCCTCGTTGTTGCCGACGGAAAGGAACACATGGCCGTCGGATGCCGGGAACGCACCGTTGGGCACGTTGCCGCGGAACCCGGAGCCGAGGCGCTCCGGCACGGCTCCGCCGGCGGCGACGCTCATCAACGGGGTGCCCACCCAGGCCAGTGCCGTCTGGAGGAGCGACACCTGGATGTGGGTGCCGACACCGCTCCGCTCTCGGCTGCGCAGGGCGTCGAAGACGCCGAGGGAAAGCCACATGCCGGTGCCCATGTCCATCATCGACAGCGGCACACGGGCGGGCGGGCCGTCGTCGGAGCCGGTCATCGCAACGATGCCGGAGTAGGCCTGCAACATGGCGTCGTAGGCGGGCTGGTCGCGGCGTGGCCCGGTGTGGCCGTATCCGCTCATCTCGACGTAGATCAGCCGGGGGTTGAGCTGCTGCAGGCGCTCCCAGGTGAACCCTGCCGCGGCGAGAGCGCCGGGGCGAAGATTCTGGACCAGCACGTCGGCCGAGGCGATCAGTTCGTCGAGCGCCTCCTTGCCCCGCTCGTCCTTGTAGTTGAGCACGACCGACTTCTTGTTGCGGTTCAGCGACAGGAATGTGACCGAGATGCCGTGGGTGAGCGGGGCCCAGTTCCTGGCCTCGTCGCCGCCGCCGAGTCGCTCGACCTTGATCACCTCTGCGCCGAAGTCACCGAGGATCTGGCAGCCGAAGGGAACGGCGACGCTGGTGCCGATCTCGATGACCCGGATACCGGAAAGCGAACCTTCGCGACTCATGCGCTCTCTCCTTCTTCCGCGGCGAACCGCGCCTCATATTCATCGCGCACGGCCGAGGTGACCGGATCGCGCCACGGCGACAGTGCGCCCGCGTAGACCGAGGCGTCCCGGCGGAAGTGCGAGGCCTCCTCGAACGTCTCGACGAACGGCATGTCCATCGCGTAGACGTCATGCCCGGTCGGCCGGGGTCCGGCCGCGGTGACCTTCGACCACAGTTCGTGGCCGACGACCTCTTCGGCGATGACTCCGGCCTCGATCAGGGCCTTCAGGTTGATCCCGGTCGGGACGCCCTCGGATTCCAACAGGTGGGCGAAGTCTTCCGTCGGGATCATCCGCGTCGCTCGGCCGTTGCCGCAGTACGGGCATCCACCCATTCCGCCGATGGCGGTGTCGATCAGGATGTGGTGGCGCTCGTCGAGCTCCTGCATGGCGGTGTATGCCGAGAGCATGGCCATGCCGCGGGCATCGTGGAGGTGCAGGTGGAAGTCGTGCACCTCGGGCCAGGTGGCCAGCACGCGCCGCATCATGGAACGCATGGCGGCAGGGGTGTTCCAACTCATCGGGTCACCGATGTGGATACGGGTGACGGGGATCCCCGCGGCCGTCCATGCGTCGTACTGCAGCTGCAGCAGTCGGATCCGCTCGTCTTCCGCGAACTCGCCGAGCCAGTTCGAGCCCCAGGCAGCGTTGACGCTGATCTCGGCGCGGGTCACGCCGGCCGCCTTGGCGGCGTCGACGATGCGCGGCACCGAGTCGATCTCTCCCTGCTGGCTGCGGTTGATGTTGCGCTTGACGAAGACGTCGCAGAGGTGGATCTTGCTGCGACCGAGCATCGGGTCGGGCAGGGTGAGCTTGTGCGCGTAGGCCTCGCGCCTTTCTGCGCCCCGCGGGTTCAGTACGATCGCGGTGTACTGCACACCGGGCTCGGGGGTGAAGCCGTCGATGACCTCCTCGACGTTGGCCATCTGCGGCGTCCACTTCGGGCTGACGAACGCGCCGACGATGATGCGCTTCAGGCCGGTCTTCGACAGGGCATCGAGCAACCGCACCTTTTCCGCGGCGGGGATGTCGGCGCTTTCGATCTGCATGCCTTCACGCATCCCCTCCTCCTGGATGGAGATGCTGGGCTTTCCTCTGGTCATAGCAGGGTCCTCTTCTGGATTGTCGACGTGAATGCCGCGCCGGGCTCGGCGGTGATGGCGGTGAAAACGCGCTCGGCGTCCTGGCCGAGGTATCCCCCGGCCACACAGCAGTCGATGAACTTGGCGTGCAGTTCGGCGTCCGTCAACGGATCCGATGCCTGCCCGTGCGTGACGTCGACGCGGGAGGAGCGGGTGGTGCCATCCGCGAAGGTGATCTCGACAACCGTATATCCGGTGCTGAACGTGGCAGGCCCGAACGGCGGCACCGGGCTCTCGCCGATGACGACTGAGCGCATCAGATCCTGCACCGACGGGTCTTCGAAAGCCTCGTCGGTGAAGTCGGCGAGGGTTACGGGTCCGCGCAGATAGGCCGCGGCGAGGGTGTACTCGAGGCTGAACTTGGCCTGCGTCGGAGTGGTCGGCGGTGCGGAGCGCAGCGGGCGGGTGCCCCGCGGGTGCAGGGTGGCACGGATCTGCACCGGTGACACGGACGGGCCGGCGGCGCGCAGCTCCAGGATGGCATCGATGCCGCGGTGGGTGCCGTAACAGCTGGGGTAGCGCTTGAGTCCCCAGTTCGCCACCCAGGCATCGCCCCAGTAGTCGAGGCGCTCGGCGAGGGTCTCAGCGGCATCCCCGACCGGAGCGGCGTCCGGGTCACCGTAGCGTTCGAGGAACCCGCTGGGCGCCTCCAGCTCTTCGGGGTTCGCGGTGAATCCCGCCTCGGCCAGCTCGAGCGCCATCACGCCGTCGCGGGCGGCGGCCCCGGCGTGCAGCGGCTTGGTCATCGAGCCGAAGTTGGGCCGGCTGCCCGCGGCCAGCGATGAGGCGATGCCGAGTGCGTGGCGCGCCGTCTCGACGTCGGCACCCACGAGGCGCACCAGGGCGGCGACGGTGGCGAGGCGGCCGACGGTGGAGGTCGTGTGCCAGCCGCGTGCGTAGTGGACGTGCTGCGGCAACAGCTCGGACACCGCACGGAACACGGCTGCCCCCACGTTGTATGCGGCGATGAACCGACCGGAGGAGGTGCCCCGGGCCTCGGCGACGGCCACCAGCGCGGGCATCAGGACCGCGCTCGGATGCAGCGGCATCGACGGTGACACGTCGTCGAAGTCGAGCAGGTGTGCCGCCGTGCCGTTGACCAGCGCCGCCACCGACGAAGAGGCGGTCCCGCCGGAGGTCCACACCGTCGACACACCGGTGGAGGCCTCCTGCCCCGCCCACGCCCGCAGGATGCGCTCGCCGTCGGAGCCGGCCGCGCCGAGGGCGACGGCGACGGTGTCCAGCAGCGCGCGCGTGACAGCGGCGGAGTGGTCATCGGCCTCCGAGAGCCCCCCGACCGCGAACAGGGCGAGCGCCTCGGTGACGCCGACGTCGATGGTTGCGTCAGTCACGGTGATCAGAAGGACTTCGGCATGCCGAGCGTGCCGTGGGCGATGCCAGCGAGCACGATGTTGTTGCTGATGGGCGCGGTCGAGGGCAGGCGCGCCTCACGGAACTTGCGCTCGATGCCGTACTCCTCGGCGGCCGCGTAGCCGCCGAAGGTGTCGAATGCGGCGTTGGCCGCCTGCCACAGCGCCTGCGACGCGAGCAGCTTGGCACCGTTCACTTCGAAGCGCGGGTTCTCGCCGGCCGCGTACATCTCGGCGGCGCGCCAGCGCATGAGCGACGCGGCTTGCAGGTTGGCATAGGCCTGGGCGATGGGAAACTGCACGCCCTGGTTCTGCCCGATCTTGCGACCGAAGACCTCGCGCTCGTTCGCGTATTCCACAGCTCGGCCCAGCAGGTAGAAGCCGGCCCCGATGTACTCGCTGGTCACGATCACTCGCTCAGAGTTCATGCCGGAGATGATGACCTTGAAGCCCTTGTCCTCGTCGCCGATGCGGTTGGCCACTGGCACGCGCAGGTTGCGGATGGCGAGCTCGTTGGTCTCGTGGTTCACCATCGTGCGGATCGGTGTCGCCACGATCGTGCCGTCTGCGATGGCCGTGCGCAGGTCAACGAGCAGCACGGTGAAGCCGTCGGTGGGCTTGGCGGCGTCCTCGAGCTTGGTCGTGCGGGTCAGGAGCAGCAGCAGGTCGGAGTGCTGGATGCGCGAGATGAAGATCTTGTTGCCGTTGACGACGTAGTCGTCGCCGTCGCGTACCGCGTAAGTGGTGATGCGGGTGGTGTCGCTGCCGGCGTCGGGTTCCGTGACGCCGAACGACTGCAGGCGCAGTTCGCCCGATGCGATCTTGGGCAGCCATTCGGCCTTCTGCTCTGGCGAACCATGACGCAGGATCGCGCCCATCGTGTACATGCCGGCGCGGGCGGCTCCGGCGTGGGCGCCACGGCGTTCGAGCTGTTCGAGCACGACAGCGGCGTCCCGGATGTCGGCCCCGCCTCCGCCGAATTCCTCGGGGATCAGCATGCTCATCCAGCTGCCCTCGTAGAGGGCGTTCACGAATTCTTCGGGGTAGGCGTTCTCGGCGTCGAGTTTGCGCCAGTACTCGTTGTCGAACGGCTGGCACAGGTCGTCGATCGCGTCGCGGATCGCAAGCTGCTCGTCAGTGAGGCTGAACGCCGATGACTCGATGTGGTCTGCCATGGGAATCTCCTTTGAAGTGTTGTGTCAAGAGAACTCGACGTCCGCCGGATTGCGAAGGCCGGATCTCACGTGGTGGAATTCAGTTGTCCCAGTTCATGCCGGCGAGGAGCTCGCGCACGTTGCCGGCCGCTGGGATCGCGCCGATCACACCGCGGAGTGCTCCCGCGGTGTCGCCGCTGAGGCCGCGGACGTTGAGGTCGAATTTGAGCTGCACCTGCTCGGCGGCGAGGGGCCGGTCGACTGTTCCGAGGTTGGCGAGCACGCGCTCCTCGATGACGGAGCCGTCGGTGAGGAAGACGCGGGCGAAGGTCGGCAGCGCCTGCGGGTAGCGTGCCTCGACCTCGGCATCCGGCAGGTACCAGACGCGCTCGGCGATCCTCCGCACCAGCGGGTCGTCGATGGCCTCCTGGGTGAAGTCGTCGAGGGAGAGCCCGAGGCCGGTACCGCCCCGCCAGGCCATCGCGAAGGTCAGCGGACCGCTGAACTGGGCGTGGTAGGGGGTCTCCGGGTTGATCTTGGCTTCGCGCGGTTCGGCGATCGTGCGGGTGACCGCCATCGGCACCGACAGTTCGATCCGCTCGATCGCGTCGACGTCGATGCCGCGCTGGGCAAGGCGCATCGCCGCGTCGATGCCGGTGTGCGTGAAAACGTTCGTGGGGTATGGCTTGACGAAGCAGCGGTCGAGTTCCCACTCGTCGCCGAGCCCCTCGAGGAAGGCGTCACCGATCGGGTGCAGTCCGGTGAACGCGTTGAAGAAGCCGAACCGTCCTTCCAGAACGCTGTCGGGGGCGGTGACACCCTGGCGGGCGAACTGGGCGGCGGTCACGCCGGCGTGGGCGGCCCAGCCGCAGTGGATGCGCTTCACTGAGCCGCCGTTGCGGTTCGCCTCGAGGATGCCGCTGCCCATGCTTGCCGCGATGCCGATCGCATGACGGGTGACCACCGCATCGAGGCCGAGGGCGACGGACGCTGCGACCGCCGAGCCGATGGCGCCGCAGATCGAGGTGGCGTGCAGCCCGCGCTCGAAGAACACGTTGTTGCCCAGCTCCGGGTCGTCCGCCCCGTTGCCGAGCCTGATCGCTATCTCGTTGCCCGCGGCGACGGCCGCCAGGAGCGTGCGTCCGGATGCGCCTGACACCTCAGCGGCGGCGATGGCCGCCGGCACAGCCGAGGCGCTGGGGTGCAGGATCGAGGGCAGGTGGGTGTCGTCGAAGTCGAGGGCGTGCGCGGCTGTGCCGTTGACGAGCGCCGCGACCGGCGCAGGCATCCGGTCGGTGAACCCGAACAGGGTGGACTGCGTGTTGCCGCCCCACTCACGGGCGAGCGCGACAGCAGCCTGGACCGGCCCGGTAGCGATCGCCGCGATCGAGATGCCGATCGTGTCGGTGATGCGGCCGAGGGAGTCGGCGGCGATGCGGTCGGGCAGCTCGGCTGCGGTGCGGGTGGCGAACTCGGCGAGCCGGGCGCTGAGGGTGGTTGTGTCGGTCATGCGGTCACCTCGAAGATGGCGAGCGGGCGCACCGGTGACCCGGTGGCGCCCAGCAGGGGCAGGGGGGAGATGACGAAGTCGAAGACGAGGCCGCCGTGGGCGGCGAGCGGCTCGAGGTTGAGCATCTCGATGATCGGGATCCCGTTCTCAACCAACATGATCTTGTGCACGGGGAGGCGGGCGTGCCCCTCCCCCGCCGGGATGTGCTCGAACGCTGTGGTGTCGCTGCCGACGAAGCGTGGCCGGTGCGCGGCGAGCCACGTGCCGCCTTCGGCATCCGGCCCTGGCACCCCCGAGTCGTGCCCCACGAAGCTCGCGCCCTGCTCCCAGAGCTGGGCCCAGCCGGTGCGCACAAGCAGCGCGGCGCCCGTCGGGATCGATTCCTCGCCGCCGGGCAGCAGCGCCGCGGCCGCGGAGAGATCGGCCGAGCTGATCGGATGGCCGCCGGGCAGCCGCGGAACCCCGAGGGCACGGGGAACGTCGAGCAGGAAGCCGGGCACCAGGGCAGGAGCGATCTGCTCGGCGCCGTGTGAGGCGAACCGGCCGGAGCGCTGTGCATCGTCGGCGCTCACGCCACCGTGCAGCAGGCCGTCTGCGCTGATGTGGGCGAGCGCGTCGACGTGGGTCCCGGTGTGGGTGCCGAGCACGAGCAGGTCGTTGGCGCCGGAGGTGCCGTCCACGCGCACGGCGTCGCCGTGCCGGCGCATGAGCGCGTGCTTGTAGCCGGGATGGCTCGGGGAGGTGGGGATCGCGGCGTGCAGCACGTGGCCGAGGTCGACGATCTCGAGGCGGGTGCCGTTGGAGCGAATTCCGCCGAACACGCCAGTGGCCGCGCCGCCGCTCATCGCAGGCCCCGCGCCGCGAGGGCCGAGATGGTCTCGGCCTGGCGAATGACGGGCGCGTCGATGAACGAGCCGTCTGCCAGCGTGGCGACGCCGCTGCCGGCGGACTTCATGCCCTGGGCGCGTTCCAGAACCGATTCGGCCCAGTCGACGTCTGCGGAGGCTGGCAGGAAAGTGGAGCGCACGATGTCCACCTGGTCCGGATGGATGCAGCTGCGGCCCAGGAACCCGAGGGCGCGCTGGCGTTCACAGTCGGCGGCGAGGCCGTCGAGGTCGGTCACGTTGACGAACGCACTCGCGAGCGGCGACGGCAGTCCGGCCGCGCGGGCCGCCAGCACCACGCTCTGTCGCGCGAGAACCAGCCCGTCGTCGTGACTGGTGCCGCGGGGCAGCCCGAGGTCGGCGCGCAGGTCTGCCTCACCGAGCATGAGCGAGTGCACGCCGGGCACGGCGGCGATCTGGTGGGCGTCCCGGATGGCGCGGGCAGTTTCCAGCTGGCAGATGAGGCGGCGGTCGATGCCCCAATGGGACGTCGCTGCGGCCGCCATTTCGGCGTCCACCGCGCTGTCGACCTTGGCCACGCGCACCGCGAGGATCACCCCGGAGAGCACGAGCGGCGTGACCGCGGCCACATCCAGCTCGAAGTCGGGTGACGACGGCGGGTTCACCCGAACAACAGTCGGCACGCCGAGGCCGGCGCCGAGCGCATCGGCGAGGCCCGCACGGGCTTCGGCGCGCCCGGCCGGGTGCACGGCATCTTCGAGGTCGATGACGACGCCGTCGGCAATCGCCGCCGCCTTCGCGAAGCGGTCGGGGCGGGTGGCCGGAACGTACAGCCAGGCCAGGGCCAGTTCCCAGGGGGCGGGCATCAGACGGCGCCCGTCTCGCGCAGGCCTGCGATCTGCTCGGCGCTGTAGCCCAGCTCGCCCAGCACCTCCTGGGTGTCTGCGCCGTGTGCGCGCCCGGTGTGCCGGATTGTTCCGGGTGTGTCGGACATGCGGAACAGGATGTTCTGCATCTTCACCGGTCCGAGGTCGGGGTCATCGACCGTGGCGATGGCACCGATGTGGTTCAGCTGCTCGTCGGCGATCACCTGCGACATATCGTAGACCGGCGCTATGGCGGCCTCGGCCCTCTCGAACTCGTCGATGACCTCGTCCATCGTACGTTCGGCGATCCAGGCGGCCACGGCACCGTCGATCTCATCGGCGCGCTGTGCCCGCTCCAGTCCGGAGCCGAACCAGGGTTGCGCGGCAATGTCGCCGCGGCCCACCAGGCGCATGACGCGCTCGGCGATCGACGTCGAACTCGACGAGATGGCGACCCAGCGCTTGTCCCTGGTGAGGTAGGTGTTGCGCGGGGCGTTGTTCTCAGAGCGGTTGCCGGCGCGCTGCGTGATGTGGCCGAGCTGGTCGTAGGCCAGCAGTTGCGGGCCCAGCATGGTCAGGATCGGCTCGATGATGGCGAGGTCGACGACCTGGCCGGCGCCGGTGCGGGAGCGTGAGTGCAGCGCCGTCAGCGTCGCGATCGCGGCGGCGAGGCCGGCGATGTTGTCGGCGAGGGCGAGCGGCGGCAGTGTGGGCGGCCCGTCCGGCTGGCCGGTCGAGAACGCGAAACCACTCATCGCCTCGGCGAGCGTGCCGTAGGCGGGGCGGCGGGCCATCGGCCCGGTCTGGCCGAAGCCCGTCACGCGGACCAGGATCAGTCGCGGGTTCACCGCCTTCAGCGTCTCGTAGTCGAGGCCCCATTTCTCGAGTGTGCCCGGACGAAAATTCTCAATGACGATGTCGGCTTCGCGCACCAGCGCCAGGAAGATGTCCTTGCCGTCGGGGTGTGAGAGGTTCAGCGTGACGGTGCGCTTGTTGCGGGCGAGCATGAGCCACCAGAGACCCGTGCCGTTCTTGCTTTTGCCGTGCGTGCGGGCACCGTCTGGGCGGGTGGGGTGCTCGATCTTCAGGACGTCGGCGCCGAAGTCGGCGAAAATCGTCGCGGCACTCGGGCCGGCGAACAGCGTGGCGATGTCGATGACCTTGAGATCGTCGAAGGGGCCGCTGCGCGTGACTGGCTGGGTGCTGGCCGGTGTCGCGCCTGCAGGGGGGATGTTGGTCAACGTGGACTCCAGACTCTCGAACGTTCCGGTCAGCGTAAGCCGGGCTTGCTGTCCACGGAACGTGCCCTATCACTGGCTGATAGAGGTGTTTCCCGCACCGGTTGACGGATCCGGCGTGAGGTTTGTATTCTGTCATATCGAATCGTATTCTTCTATACAGAATTAACCGCCTGTGACGACACCGCCCCAGGCCCGTCCCAAAGGAGACAGGGAACCATGCCAGACCAGCCCATCCACGTCGACACACTCGTCGCCGGCGGCGGCATCGCGGGCCTCGCCACCGCACTCGGACTCGCACGAGGGGGCAAGCAGGTGCTCGTGCTCGAGCGCGCCCCCGAGTTCGGCGAAGTGGGAGCGGGCATCCAGCTCGCCCCGAACGCGCTCGCCGCGATCGACAAGCTCGGCGTTCTCGACAAAGTGCTCAAGGACGCCTTCTACCCCGAGCGCAAGGTCTATATCGACGCGGTCACCGGCAAGACGATCGCCACGATCGACCTGGGCGCGGAGTTCGTCGAGCACTACGGTTACCCGTACGTGGTCGCGCACCGCGTCGACCTGCACGCTTCACTGCTCGAGGGCTGCCAGGAGAGCGGCCTGGTACAGCTCGAGAACAGCCAGGAGGTCACCTCGGCGGTCAACCAGGCAGACGGCACAGTGCTGGTCACCACCAGCGCCGGCACGCAGTATCTCGCCAACGCCGTCATCGGCGCCGACGGCGTGCGGTCCAACCTGCGCTCCGGCATCATCGAAGACGACCTGGTGCCCTCCAGGTACGTCGCCTATCGCGGCACCGTCCCGGTCGAGGTCGTCGGCGAGGACATCACCTCGTCCCCGTCGGTGCTCTGCTGGCTCGGCCCGAACATGCACCTGATCCAGTACCCGCTGCGCGGCGGCAAGGTCTACAACAATGTCGCCGTGTTCAAGTCCGATGCCTACTCGGCAGACCACGAGAACTGGGGCACGCCCGAGGAGCTCGACATGCGTTTCGCCGCCTGCTGCGAGGCAGTGCAGAACGCCGGCCAGTACCTGAGCCGCGACATCCGCTGGCCGATGTACGACCGTGAACCGGCCGAGAACTGGATTGACGGCAAAGTGGCGCTCATCGGCGACGCGGCCCACGCCATGCTGCAGTACCTCGCACAGGGCGGCGCCCAGTCGCTTGACGACGCCGCCGCGATGTCTGAAGCGCTGCTGTCCACTGACGACGTCACCAAGGCGTTCGCGAATTACCAGGAGCGCCGCCTGGCCCATGCCGGTAATATCCAGCGTCTGGCGCGCGTGGCAGGCGAGCTCTTCCACATTGACGGGATCGGTCGCAACATGCGCAACTTCACCTTCAAGAATCACGACCCGAAGGACTACTCGAACCTCGACTGGATGTTCATGCCGCTGGACAAGGCTCCAGCAGTGCGCTCGTATCCGGTCTGACGGCCAGAAACCGCCTCAGCGGCGCAGCTCATCTTCGAGCTGCGCCGCTGCCCGCTTCATCGACTCCACGAGCCGGGGCGTCTGCCCCGATGCGATGCGCCCGGTGGGGAAGGTGATGCCGATCGCGTATTCGATTCCCCCGGTCGTGCCGCGCACGGGCACCGCGAGGGCGCTGACGCCCGCCTCCACCTCGCCGTGTTGCAGCATGTAACCACGTGCGGAGATCTCGGCGGATTGCGTGGCCTGGGTTGCGTCGTCGAGATCGGCTCCGGTGGCGCGTACCGAGGCGGCGACCTCCATCGGGTCACGGTCAGAGAGCAGCACCCGCCCCATGGCGCTGAGGTACGCGGGCTGAACATGGCCGGAGCGGTCTCCGACGCGGAGGAGGTGCGGGCTCTCAACAGAGAACAGTGTGAGCGCCGACAGTCCCTCCAGGGTGCTGAGGTGCACGGTCTCGCCGAACTCATCGACGAGCCCGGTGAGCACGGGTAACGCCACCTGCCGCGTGCGTTCGCGTGGGTTCGTCAGCCGGGCGATGGTCCCGCCAGGGTGGTAGACCTTCGTGGCCGGGTCCTGGCTCGCGAAGCCGTGTAGTGCGAGCATCTGCAGCAACCGGTGCGCCGTCGAAGGCGCGACGCCGAGGGCGCCGGCGGCATCACCGATTCGCACTCCCCCTGGCTTCTCCGCGACGAGCATCAACATGCGCAGCGCCTTGTCCACGGATCCGATCGGGTAGGCAGGCTGGTCGAGTTCTGTCGGCTCGCTCATAGGCCTCATTCTAGTTGAGGGAATCCGATTCTGCGGGCGGCAGGTCGGGTCGGTCGTCGCTGTCCAGCAGGGGGAAGCCGCGCCCGGGCAGCATCCGGATCGCTGCGGCAACGACGAGCAGTGCGCCGCCGAAGAGGATCGTCGCGAGCTGCACACCGCAGAGCTCTGTGAGAATACCGCCGAGCAGCACGCCGAACGCGATCGACGCCGAGAACACCATGTGCCGGGCTGCGAGCACACGGCCGCGTAACGGATCTGGCGCGCGCAGCTGGATCACGGTGTTCAAGGTCGCGAACGCGGCCAGGAACGCCGCCCCGACCCCGACGGCAGCAATGATGCCCAGGGCGAGCGTCGGCATGACGCTCAAGACGATCAGCGCCACTCCCAGGGCGACCATCACGAGGGCCACCTGGCGTCCGAACTCCTGCTTCCTGCGCGCGAACAGCGTTCCGGCGACGGCGTAGAGCACGGCCCCGGCACCGAGGCCCGCGGTGAGCAGGCCAAGACCGATCGGCCCGGTGTTGAAGACGTCCTTGGCGAAGACCACGGTGAGGGTGAAGATCGGGTTGCCGAATATGCCGACCAGGCAGCACAGCCCGATGGCCAGCATGATCGCCCGGCTTCGGGCCATGTAGCGGAGCGCGTCGCGCCACTGGCCGAGGAACCGTCCGGCGGAAGGACCGACCGCGCGCGGGCGGTACTGACGCACGAAGAGCAACGCGACGACAACGACCGCGAACGAGACGGCATTGAAGAAGAACGCCCACTCGGCGCCGAGGGAGGCCAACAGCAGCCCAGCGATGGCGGGACCAACCGCGCGGGCGATGTTGAACTGCAGCGAGTTGAAGGTCACCGCCGACATCAGGTCCTCCCGCGGCACGAGGTCGTTGACGAGCGACTGCCACGCTGGATTGTTGATCCCGTTCAGCACGCCGAACAGTGTCACCGCGCCGATGAGGATAAGCGGATCGTGCCAGCCTGACGCCCACTGCAGCCACATCCACAGTGCGATGACGCCGAGCCCGGTTTGCGTCCACAACAGCAGCAGGCGGCGGTCATGGTTGTCGGCGAGGAAGCCGCCGAGCGGAGCGAGGACGAATGCCGGCCCGAACTGCGCCGCCGCGGCCAGACCGACCCAGATGGCGCTCCCGGTGTGCTGGTAGAGCACATAGGGCACCGTCAGGCTCCCCAGCCACGTGCCCGTGCTTGAGATCAGCGCGCCGACCCAGAAGATCGAATACCCCCGGTGCCGGAAGGCCCCGAGCGGTCCGCCGCGTTTCGGTGTGGAGGAAGTGGCGTGGGTCACGCGCCTGCCTTGTTCGCAGAGATGAATGGTGCGGAATGCAATGCAACCCGGAGAGCCCGGCCGATGGCCGGGCTCCCGAGTGAGATGCCGCTCGGACTAGCGTCCGAAGGCAGCCTTCCAGACGTCTGCGTCGGCCGAGCCGAACTCGAGTTCCTTCTCAGCGGGCATCATCCACACCTTGTCGGAGTCGAGCCGGGGCAGCTTCACGCCGTCCACGACCGGCGGGGCGACGTCTGCGCGGGCGGCGTAGTCGCCGACCTGCGAGATGACCGACTGGCCACGCTCAGAGAGTGCGTAGTTGATGAAAACCTCAGCCGCTTCGGAGTTCTTGGCCTGTGCGACCTTGCCGATGAAGAAGCTGAACAGCACCAGGCCCTCGTCGGGGACGACGAGTGCGAGCGGGGCGTTGTCCTGGGTGACCGCAACGTTGACGGCCGCGGTTCCAGCGGTGGCCACGTTGAGCTCGCCACGGGCCAGTGCCTCCTGGCGCTGTCCGCCGCTGTCGAAGATCGTCGGGTTCAGCGCGGCGAGCTTCGTCCAGAATTGGGGGTCGACCTTTTCCTGCAGGAAGCGGTTGAGGGCGATCGAAGAACCGCCGGCCGTGCCGGAGGTGATGCCGATCTTGCCGGCGTTGGCGGGGTCGAGCAGGTCACGCCACGAGGTCGGGGCGTTCTCCGGCGCCACCAGTTGCGTGTTGTAGGCGAAGGAGACCGCCGGGCTGGCGAACGTGGTGAAGTTGCCGTCATCATGCTGCAGGTCGGCGTCGTCGGCGATCGGGAGGGGCGTGAACGGATCCCACACGCCGGCCTTTGAGAAGCTGTTCGCGACCTTGTAGTCCGAGGTGATGATCACGTCAGCACCGAGCTGTTTGGCGCCGGATTCCGACAGGATACGCTCCGCGAGCTTGTTCGTGACGTCGCGCACGTACTCGACCTTGATGCCGGTGTCGGCGGTGAAGGCATTGTTGAATGCGACCTGGTTCGCTTCCTGGTACCCGGTGTACAGGGTCAACGTCTGCGTCTTGGCAACGTCGTAGGTATTCTGGTCTGCGATGAGCTCGCCGTCGATGACCAGACCGTCCTTGACTTCAACCTTGTCGGCGGCGGTTACCACCGATTTCCCGGCTGAGCCGCCGGAGCATGCACTGAGGGCCAGCGCGAGGATTGCCGCGGAGGCAATTGCTGTGTATCTGAATCGCATGGATTTTCCTTTTCTGGTGGGATGTTGCGGAGAGGCGGCTTTGCCTCTCACAGTGACGCGTCCTTGAAGCGCTTCTCGCGCATCCCGATGACCTGGGTGGCGATCGCCAGCGAGGCGATGACGGCGACGAAGACGAGGCTGAGGGCGGCCGACGCGCTGATGCTGCCGTTCTCGAAACTGTGGAACACGAGGATCGAGAGCACGCGGGTGTCGGACGTGTAGAGGAAAAGCACCGCGCTCATCTCGCGCATGCCGAGCATGAGCAGCAGCAGAAGGGTCGAGACGATGCCGGTGCGCATCAGCGGCACGGTGACGTTGCGGATTGCCGTGAACCGGCTGGCACCGAGCATGACAGCGCTGTTCTCGAGGTCCCCGTCGAGTTGAAGCATCGAGGAGGAGACGCTGCGGTAACCCTGCGGCATGTTCACCGCGACCGTGGCGATGATCAACAACAGGATCGTGCCGTAGACCGGGAACGGCAGGCTGAGCCAGGCCCAGAGGATCCCCATGCCGAGTACCACCTGCGGGATCGCCAGCGGAGACATCGCGACCTGCTCGAGGAACTGGCCGAGTTTGGACTTGCTGCGGTATCGCACGTACGACGACATGAACGCAATGAGCGTTCCGACGACGGCAGCGCACAGCGCCATGACGATCGAGTTGACGGTCGAGATGCGGAAGTCGGCGCCGCTGAGCGCCTGGCTGATGCGGTCGAAGGTGAACCCGCCGAACAGGTCGCTGAAGCGGTTGATATAGACCGTGTCAGACATCGCAGTGAAGACCAGGGCGATGACGGGCAGGGCAACGGCGACTGCGAAGTAGGCCACGGCGAAGCCGGTCGCGACCCAGCGCGCCCAGCGCAGCGGCACCGGGCGGGGTCGGTTGCCCTTGCCGGTCATCGTTGTGAAGTTCCTCTTGTTCACCACGCGTTGCTGGAACCAGGTGATGAGCACGATCGCCGCGGTCAGCGCGACAGCGATGCCGGCGGCCGCGTTCGGGTTGGGGTCTCCGGCCATCAGGCGGTAGATGTAGGTCGGCAGCGTCTCGATACCCGCCGGATTGCCGAGGATCGCGTTGACCGGGAAATTCTCCATCGCCAGCGTGAAGCTGAGGATCGCGGCTCCGGCCAACGCGGGCATGGCCAGCGGCAGGGTGACGGTGCTGAACATCCTACGCAGGCTCGCGCCGTGCACAGCGGAGGCCTCCTCGAGGTCGGCGTTCATCATCGAGAACGAGCTGTAGGTCAGCATGAACGTGTACGGCGCGTAGTACAGGCCGAGCACGAAGATGATGCCGCCGTATGAGTAGATGTTGAGCTCCCCTGGCAGCCCGAGGCTGCGCAGGAACAGATTGATGTGACCGGAGGTCGGGCTGGCCAGGATTGTCCATGCCAAGGCCCCGACGAGCGCGGGCAGGAACATCGGGGCAATGCCGGCGATATAGATGAAGCGCTTCCAGGGCGCGTCGCTGCGCGCCGCGATGAAGGCCAGCAGTGCGCCGATGACCAGGGACAGGATGCCGGCGCCGACGCCGATGACCAGGGAGTTGACGATGCTCTGTACGCCCTGTGGCGTGCCGAGGATGGCGAAATTCGACCAGGTGAAGGTACCGAGGTCGGTGTTTCCCGGGCGCGGAACGGCAGTCGAGAACGCGGCGATCACAATGAAGATCACCGGCAGCACTATCAGGAAGAACAGTACGATCCAGATGATCGAGCTCGGGATCTCGCGACGGAGGTGCTGCAGCGCGATGCGTCCGCGGTTGCGCGCGGCGGGGCGGGGGCTCTGGACACCGCGGCGGGCGGCGATCGAGCGCGTCGAGAGGTCCACTGTCCTCACCGGCGCCGGCTTGAGTGTCATGCTGGCACCACTTCGGCGGTGGCCCGGGACTCAGCGATCGCCCCGGCGGCGACGCGCGTGCCGATCGCGTGCTGCGGCAGGACCTGCACGGCCGACGGGTCGACGGTCACCCAGACCATCTCGCCGACGGCGAAACGCTCGGCCGAGGCGAGTGGTGTGACGACGTCGAACGTGCCGTCAGCGATCTCGACGGCGTAGCGGATGCTGCTGCCCTGGAAGCTCGCGACCCGCACGATGCCCTGCCAGCTGTTGACCCCGGGGATGCCGGCACGGTCGAGTTTGATATCTTCGCTGCGGATGCAGGAATGCAACTCCGCCGCGTCGGCTGCCGGGCGCTGGTTCGACGTCGAAAGCGTGGTCACGCCGCCGCCGAAGGTGTACAGGCCGTTCGGGTTCGACGTGACCGGGTGCACGTTCGAGACCCCGAGGAAGTGTGCGATCGATGAGCTCGCGGGCTGGGTGTACATGCCGCTGGGCGAGTCCATCTGCACGATGATCCCGTCCTGCATGAGCGCGATGCGGTCGGCGAGGGCGAATGCCTCCTGCTGGTCGTGTGTCACGTAGACGGTGGTGAGTCCGAGGCGCAGTTGGATCTCACGCAGCTCGATCCGCAGCCGGTCGCGGAGGCGAGCGTCGAGGTTGGACAGGGGCTCGTCGAGAAGCAGGACGGACGGGCGCATCACGAGGCTGCGCGCGAGTGCCACGCGCTGCATCTGGCCACCGGAGAGCAGGCTCGCACCGCGGCCGGCGAAGGCTTCGAGGCCCACCAGCTCGAGGGTCTCGAAGACTCTCTCCTTGATCTCGGACTTGGACACCTTCTGCAGTTTGAGCGAGTAGGCGACGTTGTCGAAGACCGTCATATGCGGCCACACCGCGTACGACTGGAAGACCATGCCGATGTTGCGTTTGTGCGGCGGGATATTGATGCCTACCTCAGCGTCGAAGACCACGGTGTCTCCGACGGTGATGCGGCCGGCCGTCGGCTCCTCCAGACCGGCTATGCAACGCATCGTGCTGGTTTTGCCGCAGCCCGACTTGCCCAGGAGCACGACCGACTCGTGGTCGCCGATCTCAAGCTGCATATTGTCGATCGCAGTGAACTTGCCGTAACGCAGCTGGAGGTTCTCGATGGTGATTTTCATGATTTTCCTGCTTATCAGTTGTGGTAGGTCAGCGCTTCGATGAGCACGGGTCCGGTGGCGGCGAACGCGCACGTGAGGGCGTCACGGAGTTCGGATTCGTTTGAAACCGAGACGGCTGGCACGCCGTAGCCTTGGGCGATCTGCACGAAGTCGATGCCGGGCAGGTCGAAAGAAGGGGTGCAGTGTGCCTCGAGTCGCCGGCCGAAACTCACCAGGGCACCATAGGTCTCATTGCGGAGGATCACGAACACGACAGGCACCTTGTGCTGCGCGGCGGACCACAGTCCGGTGATGCCGAAGTTGGCCGAGCCGTCCCCGATGGACGCCACGACACGGCGCTCCGGCTGTGCCAGCTGGATGCCGACCGCCGCGGGGAGGCCGAAGCCGAGTCCACCGGCTGCGGCCGAGTAGAACGAGCCCTGCGCACCGATGCTGGTGTTGGACCAGAAGGAGTCGGCGGTCGATGTCGATTCCACGACGTGGATGACGTCGTCCGGCGCAACCTCGGTGATGGTGCGGAAGACCGTGTCGGAGTGCATCCGGTCCGGGCGGTCGACACCGGCGGCGCGGTGGGGACGGCAGGGAACCGACGCCACCCGCTTCGCCACCGAATCCGCCAGACGCGAGAGGGTGTCGGCCACCGGGGCGAGGAACGCGTCGCCGAACGGTGCACGTGCGATTTCGGCCGGATCCTGAGAAAGATGGATCAGGGCGGATCCCTCGGCGAGGTAACGACCCGGGTGGTGGTGGTGGTAGCGGAAGACCGGCGCCCCGGCGACGATCACCAGGTCGTGTGCGGAGAGAAGTTCGTTGATGGCGGCAACGTTGGCGGGCAGCAGGCCGACGAACAGCGGATGCGTGGTGGGGAACGGGCAGCGCGGGGGCGACGGCGCGATCCACACCGGTGCGCTCAGGCGCTCGGCGAGGCGCACAGCGTGCTCATTGGCGTGCGTGGCGTCGACCTCCGGGCCGAGCACGAGAACCGGCGACTCAGCGGCATCGATCAGCCGGACCAGCCCGGCGAGCTGGGTCTCAGAGAGGGCACTGGCGTCGACGACGGCGCGGCGAATGGTGAGTGCGTCGTTGTCCTCGGCTTCGTGCTCCCAGTCGTCGTAGGGCACGGAAACGTGAGTGGGGCCTTTCGGGTGAAGGTTTGCGGTGTGGATCGCCTCGGCAAGCGAGCGCACCACGTCGTTCGGCGAGAGGGGCTCGATGCTGAACTTCGTCAACGGCTTCGGCAATTGTGCGGCATCCGCGCTCGCGACCATCACATCCTGGCCCACCATTGAGCGCACCTGCTGGCCGGAAAGCACCACGACAGGCGACTTCGACTTCACCGTGTTGGCGAGCACGCCCATCGACGTGCCGGTGCCGGCCGCGGAGTGCAAGCTGACCAGGGGCGCCTGGCCGGATGCCTGGGCGTAACCATCGGCCATCGCCATGACGGCACCCTCGTGCAGGCCGAGA
Organism: Glaciibacter sp. 2TAF33; assembly: GCF_052114945.1. Classification (NCBI taxonomy): domain Bacteria; kingdom Bacillati; phylum Actinomycetota; class Actinomycetes; order Micrococcales; family Microbacteriaceae; genus Glaciibacter; species Glaciibacter sp. 2TAF33. Next base: position 25,529 of record NZ_JBFRFS010000020.1, read on the forward strand.
ACGTAGCGGAAGTCTTCGGGGAAGTCCTTGAGGAAGAGGAGCTCGTTCGATCCCGGGTTGCCGAAGACGGTGGTGATCCCGTGTCGGCGAAGCAGCTCGAAGCTTGCCTCTCGGATGGTCGTCATCGATCTTCCCTTACTCGGGTGAGCCTTCTTTAGCTCACCATCTGCCCTCAGCCTAAGCTCGCGAGGAATAAAGAAGAATAACGAACTCTTGATCGCTCCATAGACTGCGTTTATGCTGGGTTGATGTCCACCTACGATCTCGGCATGCTCAGGGTTTTTGTTCTGATTTATGAAACGGGCAGCGTCACGGCGACGGCCGACCGGCTCTTCGTGAGCCAGCCGTCGGTCAGTTACACGCTGCGGAAGCTTCGTACTCACTTCAATGACCCGCTGTTCCAGCGCCGCGGACAGCGCCTGGAACCCACGCCCGTCGCCGAGGACCTGCACCCGCAGTTGCGGGGCCTGCTCGAGTCGATGGACGACGTCATGTCGCGCACGTCCGCCTTCCGCCCCGAGACGTCAACGCGGCGCTTCCGCCTGCGCATGACCGATGTCGGCGTCAGCGGGCTGCTGCCGCGCATCTTCCACCGCATCCGCTCAGAGGCACCGCAGGTCAGCCTCGACATCGAGTCGCTGAACCTCGACACCGTCGTGCAGAACCTCCGTTCGGGCTCAACCGATGCCGCCGTCTGTACGACCCGACTCGACTCCCCTGACCTGCTGCGCGAGCCGCTCTTCACGCAGGAATACGTCGGATTGTGCGCGGCTGACCACCCGCGTATCGGCGAGGCGCCGAGCGTGGCCGAGTACCTGGCCGAGGAGCACATCACGGTCGCGACATCCACTGGCCACACCGCCCTCGACCAGCGGGTCCGGGACCTCGGACTCCGACGCACGATTGCGCTCACCGTCCCGACCTTCTCGGCCCTCCCAAATCTGCTCGCGGGTACCGACCTGCTCTCCCATGCGCCAACGAGCGTGGCCCACCGGCTCATCGCGACCGGTGAGCTTCGAGAATTCCTACTGCCGTTCACGGTCCCGATCACTGAGATTGCCCTCTACACGATTCGACGAGAACTCCCCTCCGCCGAATTCGACTGGTTTCGGCGGGCCGTCGTCCTCGCTGTGAGTTGACAGGAACTCCCGGTACTGGGTTGGCGAGACATCCCAGCCCGGACTGTGCGATCGACTACGCCCGGGCACTCAAAAAGACACCCGCCCGGACCGCCGCGACAGATCAGTGCTGATCGCGCGTGCCGCACCGAGCACGAGTCCGACGATCGTCCGGGGATCTGCGATGCGCGTTTCGGGAAAGGCCACTGCCACGCTCGCCACGAGCATGCCGTCCTCGCCGAAGACCGGCGCGGCCACCGAGGTGCGCCCGGGCAGGCCGTCGTTGCGCGAGATGCCGATTCCAGTCGCGCGAATCTCTGCCACCTCCGTGCGCAGCGAGGGCATCATTGCGGCGAGGCGGTCGGAGTGCCGTGCGGCGTCCTGCAAGTCTGCCCAGGCGTCGTCGCTGTATGCGAGCAGGACCCGACCGCCGCCGGTGGCCTGTAGCGGCATCCGCCGCGTCGCCCGCGTTGAGCCGGCGGTCGGCTTGACCCGGGTGATGCGGTCGGCGAAGACGGCGTCACTGCCGTCGCGCACACCGAGGTAGACAGTGCCCCGGGTGACGACGTGCAGGTCGACGAGGTAGGGCTGGGCGAGTTCACGCAGCCGGCGCACTTGCGGGGCGCCGATGCCCAGGCGCCAGATGCGGGTGCCGAGACGGTAGCGCCCATGGCCGAGCCGCTCGATCCCCTCCCACTCCACGAGGGCGGCAAGCATGCGGTGCACCGTGGCGGGGGGAAGCCCAGTGCGTTCGCAGATGCTTGACACCGTGGTCTCGTTGCCGCCCGCGAAACAGTCCAGGATCTCGAACGCGCGGCCCAGCACGCTGCGCTTGGACTCATCGCGTTCATGCGGTTCCGACATGGGATTGTCCTTTGTGCCACTGACCCCCAAGTGGGTCAGCCCTGAAAATTCTAACCCCGTCGATTGCCACTTGACTGCACGTCGAGAAGGGTGCAGTATTCTACAAAGCAGAATTACAATCTGCTCTACAGAATGGAATTGACGTGACCGTAGAGACAGCAACTGACGAGGCGTTCTACGCCGAACTCGCTGAGAACCATTACTCCCCACTCTGGCAGCTCATGGGCGGCATAGGTTCTGACGCGAAGACGAACCTGGTGCCGCACATCTGGCGCTATGAGCAGGCCAGGAGCCTGATGGTCAAGGCTGGTGAAGTCGTCCCCCTGGAAGACGCCCTGCGTCGCGTGTTGGGGTTCCGCAATCCCGGATCCCGTCCCGACCAGCGCACCGGAGCCACCGACTCGCTCTGGGCGGCGCTGCAGCTGGTGCAACCCGGGGAGATCGCGCCCCCTCACCGCCACACGCCGTCGGCGCTGCGCTTCATCATCGAGGGCGAGGGCGCGTACACCGTCGTCAACGGCCAGCGCGTCCCGATGGAGGTCGGCGATTTCCTGTTGACTCCCAGCCTGCACTGGCACGAACACGGCCATGAGGGCAACGGCCCCATGATCTGGCTCGACGGCCTGGACTCGCCGCTGGTCAGCCGCCTCAACCAGTACATCATCGACGAGGCTTCCGATTTCCAGCAGACCGACAAGCCGATGCCCGCCGCCTACGCGCAGGGAATGCTGGCCAAGACCTACGGCGAACCGCACGCGCTGACCCAGCCGTTGGTCTACAAGCTCACCGATGCCCTTGAGGCGCTGGAGTTCCTGCGCGACGCCCCGGCCGACCCCTACGATGACGTGATCGTCGAGTACAAGAACCCGACCACCGGCGGTCCCGTCATGACGACGATCTCCGCCTACCTGCAGCTGATCCGGCCCGGCGTCGACACCAGGTCGCACCGCCACACACACAGCACCGTGTACCACGTCGTGCGCGGAAACGGCTATTCGATCGTCAACGGCGAGAAGATCGAGTGGACCACGGGCGACACCCTCGCCATCCCGCTCTGGTATGCGCACTCCCACCACAACCACACCTCGGAGGATGCCGTTTTGTTCTCGTACACCGACCGCCCGGCCATCACGGCTCTCGGCCTCTGGCGCGAGCAGGCGGCCGCCTGATGCGCGTCTGCGTGTACAACGACCAGTTACTCGGCGCACTGGCCGCGGACGGCACCATCGTCGACCTCACAGACCTCGTGCCGGAGCACACCTCCGTCGGAGAGCGCATGAATGCGCTCATCACCGGCTGGGACTCGCTCCGCACGCCCGCAGCGGCGCGCGTCGCGGCCGGCGGCGGAACGCCTGAAGCTGAGGCCACCCTGCGCGCCCCGCAGCCGCGGCCGCGCAATGTCTTCGCCGCACCGGTGAACTACCACAAGCACCAGCAGGAGATGGGCGGCGACGCCGGCGTCTACGCCGGTCGGCAGATTCTCACGGCCGAGGTGCGCAAGGGATTCCTCAAGGCCGTCACCTCGATCGTCGGCCCGGACGGCGCCATCGAGCTGCCCTGGCCAGACCGCCGGTTCGACCACGAGGCAGAGGTCGGTATCATCATCGGCAAGACCGCCAGTCGTGTCTTGGCCGAGGACGCCCTGGACTACGTCTACGGCTACACCCCACTCCTGGACATCACCCTGCGCGGCGAGGAAGACCGCTCATACCGCAAGTCGATGGACACCTTCACGCCGATCGGGCCGTACATCGTGACCGCTGACGAGGTGCCGGAGCCGGAGAACCTCGACTTCTGGCTCACGGTCAACGGCGAGCCGCGGCAGAAGTCCAACACGTCGTACCTGATCTACGGCATCGCAAAGCTCATCGAGGTCTACTCCGAGGTGATGACGCTGCAGCCCGGCGACATCATCGCCACGGGCACCCCGGAGGGCGTCGGTCAGATTCTCCCTGGCGACACCGTCGTCCTGACAATCCCTGAGATCGGCGAACTCACCATGCCGGTGGTCAGCCGGCCTTGACGCTGATCGCTGTGGGGCCGGGTTCGCCCTGGCCCCACAGCGCCAGCACCCTCGCATGACCGCCCGCGTGCACGAGGCGCGCGTGCATCGCCGTCTGGCGCAGGGCCGCCACCAGGTAGTGGCGGGTCAGCCCCGCCCAGCCGCGCGACCACCTCAGGCGCGAAGCAATCTCCCATGTCGTCGCTTCCGGGCTCTCGGCCAAAACGTCGGCAACCTCCGCGGTGCGGTTCAGGTGGTGTCGCGCGGTCACTGCCGCACGCTCCGCGACGCCGCGGAACCGGTAGCCGTGCCCCGGCAGCACCTCACAGTCGTCGAGGGCGGCGACGCGGCCGAGTGCCGCGAGATATCCCTCCAGCGGGTTGTGCTCGGTCGGCCCACCGAGGCCGATCCCGGGTACCACCGTCGGCAACACGTGATCGCCGACGAAGAGCAGCTGGGCATCCGTATCGTGCAGGCACACGTGGCCCGGTGTGTGTCCAGGCGTGTGCAGCACCTGGATCCGGCGCCCGGGTACGTCGAGCCAGTCTCCGTCGCCGACCAGCGCGTCTGCCATCACAACGGGGCGGGGTGTCGCCTTGGCGAAGCCGGCGACCTCCTCGACGCGGTCGGCCGGGACCCCCCAATCGGCGAGGTCGGCGTAGAGGAATCTGTCGTCGGCCGCGCGCTCGGCCAGGGTAATCTGGGCCCGCTGCTCGCGTGCGTGGAACAGGATCGGAGCGCCGTACATCGACCGCAGCAGTTCGGCAAGGCCCAGGTGGTCGGGGTGCAGGTGGGTTGCGATCATCGACGCGAGGCGAGGCGACCTCGGCTGGACCTCGGCCAGCGCGGCCTGGATGATGGCGACGTTGTCGTCGATGGCCGAACCCGGGTCAACCAGGTGGATGCCGCCGGCGGAGTCCTCGATCAGGTACGACAGCGTGTACGGCATGTGCCCGGGCGGGATCCGCAAGGGCAGCGACCAGACGCCGTCGGTGACTTTCTCCAGCCCGGGCAACGGCTCCCCCACCCGGGCAGCGAACTGTGCTGCACTCGTCGGGATCATCATGCTTCGAGCCTAATGGCGGCGGCGAGAGTGCGGCCCGGTGAAACGCGGCATCCGCCGCCTCATCGGATCCGGCGCACGGTTGCCGGTGGCGACGCTGCCCGTCCCAGACGAACCGAGCCGGGTCGAACACCGCATCTGCGGGCGGTTTAAGCGCACAATGTTACCCTCAAAGAATGGAGCAGCAGGAGCGCGACCAGGCCCACCACTCGGCCTTGGCCTCAGATATGCGCCGCCAGGTCCTCGCACTGCTGCTCGCCTCCGACCGACCCATCGATGCCGGCGCCGTCGCGGGCGGCATCGGGCTCCATGTGACAACCGCGCGCTTTCACTTGGAGCAGTTGGAACGGGCCGGCCTGGTACGGCGAACGGTGGAGCGAGCCGGTCAGCGCGGCCGCCCGCGCATCCTTTTCAGTGCTGCAGCCGGTGCGCGCGAAGACGGCGCCCAGCACGAGCTGAGCGAGGCACTGGTGGGTGCACTGGCCGAGGACGCCGACGGTGGTCGCGCCCGTGCGGTCCGTGCGGGAGAAAAATGGTCACGCAACTTCGACGACGAGCTGCGGGCGACGGGCGACCCGGGCGCCGCGCCCCTGCTCAGGATCCTCGAACGGCTCGCTTTCGACCCGCAGCACAACCCTTCAGAGTCAACGATCGACCTGCACGCGTGCCCGTTCCGGGATGAGGCCCGGAACAACCCCGCCGTCGTCTGCTCAGTGCATCTTGGCCTGATCCGTGGTGCGGCCCGCTCCCTGGGTCACAGTGCAGAGAACACCGGTCTTCGTCCGTTCGTTGAGCCGGAACTGTGCATCGTAGACCTGCTCGGCGGCTGGGCCAGCGAACAGCACAACTCAGGAGCAGCGCGCCTCAACGGGTGACGCGCCCTCGCGCGCGACGATAGTCTCGAAATCACTGCCAGAACGTCCCTGCAGCCGACGATGGATCGACCCGGCGATGCGACCGGCGTGTACTTTTGCGAGCTCGGCCTTCTCCCCGACGAAGTGCTCGTCGACGGTACTCGACCAGAGCGACAGCCAGCGGTCGAAGTGCACCGTCCCGAGCTGCACCCTCGCATTCAGGCTCACGTGCATCGCCAGCGCATTGCGCTGGTAGAGGCCGGCGCGAAACAACACCGTCTCCCAGAAGTCGCAGATGATCGGAAGGTGATGATCCAGGTCCATGTGGGCGATTTCGGTGAAGATCGGGCCCAGGAGCTCGTCGACGAATGCGCGCCGATAGAACTCGCTCACCAGCCGATACACATCGTCGCGGTCCCGCAGGTCGGTGAGTTCGGTTGCCATGCAAGAACGATACCGAAGATAAAAGGAAGATGTTACGTTCAATTCATGACGAACATCCCACTCACCGATCACCCGGCGTCGGAGGTCACCCGGAACGCCCGGCTGGATCCGGCCAGCATCTTCGGCACCGCCTCGGTCGTGGTCGGAGGGCTGGTGGCCGCGGCCACCGGTCCGCTCCAGTTGGTGCACGGCTCCTGGGCGGCGGCCTATCTGGTTCTGGTCAACGGCGTGGGCCAGGTTGCGCTCGGCACAGCGCAGACGGCACTGGCTCCGCATCCGCACTCCCCCGCGGTGCTGACCACCCAGTTGGCGGCGTGGAATGCCGGCGGTGCAGCCGTCATCGGCGGAACGCTGGTGCGCGTGCCGCAGATCGTCGATGCGGGAGGACTCCTGCTCGTGATCGCCCTGGCCCTGATGATCCGCACCGTGCGTGGCAGGACCGCGGGACCGCGCTGGGCGCTCTGGACCTACCGGCTGCTCCTGATCATTGTGCTGGTCAGCATCCCCATCGGACTGGTGCTGGCGCACGTGCGCGCAGCTTAGCCTTCTGGAGGCGCTGAAGCGCGCCCATCAACTCGCGAGGAGTTGGCGCAGCACATACTGCAGGATGCCACCGTGTTGGAAGTATGCGGCCTCAGCCGGCGTATCGATCCGCACGTCTGCTTCGAACTGCCGCTTCTGTCCCTCGTGCTCCACGATCACTGTCACGCGTTTCGGAATCGCCCCCGCCCCTTCCAGTCCGGCGATCGAGTAGACCTCTTCGCCGGTCAGGCCGAGCGACCCTGCTGATTCGCTGGGCAGGAACTGCAGCGGAAGCACGCCCATCCCGATCAGGTTCGAGCGGTGGATCCGTTCGAACGAGGTCGCCAGCACCGCCTTCACGCCGAGCAGCAGGGTGCCCTTGGCCGCCCAGTCACGCGACGACCCCGACCCGTACTCTGAGCCGGCGATGACCAGCAGGGGCACGGCATCCACTGCATACCGGATGGAAGCGTCGAAGATGCTCAGCTGTTCGCCGCCGGGGAGGTACCGGGTGAAACCGCCCTCGACGCCCGGCACCAACTGGTTGCGCAAGCGGATGTTCGCAAAGGTGCCGCGAATCATCACCTCGTGGTTGCCGCGCCTCGACCCGTAGGAGTTGAAGTCCTTGAAGGACACGCCGTGCTCCGCCAGGTACGTGCCCGCCGGAGAATCCCGTTTGATCGAGCCGGCAGGCGAGATGTGGTCGGTGGTGACCGAGTCACCGAGAAGCGCGAGCACGCGCGCCCCCGTGATGTCCTGGAGCGGCTCCGGTTGACGGGGCATCCCCTCGAAGTACGGTGCCCGGCGCACGTACGTGGAGGACTCGTCCCAGGCGAAGATGTCACCCGACGGGATGTCGAGGCCGCGCCAGTTGTCGTCGCCGTCGAACACGTTGGCGTATCCGTCGGCGAACATTTCCGCCTCGAGCACCTCGCCCACGACCTTCTCGACCTCCGCTGTGCTGGGCCAGATGTCGCGGAGGTACACCGGTTCTCCGGCCGCATCGTGACCGAGGGGGTCGCTCAGCAGGTCGATGTTCATCGTGCCGGCCAGCGCGTAGGCGATCACGAGGGGCGGAGAGGCGAGGAAGTTCATCTCGGTCTCGGCGTGGATGCGGCCTTCGAAGTTGCGGTTGCCGCTGAGCACGGACACTACGGTGAGGTCGTTTTCGGCGATCGCCTTGCTCACCTGTGGGATTAACGGCCCCGAGTTGCCGATGCAGGTCGTGCAGCCGTATCCGACCAGGTCAAAGCCAAGCTGGTTGAGGTACGGTGTGAGCCCGGCGCGGTCGTAGTAGTCGGTGACGACGCGCGACCCCGGCGCGAGGGAGGTCTTGACCCAGGGCTGCGACGCCAGGCCGCGTTCCACGGCTTTCTTAGCCATCAGCCCGGCGCCGATCATGACCGACGGGTTTGACGTGTTGGTGCAGGAGGTGATCGCAGCGATGACGACGTCGCCGTTGTCGACCCGGGTCGCGCGGCCGTCGCCGAGGGTGACGGATGCCGGATTGGACGGCCACTCTCGCGCCGATCCGGGTGCCGACCGGTCCACCGGTTTCTGGCTCACGCCGTCGAGGCCGTCAAAGGCAATCGGGTCGCTGGCCGGGAAGGAATCCGAGGAGGCGTCGTCGAGGCCGACGAGCAGTTCCGGCACCTGGGAGCCGTCCACGAGGATCTCGCTCACCACGCTGCGGGCGTTGACCAGGGGTATCCGGTCCTGCGGGCGCTTCGGCCCGGCGATGGACGGCTCGACGTCCGCCAGGTTGAGCTCGACCGTCAGCGAGTAGTCTGCTTCAATCTCAGGATCGTGCCAGAGGCCCTGGGTCTTGGCATAGGCCTCCACGAGCCTGATTTGGTCCCCCGGTCGATTGGTCAGCCGCAGGTAGTCCAGCGTCACCTGGTCGATCGGGAAGATGGCACAGGTCGACCCGTATTCCGGGCTCATGTTGCCGAGCGTGGCCCGGTCGGCCAGTGGAACATTCGCAACGCCGGGGCCATAGAATTCGACGAACTTGCCGACCACTCCGGTCTGGCGGAGCAATTGGGCCACCGTGAGCACGAGGTCGGTCGCTGTCACTCCCTCCCGCAGTTCGCCGGCCAGCTTGAATCCGAGCACCGGGGGAACCAGCATGCTCATGGGCTGGCCGAGCATGGCGGCTTCGGCTTCGATGCCGCCGACTCCCCAGCCGAGCACGCCCAGGCCGTTGACCATCGGAGTGTGGGAGTCGGTGCCGACGAGGGTGTCGGGGTAGGCCTGCGTGACCCCGTTGTGTTCCCGGGTGAAGACGACGCGGGCCAAGTACTCGAGGTTGACCTGGTGGCAGATGCCGGTGTCCGGCGGAACGACGAGGAAGTCGTCGAAGGCCTGCTGCGCCCAGCGCAACAACTGGTAGCGCTCCTCGTTGCGCTGGAATTCCAGCCCGGCATTGATGTGGAACGAGTCGGAGGCGCCGAACGAATCGGCGATGACCGAGTGGTCGATCACGAGTTCAGAGGGGATCAGCGGGTTGATCTTCTGCGGGTCGCCGCCGAAGGACACCATGGCGTCGCGCATTGCGACCAGGTCGACGACGCAGGGCACACCGGTGAAGTCCTGGAGGAGGACACGCGCCGGCGTGTACTGGATCTCCGCACCATGCTCGGCCGTCGGATCCCACTCCGCGACGGCACGCACCTGATCCGCGGTGACCAGCGTGCCGTCCTCATTGCGCAGCAGGTTCTCCAGGAGCACCTTCAAGCTGTAGGGCAGCCGTGCCGAGCCAGGAACCGCGTCAAGCCGGAAGACCTCATAGGTCTCGTCGCCGACCACTAGCGTGTCACGAGCACCGAAACTGTTTCTCATAACAGACCTCCACCGGCTTCGCCGGACTTGGTAGCGACGATGCGCTATCCCCCATCGTGCCCAGGTCACACCACGATCCGCAATGGTTCCTCCAGGATCGCCTTAAGGTCACGCATGAAGGCCGCAGCCGTGGCGCCGTCGAGCACCCGGTGGTCGACGGTGAGTGTGATCGCAAGTTTCGGAATGGTGACGAGTGTGCCGTCTCGCATCACCGGTTCCTGCCTCGCGGCGCCGACCGCGAGGATCGCGGCCTCGGGAGGATTGATCACCGCTGTGAACTGGTCGATGCCGAACATGCCGAGGTTGCTGATCGTGAACGTTCCACCGCTGAATTCGTTCGGCTTCAGCTTGCCGGCCCGTGCACGCTCGGCGAGCGCCCGCGATTCGGTTGCGATCTCGTTGAGGCTCTTCCGGTCGGCGTCAACGACGACCGGCACGATCAGACCGTCATCGAGTGACACCGCGATCCCGACATTGACGCGGTGGTGCCTAAGAATCGTATCCTCGCCCCACGACGCGTTCACCTCGGGATGTGCGCGCAAAGCCACGGCGCAGGCTCGCACGAGGAGATCGTTGACACTGATCTTGATACCAGCTGACTCGAGGCGTCCGTTGATCTCAGCACGTAGCGCGAAGAGCCGCTCGACATCGACGACGTTGGTGAGGAAGAAGTGCGGCACCGACTGGCTCTCGGTGAGTCGGCGGGCCGTGATGCGACGGATGTTGCTCAGCGGCATTTCGTCGACGTCGTTCGATCGAGTGTTGGCGGGCGTGTCCGTGAGAGCTTGACCCTGCGCCGGGGTGGTGCGCCCCGCACCAGTCTCTGCGGCCGGCTTGCCGTCGGCGTTCGCCACGGCGTCCTCGACGTCCGCGCGTACGATGCGCCCGCCGGGGCCGGAACCGGTGAGCGACGCGATGTCGATGTTATGCTCGCGCGCGACCCGTCTGGCCAGCGGCGATGTGCGGAGCTCGGTCGGGGTGGCATGGCCGGCCACGGGCCGGGTCGGCGCCGCAGGCTGGCCCGCGCTCTCGGCCGCGCCCTTAGCCTCGGTCTCTGTCTCATCCTCGTCCGCGATGGAAGGCTGGGTGGACGCGCCATGATCGGCCGCATCGGCCGACGTCGCCAGTCGCTCAGTCGAGGCGGTCTTGCCAGCGGGGGAAGCAGCATCCGTCGCCTGGCCCTCCGCGGTGCCATCACCGATGATGGCCAGCGGCTGGCCGATGGGCACCAGCGTGCCCTCGACCACGAGGTGTTTCTCCAGCACGCCGTCGTCGAACGCCTCGAGGTCCATGGTGGCCTTGTCGGTCTCGATCTCGGCGAGGACGTCGCCCTTGTGCACCTCGTCGCCTTCCTGCTTCAGCCACCGGCTGAGTTCGCCCTCCTCCATCGTGTCGGAGAGCCTCGGCATGAGCACCTCGGGCATGGGAACCCCTATCTCGCGAACCGTGTCGCGTCGAGAACCTCGTGGATGACCTTGGTCAGGTCGGCTGCGTGGGGCAGGGCGGCGCTTTCCAGCGGCTTCGAATACGGCAGGGGAACCTCGGCGGCCGCCACCCGGCGCACGGGTGCGTCGAGGTAGTCGAACGCCCCCTCGCCGATCGTGGCGGATACTTCGGCGCCGATTCCGTAAGTCAGCCAGTCGTCTTCGAAGACCACGGCGCGGCTGGTCTTCCGCACCGATGCGCAGATCGTTTCCCGGTCAAGCGGCCTGAGGCTGCGGAGGTTGACCACTTCCACCGAGATGCCCTCCTCCTCGAGTTGCCTGGCGACCTCGAGCGCCGTGACGGTGGCGCGAGAGTATGTGACGACGGTGACGTCGGTTCCCGTTTTCACGACCTCGGCCCTGCCGATTTCGGCGACCTGCTCGCCGTCCGGCACCTCGCCCTTGGTGCTGTAGAGAGCGAGGTTTTCCAGGAAGATGACCGGGTCGTCGTCACGGATCGCTGCGGTCAGGAGCGCCTTGGCGTCGGCCGGCGTCGACGGCGCGACGACCTTGAGGCCGGGAATGTGCGCGTACCAGACCTCGAGGTTCTGCGAGTGGGTCGCCGCGAGTTGCTGCCCGCCTCCGCCGGGAGTGCGTATCACCATCGGCACCGAGACCTGGCCGCCGAACATGCCGTGAAGCTTCGCGGCATGATTAACGATCTGGTCGATCGCCAACAGGCTGAAGTTAATGGTCATGATCTCGACCACCGGGCGCATCCCGAGCATCGCGGCGCCGATCGCCGCGCCCACGAAACCCTCCTCCGCGATCGGGGTGTCCCGCACCCGGTCAGGACCGAACTCGGCGAGCAGCCCGGCCGTGATCTTGTACGACCCCTCGAAAATGCCGATCTCCTCGCCGATCAGGAACACGTTCTCGTCCCTGGCCAGTTCGGCCTGCAGGGTGTCGCGGAGCGCCTGCCGGTAGGTGATGACCGTCATGACGCCTCCATCAACGGATCCCCCGGCAACGCGTGGGGGGCGTTGGCCACCGGGGTGGCGTAGGAGTAGTCGAACAGCTGATCCACCGTCGGATCCGGGCTTGAGTCGGCAAAGGCGACAGCCTCAGCGACGACAGCCGCGGCATCCTTTTCGATCCGCGTCGCCGACGCCTCATCGAAGGCGCCTGAACTGATCAGTTGGGCGCGAAAGGCCGGCAGCGGGTCAGACTCCTTCGCCTCCTCCGTATCTTCTGCAGATCGATACCGCGCCGGGTCGACCACCGAGTGACCCTTCAGCCGATAGGTCATCACCTCGATCAGGCCGGGTTTCCGCTCGGAGCGGGCCCTCTCCAGGGCGGTCCGGGCGGCATCGCGGACCGCGACGACGTCGTCACCGTCCACACGAACCCCGGGGATCCGGTAGGAGCAACCGCGTTTGTAGAGTTCGGGTTCGGCCGAGGCCGCTTCAACGGTGGTGCCCATGCCGAGCCGGTTGTTGATGATCACGTAAACGATGGGGAGGTCCCAGAGCCCCGCCAGGTTCAGCGATTCGTGGAAGGCGCCGATGTTGGTGGTACCGTCACCGAGCAGGCACATCACAGCCTCCGCGTCTGGGCCGGGTTTCTGGCGCAGGCTCAGCGCCAGGGCCGCACCGGTGGCCGGCGGAATCTGACCACCGACGATGCCGTATCCGCCCAGCATCCGGAGCGGGGCGCTGAACAGGTGCATCGATCCGCCGCGACCGCCGGACACGCCGGTGCTCTTGCCGAACAGCTCGGCCATCACGGCCCCGGGTTCCATCCCGCGCCCGATCGCGTAGCCGTGATCCCGATAATTGGTGAAGAGGTAGTCACGAGCCTGCAGGGCATGGGAGAGGCCGACCACCGCGGCTTCCTCCCCCAGGTTCAGGTGGCAGTAGCCGCCGATCTTCGCCTTGGCATACATTTCGGCGGCCGTGAGCTCGAACGCCCGAACCAGCGCCATCTCGCGGTAGTAGCCGATAAGCACGTCCGCCGGCTCGGCGCCGCTGACCTTCGAAACGACGCGGGCCGTCGAACCTGCCCTCGACCGGGCTGCGCCGCCCTGGCGTGTCGTGCCTGCCGTGGCCATGTGTGCTCCGCTCTGCTCGCGACCGTCTCGAGTGCAGGCGGATGAGCCCTCGGCGCATCCGGCCGCAGACGCGACCTTCCGCCAGCCTATGGGGCTGGGCTGGTTGGCGCTAGGCGCGGCCGCCTCGTGCCACCGGAGCAGTGGCCGCCAGGGGTTTTCCAGTAGGGCGCCCGCTGACCGATACAACGACGTCGCGTCGCGGTCCCACGCCATCGACCAGGAACGCCAACCGGCCTGCGAGGCATGCTCCGTCTCACTTTCGCTGTCGAGCAGTAGTCAAGCGGGACCCGGCGATTTCCCCGGCGCGAGCGGGCGGTGGCCCTGAAGAGCATGAAGGTGTCATTGAAACATCACCAGCTCCTCCTATCCGAAAGGAAACGCTCATGACCGAGGCAGCCAGCCTCACCCAGCCCGGCTTCTCCAGGGTCGCCCACCCATCGCACGACATCCGTCCCCGCCCCGAGTACGCCATCGTTGCCGAAGGCCTAATCAAGACCTACGGCCGAGGCGCCACCACCGTGCACGCTCTCGATCACGCCTCCCTCTCAATCGCGGCCGGACGCTTCACAGCGATCATGGGTCCCTCAGGGTCCGGCAAATCCACCATGATGCACGCGGTGGCCGGGCTCGACACTGTCGATTCGGGAAGCATCCGACTCAGAGAAATCGAAGTCACTGCGCTCACCGAGCAGCAGCGCACGATCATGCGTCGCGAAAAGGTCGGCTTTGTCTTCCAGAGCTTCAACCTGGTGCCAGCGCTCACGGCAGCGGAGAACATCGCTTTACCGCTCACACTCGCCGGAAAGCGGGCCGACAAGGACTGGATCAATGAACTCGCTGAGACCCTCGGCATCAATGATCGCCTCAGCCACCGGCCGAATCAGCTCTCGGGCGGCCAACAACAACGGGTCGCCGTTGCACGCGCGCTCGTCGCGAGGCCAGAGGTCGTCTTCGCAGACGAACCGACAGGGAGCCTGGATTCGCGTGCAAGTCAAGCTCTGTTGACTTTTCTGCGTCGTGCCGCTCATGACTTCGGCCAGACGATCGTCATGGTCACGCACGACCCGACCGCAGCGTCCTACGCCGACCGCGTCGAATTCCTCGCGGACGGCCGTGTACTCGACGGGTTTGACGCCCCCACCGCCTCCGCTGTGCTTGAGCGGATGGCCCGCTTCGATACCGGCCGCGTGGCCGACGGCATGCCCGAGGCGGTATCAGAATGATCCGGATCGCGTTCGCACAGGTGCTGGCACACCGCCTGCGCCTGGCTCTCACTGTGATCGCCGTGCTGCTCGGCGTCACCTTTGTCACGGGCAGCCTCGTGCTGAATGACACCGCCCAGCAACTGTTCGACGACCAGTTTCGCACGGCGTCTGCCGGCGCCGATCTCACGGTTCGAACGGCGACAGCCTTTGACTCCGGAATGGGAGTGGAAGTCGAACGGGACCCGCTCGCGAAGGGGATCGTGGAGACTGCCGCATCCGTTGCTGATGTGGAGTACGCGGTGCCCGTCGCGAAGGGTCCGGCACGTCTGGAAGCTGCAGACCGAGATCTCGGTGCTGTGGGGTTGTCGACGTGGGTCGCGGCCCCGATCGGCGCCTATCCACTCCGCGACGGCCACGCACCGACCGGAGCAGGTGATCTTGCCCTCGATGTCGCCACCGCCCGGGGGCTTGGCCTCAATCTTGGCGACACCGTCACCCTTGTGGCGGAGGAACGCCTGACGTTGGAGATCGTCGGCCTGGTGGGCTTCGGTGAGGCCGACGGTCCCCCGGTCGGCTCCACCGCACTCACCACGCTTCCGACCGCGCAGCGCGCCCTGCAGCTCGGGGACGCTGTTTCGGAGATTCTCATCGCAACTGCCCGTCCCGTCGGAGTAGTGCAGCCGGTCCTCGCGGACGCCCTCGGCGATGAGGTCGAGGTGGCGACAGCGCAGGATCTCGCATCGGCCGGTGCCGAAGCCGCTGCCGCGAATCTCCAGATGCTGCAGGTGGTGCTGATCGCCATGTCGGTGGCAGCCCTGCTGATTGGATCCTTCCTCATCATGAACACCTTCTCGATCGTCGTATCGCAACGCACTCGAGAACTGGCTGTGCTTCGGGCGGCGGGTGCGACCGGGGCGCAGGTGTTCCGATCGGTCCTCGTCGAAGCGGGCATCGTCGGCCTCTTCGCATCCGCTGCTGGAACAGTGTCAGGCGTGGGAGCTGCTTTCGGCTTGCGCGTGCTGGCCGGAGCGTTCGGCGTCAACATTCCCGACGGCGACCTGGTCCTCGAGCCACGCACGTTGCTCATCGCCATGGCCGTCGGCGTCGTCGTCACATTTGTGGCTGCGATCGGGCCGGCCCGGCGCGCGGCATCCGTCTCGCCGGTACTCGCCATGAGCGAGGCCACCGTGGAACGGCCCGGTCTGGGTCGCATCCGCGTCATCGTCGCCGGGATGTTGGTCGGAATGGGGGTCGCCGGTGCTCTCGCTGCTTCATTCGGGAGTCCGCTCCCGGTGCTCGGCGTGGGTGTTGTGGCGGCTGTCGGCGGAATAGTCCTCGGGGCGCCGGCTGTGATGCCGCTCCTCAGCCGCCTGTTGGGCCGTCCTCTGGACCGTCTCGGCGTTCCGGGTCGTCTGGCCCGCGAGTCGGCCACCCGCGCCCCCCGCCGCACGTCAGCGACCGTCATGGCCCTGTCGCTCGGGCTGGCGCTGATGGTGTTCGTGTCGATCGTGGCCGGCTCAGTGAAGGCGGGAACGGCTGAGCAGTACCGCGAGGTGATCTCCGCTGATGCCGTCATCGAGAGCGCCGGGCAGGAGATGCTCGGCGGCGTGCACGCGGCCGTCTTTGACGAGGTGACCGGTGTCGATGCGGTCGGGGTAGCTACCCGCCTGAAGTACGGGCACTGGCGCGACGGCGACACGACGAGCGCCCTGACCGCCCTCGACCCCGACAAGATCGGCGAGGTAGCGGCCGTACGAATGATTGACGGCTCAATCGACAAACTCGCATCCGGTGGCGTCGTCATCGCGCAGCGTGTGGCGCTCGAACGAGAACTCTCGGTCGGCGACGAGCTGCCCATGACGTTCGCACGCACAGGAAAGATCGTCCTCCCCATCGTCGGGATCGTTGCCGACGGTACCGCCCAAGCGCTCATGACCGACTACGTCATCTCGCTGGCAACCTACGAAAAGCTCTACACGGAGAGCATGGACGCAAGCATCTTTGTTACCGCCCGACCTGGCGTGGATTCAGCAGAGCTACGTGGACTGTTGCAATCCGCACTTGTCGATCACCCGACCGTGCAGGTGCGGGATCAAGCTGCTGTCATCGCCGGTCGAACCCAAGCGGTGGATCAGATCCTCGGACTGGTGACGGTGCTGCTGCTGCTTGCAATGTCCATCGCGGTTCTCGGCATCACGAATACCTTGGCGCTGTCGATTGCGGAACGCACCCGAGAGATCGGCCTGTTGCGTGCGGTGGGCATGACGCGCGCGCAGGCCGGAAGGATGGTGCATTCCGAGGCGATCCTGGTGGCCGTGATCGCCCTGCTGGTCGGCGTGGCGCTGGGCTTTGCTGCCGCGCTGGCGACGGTGGGGGCGCTTGGCCAGATCGCCCCGCTCGGTCTGGTCGTCCCTGCGGGCACAATCGCGGGATTCGCCGTCTTGACGGCCGCCGCGGGACTGCTTGCAGGGCTGGCTCCGGCCCGACGGGCCGCCCGCCTCGCCGTACTGGAAGCGATCGCACACCCGTGACATCAGTTCAGCTGGGCGGGGTGACCCGCCCAGCTGAATCCCGCGTTGAAGCCGTATTGGCCGGACCGTCGGGCAGAACCGGACTCAGGACTGTCACTTTGTCACTGTTGCGTAATTCGCGGCTGGTCGAGCGTAAGGGATGTAGCGATTTTCGAAAAGAACGCGCTGCTGGCTAGTCTGCCGCGAGGACCACCTGTGCGATCAGGTTGTCGAGCTTGCGCACATCCACACCCTTGCCGACCTTGATCTTGATGTGACCTGCACGCGTCCAGAGCTCAAGTTCCGCATTGAAGTCGAGGGTACCCGCATTCTCGGAGGACCACATGTTCACCCTGGAGTAGGGCAACGAGTAGAGCTCCACCTTCTTCCCAGTCATACCCTGTGCATCCCGAACGATGAGGCGCTTATTAGTGAACACGGCACTGTCGCGAAACGTCTTGTAGGCAGCAATGGGGTGCTCACCTGACACAAGCATGGGTTCGATATCAGCCGGTATGGGAGTTTCGGCGATGAAGGTCCAAGCAGTGATGGCAGCGGTTTCCACGGGGCTCCTAATCGATCAACCAGTTGCACCAAACCAGGTGCATCCAGCCACTCTAGGGGCTCTATTCCAAGAGGAACCGGCTGTCGCACCCCCAGAACGCGCGAACCAGTTCAGCCCTACTCGGCCAAGACCCGGCAATCCTCGCGGAACAGCGCTTCACGTTGCCTCATGCGCGCCGGAGGAGCACGGTGCCCAGAATCGCGGCGGCTGCCGCGGTCGTGCTCGCAGCGAGGAACGCGGCACCGAAGCCGCTCGTGGCTGCTTCGGCTGATAGGCCGGAGTCGTGGAGTCCCAGCTTGACGGCCGCGTGGATGGCACTGAAGGTCGCGATTCCCAGCGCCCCACCCATCTGCGCGCTCGCACTGGCGATACCCGACGCCATGCCCGACCGCGCAGTGGGCACTCCGGAGGTGATGACGAGTGTGGTCGGCGTGAAACTGAGAGCCACGCCGGAGGCCGCGATCAGGAGGCCGGGGAGCACGTCCAGGGCGTAGTTCCCGGTCACGGGTCCGCGAGCAAGCCACAGGTGAGCGACGGCGACGATCGCCAGACCGACGATCATGGTGCGAGTTGCGCCCCACTTCGCGACGACGCGAGGGAGAAGGAGGAGGGTGACAGCGAAGCCGGCGATCGAGGTGGGCATCATGGCCGAGCCCGCAAGGGCGGGGTCGAAGCCGAGTCCCTGCTGCAGGTAGAGGGCGACGAGGAAGAAGCACGCGACGCGGGCTGCCCCGCCGAGCAGGTTGATCGCAACTCCCGCCGACACGTTGAGGCTGCGAAACAATTCCAAAGGCACAACCGGCTCGGCGGCGCGCCGTTCGATCCGCACGAAGAGCAGCGTGAGGAGGAGGGCGGCGCCAATTCCGCCCAGCACCTCGAGCGAGACGAAACCGGACTGCGGAGCGGAGAGGATGGCGAAAACCAGCGCGAGCATGGCACCAGTGACCGTGACGGCACCTCCGAAATCGAAGGGTCGACGCACCCGAACCGGGTCGGGGGCGGTGAATCGGGCCGCGATGACAACGTTCACCAGCGCGACGGCCCCGGTGAGGACGAACACCGACTGCCAGCCGAGCGCGGCCACCAGGATGCCGCCGGCTGCGACACCGGTCGCCCCACCGAGGGCGGACGCAGCGCCCCACGCGCTCATCGCCCGCGCCTTCCCTTCGCCGGGAAAAGTGAGAAGCAAGAGGGAGAGCGCAGCGGGAGTGAGGGCGGCGGCGCCGAGTCCCTGAAGCAGGCGAGCCGCGATGAGCAGGGTCTCCGTCGTCGCGAAGCCCGCCAGTGCCGATGAGGCGATGAGCACCGTGGAACCGAGGAGGAACATCCGGCGCCGGCCGAAAAGGTCGGCGGCCCGGCCCGACAACAGCAGTAAGCCGCCAAAGGTCAGGAAGTAGGCGTTGAGGATCCAGGCCGTGCCGGTCGGGGTAAGAACCAGGTTTTCAGCAACGGAGGGCAGTGCGACGTTGAGGATGGACGAGTCCAGCATCGCGACGAATTGTGCGCAGACGAGGGCGAGTAGGACGATCCTGCCCCGCGACGTCGAGGGCTGTACCGTTCCGCGAGAGCGTGCGAGCGGGGCGGTGAGCGTGTTTGCCACGATTTCCTCCTTGGTGATGCGTGAGCGGATGCGCCGAGCGGTTGTTGCGGAATCATCTTCGGTTGCGCGCACGGTCTGTCGCGCCGGCGAAACCGCCAGTTCCGGTCAAGCGAGCGGATGCCAAGATGCTGATCTCGGCATCCGCTCGCTTGGAGGGTCAGTCGGGCACGCCGGCCCGGCGGGGCACCGCGACCAGTGCGACGACCGCCAGTACGCCGAGGACCACAGCCAGTGCGGTGAACGCCTTCGGATACGCGGCCAGGAGACCGGCGGCGTTCGCCAGTTCCCCGCCAATCGTCGTCAGCACCGCCACGCCCAGCGCGGCTCCGACCTCGTGCCCGGTCATCATGACGCCGGAGGCGAGCCCCGCCTCCTCGCCACGGATTCCGCTCATTGCGGCGACCGAGATAGCGACGAACATCGGGCCGACGCCGAGGCCCATCACGATGAAGCCGGGCAGCACGTCGATCACGTAATTCGCGTCGGCGCCGACGTGGATGAGGAGCGCTGCCCCGACGGCGGTGATGACGAGGCCCCCCGCCATCATGACGCGCGGAGTGATTCTGCCCAGCAGCTTTCCGGACGCCGCGGCCGCCAACGTGATGACCACCGCCAGCGGCAGGAACTGCAAGCCGGTTACCAGGGGGGAGCCGCCCAGCGCATTCTGAAGGAGCAGGGAGCTGAGGAAGATCGCACCCACGACGGCACCGGTCACGCCGGCCATGATCCCGGTGGAGGAGACGAGGGAGCGAATGCGCCAGACGTGCGGTGGAACGAGCGGCGTGGCGACCTTCATTTCGATTCGCGCGAACGCAGCGAGGAGCACGACCGCGGCGGTAAAGGAGGCGAGCGTGAGCGGAGCCGTCCAGCCTTCGGAGCCGGCGGCCTGGATGCCGAAGACGAGCGCCACGAGGCCAAGCACGCCCGTCAGTGCACCACCGAGGTCGAGATCGCGCACCTTGCGCAGCACCGTAGTACCGGCCGGCACACGGCGGAGTGCGAGCACTCCGACGGCAATGCCGATCGGCACGTTGATGAAGAAGACCCCTTGCCAGCCGAGGAGAGTGGTGAGCAGACCCCCGAAGAGCACCCCGGCGGCGATGCCGGTGCTGCCGACCGTGCCCCAGACGGCGAGAGCAGTGGCTCGTTGCCGACCCGCGTACGCGGTCATGATGATCGCCATCGCGGCGGGCGTGAGCATCGCTGCGCCCATGCCTTGCGCAGCCCGAGAGGCGACGAGCATCAACGGCGACACGGCGAGCCCACTCAGCAGCGAAGCCGCCGTGAACAACGCCAGCCCGGTGAGGAACATCCGGCGGCGGTTCACGAGGTCGGCGAGCCGACCACCGAGCAGGAGAAGTCCGCCGCTCAGCAGCACGTACGCGCTGACGGTCCACTGGTAGTCACCAGTGCTGAAACCAAGCGCTGTGCCGATGCTCGGGAGCGCGACATTCACCACGCTCACGTCGAGAATCACCATGAACTGCGCGAGAAGCATGAGCCAAAGAATCAGCCAGGAGGGGCGTGCCTGCGGCTCGGCGGAGCCGGGACCAGCGGTCCGGACGTGAGGATTGTGGGCGGCGGGACGCTGGTCGTCGGAGGTCGACGGTATGACCTCCGTCGCTTGTGCGTGAGTCATGATTATTCCTTTGCGTTCGATGTGGTTGTAGTACCGAGATCAGACTCCGACTGGCAACCAACGTGCCGCGCCGGGAAATTCGCCGGGTCTGTGGCCCAACGGATGCGAGTGGCCAGCTCGCGGGCGAGCTCCAGGGCGGCGGTCCCGTCCGCAGCGGTCGCGTAGGCGCCATCAAAGATTGCGCGAGATGCTCCGGGGAGCGCTCCGAGCGTCTCCAGCTCGCGGCGCGCGGACGCAGTGGTCGTCGCGACCTGTCGACCATTCAGAAGACCCGCAGATGCGAGGATGAGCGCCCCTTCACCGATACCGATCATCCAGTCGGTGGTCACAGCTGCGGCGCGGAGCCACTGATGCACCGCGCCGTTTGTCATGTGTCTGTCGCGTCCCGCTCCCCCCGGAACGACCACGATGTCGGGGTGAGGCAGCTCCTCGAGTACGGCGTCCGCGGTGATCGTAAGTCGCCCGGTGTCGCATCGCACGGGGCCCACCCGTTCACCCACGAACGTAACCTGGGCAGCGGGAAGCCGACTGAGCACCTCGTAGGGGGCGACGGCCTCCAGAGCGGTGACGCGGTCGAAGATAAGGATTGCGATTTGCACATCTCGATCGTCCCGTCGTTGACGACGACACCGCACCGGCACAATCGCCGGGTTGTGCCTAGGCGGGTCGTGCTCAGCCCACCGCGTCCAGGTCGGCCTGGAGCAGGCCACCTCGTGAGCTGATCCCCAACTTCGTGAACACATTCCGCAGGTGGAAATCGACGGTTCGGGGACTGATGAACAGCCGGGCCGCCACATCCCGATTCGGTAGCCCCTGCTGAACCAGCCGCGCCACCTGGACTTCCTGGGGCGTCAGAGGATTCTCCGGGGATTCATCCCGTCGGCGCGACGATTCGCCCGAGGCCCGGAGCTCCTCACGCGCGCGTTCGGCCCACGGCCGGGCCCCCAACTCCTCGAACGTCATGAGGGCGGCCCGTAGATGCTCTCGTGAGTCAACCCTCCGCCGTGCTCGGCGAAGGAACTCTCCGAAGGCCAGTTCCGTCCGAGCCCTGTCGAAGGGGCGGGTCCCCCCGGTATGCCGTTTCAGGGCGGAGCGGAAATGCCCCTCGGCGTCGGTACCGTCAGCCAGCAAGGCGCGACCGTAGTCCGCAGCGGACGCGGCCCATCCAGCATCCGTTCCCTCTGCGTAGCCGGCGATGTCGTCAACAGCGGCTTGCAGATCGGCTCGCTGCCCCGCGCGGGCGGCAGCCTCCATGCCGTCGATCACGGCGGCTCTCCGGTGCTGCGAGTGGGAGATGCGGTCGAAATGGTGCAGCGCCTCCGTCGGGTTCGAAGGCGCGACGTGCACGCCGCGGGCCCAGGCCAGAAGGTCCTGAATGCTGGTGTCAAGAATCCCGGCCGGATGGGTTTCGGCCAGCCGCTCGACCTCCCGGAGGTCGCCCTCGAACCCGTCGGCACCCCGCAGCGCACCAAGCAGCAGAAGCACAGCACTCGGGAACGCCTTCTGGTTGGGCTGATTCGTCGTATCGGCCAGGTCCAACGCCTCCGAAGATGCGGCGGCAACCTGCGACCAACGCCCCGTGACCAGGTCCGGCAGCGAACGGCGGGTAAGTGCGTGGAGGATATGAAACGGCGACGCGTTCTGACGGGCTTCGTCGAGTTCGATTTCGTGCCAGTGCACAGCAGTCTCATCGTCCCCCAACTGCACGGCTGCGATCGGGATGTTCGACAAGAGGTCCGGCGAACGAAGGCCCTCGGCAGCGCTCAACGCTCGGCGAAACTCCCTTGCACCCTCGGCGAGGTTCCCCTGCACCAGATGGCGCATACCCCGGAGCAAAGCCCCGAAACAGTCGTCGTGAGCGCTGCCGTCATGAGCGCTGCCGTCGTGAGCGTCGCCGTCGTGAGCGAATCGCGGCGCAAAAGTCAGGGGGTCTATGTCGATTCCGGAATCTGCTCCGAATACGGCGACCGCGGATGCGATCATCGCTAGCTCTCCAGCTCGACTGGCATCCGTTGGCGCAACGTCCCGTGCGGCACGCAGCAGTACACCGTGGGCGACACGGGGAGATCCGAAGTTCATCTCGATAAAGGCACGTAGCCGGTCAATGTCGGCACGGATCACGGGGTCCTCGGTCCGTGCCCGCGCGGTCTGGGCGAGGTGTCGGGTCCGGTTGGGCTGGCCGGACATCCAGGCGGCACCGGCGGCCGCATTTAGACGTCGCGCCGCGACCTCCTCCCCCGGCGAAAGCTCCGCCGCCCGTTCCCACGCTGCAGACGCCGCCTCATGGCCGCCACCCGACTGTGAGGCTCGCGCCACCGCCTCCAGTCCCGCGGCGATCCGCTCATCAGGCGTCTCCGCAGCCGCAGCACTGTGCCAGACGGCGCGATTGCGATCGCCATGCCGAGTCAACGCTTCCGCCAGCGACGAATGAACGCGACGGCGTTCAGGGCGTGACGCGGAGGAGTAGATAGCAGATCTAACCAAGGGGTGCCTCAGCTGGATCGAGTCCGCTTGTACACGCACAAGTCCTGAACGCTCGGCCTGCTCGCGGGCATCGTCCCCAACCCCCAGCCGCTTGCTCGCGTCGTCAACGGTGACCACGTCTGCGGAGTCGTCCGCAGCGGCGACGAGCAGGTACACGCGTGCTGACTCGGTGAGACGTTCGTACCGATCGAGGAACAGGCGCTCGAGGCTATCGGTGAGCGGCAGATGCGCGGGAAGCGGGGCCTCTCCCTCGAGCTGGGCGGTGGAAAGGGCTGAAGGGATTTCTGACAGGGCGAGCGGATTCCCGCCCGTTCTGGTGAGGAGCTCGTCCCGGACCGAGGCAGGAACCCTCACCGTCGTAGAGGCCAGCAGGAGTTTCTGCGCCGAGTCCAGATCGAGGCCTTCGAGTCGGAGCGCGGGCAACTCAGCTGGGTCGAACCGACGAACTCCCCCGTCCCGAGCACCGAACAACAGGGCCACTCGTTCATAGGGCACGCGTCGAGCGATGAAGAGGAGTGCCGCGGCTGACGCCTCATCCAACCAGTGGGCGTCGTCGATCACGCAGAGAACTGGCCGGTCCACGCTCGCTTCTGCCAGGAGTCCCAGGGCAGCGAGGAAAACCAGGAACCGCTCGTTCCCAGACTCCGAGCCGGTGGAGGCGGCCAGCCCAAGCACGCCGCGCAGAGCGTCCGCCTGCGGCTCAGGCAATAGCGGCAGCTTGTCGAGGACTGGGAGAAGGAGACGGTGCAGGGCCGCGAACGCGAGCGGAGCCTCCGATTCGATGCCCTGCGTCCGGAGGATCTCGAACTCGTCTGCGCCCTCGGCAACCCCGGTAAGAAGAGCAGACTTGCCTACGCCCGCTTCGCCGTGGACCACCAAGGCACCGCCATGCCCGGTGCGCGCACGCTCGAGGAGCGCTCGACATGAGGCGAGCTCCTCGTCGCGTCCCAGAATCATCGGCCCATATTATCCAGAACCCGGCGGAAACACCGGCGCGACTGCACCCATCACGCGCGGATCCTGAATACGTCGAGAGAAAGGATTCGCAATGATTGCAGGATTCGGTATGCACCCGGAGGCATGGCTGAGGATGCAGGCCCAAGAAATCGAGCGCGGGTTGGCGACACGAAGACCGTGGGAGCCGGAGCGCGCTGCCCTGACCGCCCGGCGAGCCTCTAGCCGGGATCACATGACCAGGGGCCGCGAACTCCGGACGCAGGAGACCACGTCGAAGATCGCTTGAGTGGTTGCAGCGACGCCGTCTCGCTCTGCAATCAACGCCTGGTGGCTGGCACCCTCGACTACGCGGTGAACGCTGTTGGTCGACAACGCGGCCATCTCGTTTTGCGTCTTCGACGATGCGGCATCATGTCCGCTGCCTGCCGTCAGGACGAACAGAGGCTTGTTGCCGAAGTCAGTGAGCGATGCCGCTTGTTTCACCGAATCGCCCGCGTCGGCGTATTCGTCGATGGTGCTGCGGAGGTCGCGAGCGGTGGCGCCGTACAGGCGGCCGAGTCCCAGCTGGGCCGAGGCCGAAACAAGTGCGAAGACGCGATTCAGGAGGTAGGGGTGGGCCGCGTAGTCCGGCGCTGCGGCACTTGGTGCAGTCGAGTCGATCAGCACCATGCCGGCGACCTCGCTCGGGTAGCGAGCCGCGAACGTCTGCACGTAGAGCCCGCCGAAGGAATGACCCGCCAGTACATACGGTCCGGGCACATGTCCGCGCTGCAGCAGGGTGTGAAGGTCGGTCGCTATCTGAATGCCGTGGGGAGCGGTCTGAGCGGACTCGCTCCATCCGCGGCCCGCGCGGTCGTAGACGCACACCCGGGTGTCGCGCTCGACGGCCGGTGCGATTCGCCCGAGGTCGGACGACTTCCCGCCTCCGCCCGCTTCCAGCACGACGGTGGGGCTACCGGAGCCGGTGCAGTGCAGGTGCAGGCGGTGTCCGCCAACATCGATCAGTTGCCCAGGCATGGGGTGCGACTGCGAATCCGCTGCCTCACCGATGGTTTCGTAGCCGCCGCCGATCGAGGCGAGAGCCAGCATCGCAATCACCGGGTAGAGCAGCCAGCGGGTTCGCCAGCCACGGAGCCGTTGGTGGACGCGCACGATCATCCAGATCGCCAAGGCGAGCATAGCGGGGGGCCAGACCCAGTTGAGAACCAGCTGCGCTGGTGAGCCGAACATCACCAGGAGAAGGCCGCTTAGACCGATCAGCAGCGCCGGAGCGAACGCCCAGCGTTGTGGCTGATCGGTGAACCGCACCGAGAGCACGCCCAGCATTGCCCAACCCAGCGCGAATCCGCACAGGACCGAACCGGTGACGGCGCTCTCCGTCCCTGGCCCGAAGCGGGCGACGACGAGGAGAACAGCTGCGAGTAGTCCGGCGGCCAACGAACCGGCCACAATCAATCCGATGCGTCCCCTCCGGACAGGAGCAGTGCCCATCGGTCCGGGCCGCCTCCCGTCCTCCGGGTTAAACGTGGCGATGAGGGTCGATTCAGTAAGCACAACGATCTCCGTTCCAAGGGTGGCGTCGCGCGAGTACAGCGACGTGTTTGTGAGGGTGCCTTCACGGTATGGCTCCCTCACCGGCCCACCTAGGACACGGTGTTGACGATCTCGGCCACGACGCCGACCGAAGACGGCTTCCGTGCAGCAGGGAACCGTTTAGCCAGGGCCGAAATGGTAGCGGTGGTCGGTCGGAGTGGTGTTGAGGCGACGTCGGAAGGCCCGGTCCATTGTTTCGGGGGTGCCGAACCCACTGCCGCGAGCGATCTGCTCCATCGAACTCGACGTCGTTTCCAGCAGGCGGCAGGCATTCTCCATCCGCACCGCCTCCACATATTCGGCGGGGGTTGTACCCACTTCGGTCTTGAACAGGCGACTGAATTGACGCTCGGACAGGTGGGTGCGCGCCGCCATGACAGGAATGGAAAGGTCGTCTGTCAGGTGCTCCGGCAGCCACTCGAGAAGATCACGGATCGGCTCGTGGTCTGCCGACTGCGCGGCCAGGAGCGCGGAGAACTGGTTCTGGCCCCCTGAGCGGCGCAGGTACACCACGAGGCGCCGCGCGACTGTCGCTGCCGCGGTCCTGCCGTGATCGTCGGCGACGAGCGCCAGGGCGAGGCGATTCCGGCTGTGACGCCGGCGGATGTCCAGACGTTTCCGTCGTTGACGTAGATGGCGTCGGGCTCGACCGTCACCTTCGGGTAGCTCTGCTCCAAAAGCGCGCACTCGGCCCAATGGGTGGTCGCCCTGCGGCCGTCCAGGAGTCCCGCGGCCGCGAGCAGGAAGGCCCCTGAGCAGATCGGCGTGGAGGCGAACTAGAGTCCGCTGGTCGAGAGCACTGGACCGCCGTCGGTGCTGACGACCTCGGTCGCGTATCGCGGTATCGGCAGGAAGCGCGAGGCGCTCGAGAAGACCTCGAGCGGCCCGGTGATGTCGAGGATCTGAGCGGACGGAAATCCGACGATGA
>NZ_JBFRFS010000021.1:0-83287 GCF_052114945.1 Glaciibacter sp. 2TAF33
TAAACATCAACAAGTGTTTCGGCGGCTATAGCGAGAGGGAAACGCCCGGTCACATTCCGAACCCGGAAGCTAAGACTCTCAGCGCCGATGGTACTGCAGGGGAGACCCTGTGGGAGAGTAGGACACCGCCGGACTTAACTTAGAAACACACAAGAAAGCCATCCCTTCGGGGGTGGCTTTCTTGCGTTTAACCCCTCCGGTGGTCGAGCAGCCCCCCGGTGGTCGAGCCTGTCGCGACCCATCCCATCCCTTCCCACACCGGCGACGGGGCACAGCATCCGCTCCCAGCTCAACGAACGAGCGACCAGCAGGAGCCGGCCGCGCTCCGCCGGCGGTCACCAATTGAGGTGGGCGGCAGGTGCGCCGCTAAGCGGCAGGCGTGCCACCCGCACACCGGCGCAGGTACCGCACATCTTCGGCTGCCTGGGTGTGCCGCGCCCCGCGGGCAACCCAGGCAGAAGGGGCGGGAGCGGCAAGAAAGGGGGCGGAGCCGTGCGGCGTGAATCGGATGCTTTCCGCGGGTGTCCGGCGTTGGCCACCAGCCGCGTCCGGTCTCCGGGCGCCCGATGCAGTGGCGGACAGGCTCAGCGGTCCGGGAAGTCGTGAGGCCGGCCCGAGAGCACGGGGTGGAGGCGGTCGAGATGACCGCGCTCGATGAGGAGAGCGGCGTACTCGCGATCACGGCGAAGCGCCTGCACGCCTGCCAGGAACACCTCGGCCGGCACTGCGGGCACGGGAGAGACGTAAGCGCATGCCTCGGCGGCCAGTTCCGCGGCGATCCGGTCCCGTGCGTGCGGGCTCTGCTTCGCGGCCTGGCGGAGGAACTGGGCAATCCGGCGGGCGAGGCCGTCAGGGAGCTTGGCGACGTCGGCAGTGTGCGCCCAGGACGCGAGTTCCAGGGGGACGCCGTAGGCGGCATCCGCTGACCGGGGCACTCTCTCATGCTGGCTGTAGGTGCCCGCGAGCACGTCTCCGAGTCGCTTGGACTTGCCGTTGAGGAGAGCGATGGTGACCGCAAGGCCGCCAAAGGTCATGTAGATCTCGATCACGCCCACCAGCGCCCGAATGAACGCGTGCCGCAGCTGGATGGCGCCGCCATCGTCGCGCACGATACGCGCGCCGATGGCGAGTTTGCCGAGCGAGCGTCCGTTGGTCACGGTCTCCACCAGCATCGGCACGATCAGGATCGAGAAGACCAGGCCGGTGACCATCAACGCCTGGCCGAGGGCGGCATCGATGACGTCGCCCAGCAGCCAGCCCACCAGCAGCGACAGCAACAGGGAGAGCAGGAGGTAGGCGACCCAGTCGATGATGGTGCCGGCGGCCCGAAGGATCACGCTCGCCGGGCGCACATCGAGCGCAACCGCCTCTCCCGTGATGAGCTCGTGCTCATTCCGCGGATCTTCGTCGTGAACCACCGGGGGCAGGGCCTTCGCCATGTCTACTATTGAACCAGATGGATCTCGACGCTTACTCCGCCGCGCACCGCGCCGAATGGGACCGCCTTGCCGACCTCGGCAACCGGCGGCGGCTTTCCGGCTCCGAGGCCGACGAGTTGATCGAGCTGTACCAAGCCGGCGCCACCCAGCTCTCCGCGATCAAGACCACGGCTGGGTCGACGCTCCAGGGTGACCGGCTCTCGGTGGGGCTCTCCCGCGCCCGATTGCGCTTCACGGGCGCGGGCGCGAACCTGCTTGCGCAACTCCCGCGGTTCTTCGTGGCGCAGCTGCCCGCGGCGCTCTACCGGCTTCGCTGGCTGACCCTGGCCGTCGCCGTGGTGACCTTCCTGGTCGCCGGGCTCTACGCCGCATGGGCGCTCGGTAACCCGCAGGTGCTGGCCAATTTCGGCTCCGACGCGGAATTGCAAAAGCTCGCCGACACGGACTTCGTCGACTACTACTCGAGCAATCCCGCCGCGTCGTTCGCCGGGCAGGTCTGGACCAACAACGCCTGGATCGCCGCCCAGTGCATCGCGTTCGGCATCCTCGGCGTCTACGTGCCGTACATCGTGCTGCAGAACGCGCAGAACCTCGGCGTCAACGCGGCAGTGATGTTCGCCTACGACCAGGGCGACACGTTCTTCCTGTACATCGCGCCGCACGGGATGCTGGAACTCACGGCGATCTTCGTCGCCGCAGCCGGCGGGCTGCGGATCTTCTGGGCCTGGATCGCGCCGGGGGCACGCCCCCGCGGCCAGGCCCTTGCCGAGGACGCCCGCGCACTGTTCACTGTGGCGATCGGACTGGTGTTCGTGCTGCTGGTGTCCGGCATCATCGAGGGTTTCGTCACGCCCGCGCCGTGGCCGTGGCCGGTGAAGATCGGGATCGGGGCGGCGGCGCTGCTCGCGTTCCTGGCCTACATGCTGGTGCTCGGCCGGCGCGCATACCGGGCGGGCGAGACCGGGGACCTGGACGAGTTCGGGGCCGGATCCAGTCGCGTCTTCGCCGGCTGAGGCATCCGCTCGCAGGCGCTGGGCGCGCGGGAATGCACGGGGCGCGCGATATTTCGGGTGCCGGGCGCGATATCGGGTGCCCGGCACACCTGGCGCTCGAGGGTGCGCTGCGAGCGGTGGCGGGCGGACATGGTGGCGCACATGAGGGTGAGCGGCGGTGCTGACGGGGCGAACGCCCCGCTACAGTCGCCCGGCGGCCTTCAACGCGATGTAGCGGTCGGCCAGGGCGGGCGGCAGGTCGGCGGGTGCGCCCGTGACGACCTCGGCGCCCAACTGGCGGATCGCCGCCGAGACACGCGCCACATCCAGCATCGCCCGCTCGGCTGCCGCCGCCCGGTACACCTCCTCGCGGTTGCCGCGCTGGTGTGATGCCGCCAGCGCCGCCGGGTCGGTGACGGATGCGACGACAACCGTGTGCCTGCGGGTCAGCTGGGGGAGCACCGAGAGCAGTCCGGTGGAAGCCCCGGCTGCGTCCACCGACGTGACCAGCACCACCAGGGCCCGCTGCGACGTGATCGAGCGCACCTGCGCGGGAACGGCAGCCCAATCCATCTCGATCAGCTCCGGCTCGATCAGCGCCATCGCGTCCACCATCCGGGAGAGCAGCTCGGCGCCCTGCGCACTCTGCACCCGACCGCGCACCCGGCGGTCGTAGGCCAGGAAGTCCACCCGGTCCCCGGCCCGGGAGGCGAGCGCGGCCAGCAGCAGCGACGCCTCGAAGGCGGTGTCCAGTCGCGGCTCGTCGTCGATGCGGGCCGCCTGGGTGCGTCCGGTGTCGACCAGGATCACGACCCGGCGGTCCCGCTCCGGACGCCAGGTGCGCACCATTATCTTCTGCCCGGCGCCGGCCGCCGAATCGTTCCGCCGGGCCGTCGCCCGCCAGTCGATCGACCGCACGTCATCGCCGCGCACGTATTCCCGCAGCGAATCGAACTCGGTGCCCTGCCCGCGCACCATCACCGCCGTTCGCCCGTCGAGTTCCTTGAGGCGGGCGATCCGCGACGGCAGGTGCTTGCGAGCGTGGAACGGCGGCAGCACCCGGATCCGGCCGGGCGCGTCGAGGGTAGCCTGCCGGGCGAACAGCCCGAGCGGCCCGAACGACCGCACGGTGACGTGTCCCACCCGACGTTCGCCGCGCCGGAACGGCGTGAGAACCAGCGACACCAGCCGTCGCTCCCCGGGCGGCACCGACACCGGTGAGCGGTTGTTGCCGGCACCGGCCGACGGCTGCCAGGCGTCCCGGACCACCGCGCGCAGCATCCGTCGCCCGGTGTTGGTCAGGTACAACTCGCTGGTCACAGATTCGCCGAGTCGCACCCGCGACGGCAGCGAGCGGGCGACGGCCAGCCCACGAGGGGAGGCCGCCAGCACCAGGTCGAGGACGCCCAGCGCGACAGCGAGGAGTAGCCACAGCCCGAGCACCCCCACCGCCTCCGCCAGACCGCGCCCGAGCAGCACGATCGGCACCACGCCGAGGGCGAGGAGCAGGGCGAAGCGGCCGGTGACGGTCATGACTAGATCGGAACCTGGACCTGCTGCAGGATCGACCGCAGGATGGTGTCAACAGAGACGCCCTCGAGCTCGGCCTCCGGGCGCAACTGGATCCGGTGGCGCCACGCCGGCAGCACCATCGCCTGCACGTGGTCGGGAGTGATCGCGTCGTATCCGGAGAGCCAGGCCCACGCCTTGGCCGAGGCCAGCAGCGCGGTGGTGCCCCGGGGACTCACGCCGAGTTTCACCGACGGGCTGTGCCGCGTAGCCCTAGCGAGGTCGACCAGGTAGGCGAGCACGTCCGGGCTCGTCCCAACGGATGCCGCTGCCGCCTGCGCCGCCGCCAGCTGCTCGGCTCCCAGCACCGGGGTGACCCCGGCCCCGGCCAGGTCACGCGGGTTGAACCCGGCGGCGTGCCGCCGGAGCACCTCGATCTCGGTGTCGCGCTCGGGGAGGTCGAGCACGAGTTTCAGCAGGAACCGGTCCAGCTGCGCCTCGGGCAGCGTGTACGTGCCCTCGTATTCGATCGGGTTCATGGTCGCCGCGACGATGAACGGCACCGGCAACGGCAGCGACACGCCGTCGACGCTGACCTGGCGCTCCTCCATCGCCTCCAGCAGCGCCGACTGGGTCTTCGGCGGGGTGCGGTTGATCTCATCGGCAAGCATGATGTTGGTGAATACCGGTCCCTTGCGGAACTCGAAGTCGCCGGCCTTGGCGTCGTAGACCAGCGACCCGGTCACGTCGCCGGGCATCAGGTCGGGGGTGAACTGGACACGCTTGGTGTCGAGGCTGAGCGCGTGGCTGAGCGACCGCACCAGGAGTGTCTTGGCCACACCGGGGACCCCCTCCAACAGCACATGGCCGCGGGCGAGGAGCGCGATGATCAGCCCGGTGACGGCGCCGTCCTGGCCGACGACGGCCTTGCCGACCTCGGCGCGCACCTGCGCCAGGGTCGCGCGGAGTGCGTCGGTGTGAGCGACGGTGTCGGCACCCCCCGCGGCCGACGCGGAGCTCTCGACCGAGGAGCCCGCGACCGCGGACGTGGTGGGCTCTTGGTTGTCGGCCTCACGGGTGCCGGGATCCCTGTTCACGGGCTCGGCGGCATCTGCGGCGACCTGTTCGGCGTGTGCGGGTGTCATGGGTCCATTCTTCCGTGCTGAGTGGGCTGAGTGGGCTGGCTGGGCGGGACTGACGGGTTCGTCGCCCGCCGGGTCGCGCGTTCGAGGGCGGCGAGCTGGTCGGAGAGGGCGAGGAGTTCGCGGTCGGTGGCCGGGACGGCGTCGAGCAGGGTCGATCTGACGCTCGGCGCCGGGTGTCCGGTGGCAGCGGCGACGGCGAGCACGACAGCGTCGAGCGATGCGGTGCGGGACAGTCCGGTGTAGCCGGCGAGGCGCTGGACGGCGCCCACCCGCAGCGCGTCGAGGGCGCGCAGCCGGGACGAGCTCCGCGCGTACAGCCGGGCCCTTCCCTCCATGGTTTCGCTCGCCTTCACCGTGACCGGGAGGTTCTCGGCGACGAGCGGACCGAAGCGGCGTCCACGCCAGACCGCGGCGGCCACGGTCACCAGCACGAGCAGCAGCAGGGTGGGCGTGACCCAGCCCGGCGTCAGTGCGCCGATCGAGGGCGGCCCAGTCTGCGGAACGTCGGCGAGCGTCGGCAGGTACCAGACCAGGGTGTCGCCGGCACCGAGCAGGTTCAGCGCCAGTGCGGCGTTGCCGAAGCTGGCGATCTCGTCGTTGCTGAACACCTCGGCCGGCCCGACCAGCGTGAGCGTGTGGGCATCCGCTGCCCGTTCGACCACCGAGAACGTGTTGTCGCCGCTCGGGAAGCACCCGGTGAGGGTGGTGCCTTCCGGTGCCGAACCCGGTTCGGCCACGCCGAGGGTGCGGCCGCCGGGGGAGAGCGTGCCGGCCTTCACGGCGGCCGGCAGGTCGCAGTGCGCAGTCAGGGCATCGCGGTGGGAGACGCCGCCGAAGCCGACCTCCGGGGCGAGGGTGCTGATGGCGCGGAAGTCGGGTGCGGCGATCACGGTTCGGGGTGCCAGCCCGGCCATCTCGGTCAGTTGCTCCGCGCTGAGGTAGCCCTTGTCGTCGGAGAAGAACAGCGTGCTGGCAGCGGATGCCTCGGCCGCGGTTCGCGCCTCGGCGAGGCTGTGCGCGAGGGTCACCTCGACGCCTTGCTGCCGGAGCACCTCCACGAGCGCCATACTCCCGGCGGGCGCCGGATTGTCCCCGGCCAGTGGGATCCCGGCCGCGTTGCTGCCGCCTGCCACGAGCGCGGCGACGATCGACACCAGCACGGCCGCGGCCGCGGCAACCACCCAGAACAGGGCCTTGCGACCGGCGGCGCGAACCGTGAGTGTCGTCGACGTCGCGGGAGCGACCGACCTGGGGTCCTGCACACCTGCTGGTGTGAACGCGGTCATCGGCTCGACATCCCGTCCGGGGCGGCGAATACGGCGGGCTGCGCGGTGGCAAGTGCCCTGTCGAGCTCACTGAGCGCACGGTATCCCTGCTCGGTGCCCGACCGGCCGAGGTACCGCACCTGGTCGAAGGCCAGGGCGGCCTCCGCCAGGCGCCCGCGCTCGGCCGGGAATGCGACGGCCGCACGCAGCGCGAATTCGTGGGAGGTGGTCCCGGGTGTCACCGTGAGCACCGTGCGTTCCACCAGTCCGCGGGCGATGGCGCGGAACAGTTCCTCGATGGCCGGGCCCCAGTCGCCGCGCTGGGCGGCAGCCTGTCCGGCCCGGCGCATGTCGTCGGCGGTTCGCCGGTCGTCATCGCCGAACAACTCGGCCGCCAGGCGGCTGCGGCGGTTCAGCCGGGGCAGGCCGAAGATGAGGAAGGCCGCGACCACCACCCCGACGACCAGCACCGTGATGATCAGCGGCACCCAGGCGATGAAGCCGTCGCCCGATGGTGCGGTCAGGGATCCCAGCCAGTCGAAGAACGCCTGCGACAACCGGTCGAACCACGTGGGCCTGGCCGCCTGGTACGGAGCCTTGGCCAGTTCGTCCCGCAGCCACTGCTGCGCGTCCGGCGCCGACGGGTCGACCGGGATGTCCGCCGGAGAGAACCGGCCGGTCACGTCAGGTACGGGTCGGGCACCGGGCCGGTGCCCGACTGCGCGTTCGACCCGGCCGCGTGCGACGCCGCTGACTCGACGAAGCGCTGCAGCTCGAGGTCGAGTCCCTCCTTGCGCATCCGCAGGTCGATGTAGATCAGCGCCGTCGTCGCCGACTGCACGACCGCCGCGACCGCGCCAAGCACCAGGGCCACGAAGAGGATCAGGACATATAGCACGATCGACGGGATGTAGGCCTCAAAGGCGCCGTTCGGGTCGACCAGGTTCACCGCCACGCCGAAGAGGATGGACAGCGGCGTGGTCACGATCTGCGCCACGATGTTCACGATCGCCGCCACCAGGAACTCCACGCCGAGGGTGCGCCAGAAGTATCCGGTCGTGAGCGACCAGGAACGCCGCACCGCCCGAGGAATGCTCAGCCGTTCCAGCACGATGAGACTCGGCACCAGCGACGTGCGGGTGAACACCCAGACGGATGCCGCCACCAGCGCGAGTCCGCCGAGCACCCCGATGACGATGCCGATGACCTGCCACGGCCCGCCCAGCACGACCAGCAGCACCACCAGGCCGCCGATGATCGCGATGGCCAGGAGCAGCGCACCGCCGAGTACGACGGCCCACAGGGCGAGCGGCCACAGGCGGCGGCCGGCGCCGCGCCAGAGGGCACCGAGCCGCAGCTTCTCGCCCAGCGTGGCGCGGGCCACCTCGAGCACGATAATGCCCTGCAACAGGGCCGACGCGATGATCGACAGGGCCACCGGCACCAACGCGGACAGCACGATGGTGAGGGTCGCCCCCGCCATCACGGTGTCCTGCTCGTCGATCGGGGCATCCGCTACCCGGCTGAGCGCGAAGAAGGTGACCAGGCCGACCACCACGAGGGTGACCAGGGTGATGCCGGCCTGCACCAGCAGGGCGCTGCCGAAGGTCGCCTTCGGGTTGCGCTTGAGGACCTGGAACGGCGCCCACAACAGGGTGCCGAACCCCAACGGGCGCAAAGGGATCAGACCGGGCTTCGGCGGCGGGGCCCAGCCGTTCGGGGCGCCGACCGGCAGGTACTCCCCGTAACCCGGCGCCGCGTCAGAGGGCGCGGCTATGGCGGGTGGTTGCCAATTCTGCGGATCGGTCACGAGATCAACTCTGGCATAACGATGCCCCGGAAGGGCGTGCTACGGCCAACGGAGGGCGCACTCGACTACTCTTGTGCCAGAGATGGCATCACTTGTCGCGAAGTTGCGCGCGAGGTAAGCGAAAACGGACGTATGAACCCACGCATTCTGGTCGTCGATGACGACACCGCCCTGGCCGAGATGATCGGCATCGTGCTGCAGAGCGAAGGCTTCGAGATCTCATTCTGCGCCGATGGTGCGGAGGCCCTCGACGCGTTCCGCGAGGCCAAACCAGACCTGGTGCTGCTCGACCTGATGCTGCCGGGGCTCGACGGCATCGAGGTGTGCGCCCTGATCCGGTCCGAGTCGGGTGTTCCCATCATCATGCTGACCGCGAAGTCGGACACCACCGACGTAGTCAAGGGCCTGGAGTCCGGCGCCGACGACTACATTGTCAAACCGTTCAACCCGAAGGAGCTCGTCGCCCGGATCCGCACCCGTCTGCGCCCGGCTCCCGCGCCGGCGTCCGAGACCCTCCACATCGGCGACCTGATCGTCGATGCCGCCGGACACGAGGTCAAGCGCGGCGACACCCGGATCAACCTGACCCCGCTCGAATTCGACCTGCTGCTCGCGCTGGCGTCGAAGCCGCAGCAGGTGTTCACCCGGGAGATGCTGCTCGAGCAGGTCTGGGGTTACCACTACAAGGCTGACACCCGCCTGGTCAACGTGCACGTGCAACGGCTTCGCGCCAAGGTGGAGGACGACCCGGACAACCCGCGCATCGTCATGACCGTGCGCGGCGTCGGCTACCGGGCCGGATCGGTGGCTTAGGAGACCGGTGGCTGGGTCCACGGGAGTTTCCCGCATCACCTGGCGGTCCTGGCGGTCCTGGCCCGGATCGATCGCCGCGCTGTGGCGCTCGTCGCTGCAATTCCGCACGGTCAGCATCACCGTGGTGTTCTCCGGCGTGGCCATCGTGATCGTCGGCGTGTACATGTCCGTCAGCATCGGCAACGACCTGTTCCAGTCACGGCTCAGCCAGGTGCTGCTGGACTCCAACCGGGCGACCACGGCGGCGCAGGGCGTGCTCGACTCCTCCGACGCCACCGATCGGGTGCAGGTGCAGATGCTTCTGGGCTCGGCCACCACCACGATCTCCGCGGCATCCTCATCCAACCTGATCGCCGTGTTCCGGGTCCCCGGCCAGGAGCCCTCGACTGTCGCCCCGCAGGACTTCTCCCGGTTCGGCGCGTCGACGGACGCGATCACCCCTGAACTGCGCGCGGCCGTGCAGGAGAACACCGCCGAGCAGCACTGGCAGTCGGTCGCCCTGACCACAGAGGATGGCGGCAAGATCCCCGGCGTCGTCGTGGGCTCGCAGATCACCCTTCCGGTCGCCGGGCGATATGAGCTGTACATCGGGTACAGCCTGCGCGACGCCGAGAACACGCTGCAGTTCGTGTTGCAGACGCTTCTCATCGCCGGTGTGGCGCTGATGGCGCTGATCGGCGCCGTCACCTGGATCGTGGTGCGTTTCGTCGTCACGCCGATCCGGGTCGCGGCCGAGACCAGCCAGAAGCTGGCCTCCGGCGACCTCGAGGTGCGGATCCCGGAGAAGGGTGAGGACGTCATCGCCACGCTGGCCCGGTCATTCAACGGGATGGCAGACAGCCTGCAGAGCCAGATCCGGGAACTCGCCGACCTCTCCGAGGTGCAGCAGCGGTTCGTGTCCGACGTCTCGCACGAGCTGCGGACCCCGCTCACCACCATCCGGCTGGCCGGCGACGTGCTGTTCGACCAGAGGGACTCGTTCCCCCCGGCCACGCGGCGCACCGCCGAACTGCTGCACACCCAGGTGGAACGGTTCGAACTGTTGCTGTCCGACCTGCTGGAGATCAGCCGCTACGACGCGGGTTCGGTGCTGCTGGAATCCGAACCGACCAATCTCGTGCACCTGGCCGAAGACGCGATCGACGGGATGCGCTCGCTGGCGGAGTCCAAGGGAACCGACCTTCGGCTGGTCGCCCCCGGCGGACACCTCAACGCAGAGGTCGACCCCCGTCGCATCCGTCGCATCCTGCACAACCTGATTGGAAACGCCATCGAGCACGGTGAGGGCAAGCCGGTCGTGGTGTCTGTGGACAGCAACCAGAGCGCGGTGGCGTTGTCAGTGCGGGACTACGGGCTGGGAATGAGCCAGGCCGAGGTTGCCCATGTGTTCGACCGGTTCTGGCGCGCCGACCCGTCCCGGCAACGCACCATCGGCGGGACCGGCCTGGGCCTGGCGATCTCCCTCGAAGATGCCACCGCGCACAAGGGCTGGCTGCAGGTGTGGTCCAGCCCCGGGCACGGCTCCTGCTTCCGGCTGACCCTGCCCCGTCGGGCCCTCGGCCCGCTCACAGCATCTCCACTGCCGCTTCCCCCCGAAGACGCGGAGAATACACTCACCAACATTGTCAGGACTGACATCGGCGGCGGGAACGGAGGCCAGCATGACTAGAAGATTCCGGATGCTCGGCCTCGCGCTCGCCGGACTCACCGCCCTCGGCATGGTGCTCGGCGGCTGCTCCGGCATCCCGCGAGCCGGCGGCGTGCGCGTGGGCCAGCCCGCCCCGCAGGGCGACACCCCGCCGGCGGTATTCCTGCCCTCCCGCCCGGAGAAGGACGCCAGCCAGGAGACGATCCTCCGCGGTTTCATCGAGGCGGCCTCGAGTCCCGACAACAAGTACGCCATTGCCCGGGAGTTCCTCACCCCGGACTTCAGCGACGCGTGGAAACCGGATACCGGCGTCACGATCGATGATGGAATCGGCCGCACACCGCTGCAAATCGACGAACTCACCATGCAGATGTCGGTCGAGCCGGTGGCCGAAGTCAATGGGAGCGGCGAATACCACGAAATCGAGACCTCCACCCAGTCGCCGCTCCGCTATGAATTCGCCAAGGTCGGCGGCCAGTGGCGCATCAGCAAGGCGCCGAACGGCATCGTCATCGACGAGAACACGTTCCCCGATGTGTTCAGCGCCCAGGCGCTCTATTTCTACGACCCCGGTTTCAGCTTCCTGGTACCGGACCTGCGCTGGTTCCCGCGCGGGGCGACCGCGCCAACGCGGATCGTGAAGGCGGTGCTGGCCGGGCCGAGTCCCTGGCTGGTCGGGGCCGTGGCCACCGCCTTCCCCGAAGGCACCGAGCTCACCGCCGACGCCGTGCAGGTGGTGGCGCGGGACGCCAAGGTCGACCTCAACAGCCAGGCGCTGAACGCCGACCGGATCACGATGCAGCGGATGAAGTACCAGCTGCTGAACAGCCTCCCGCCCGGGATCAGCGTGACCGTCACGGTCGACCGCAACGCGCAGGACATCGGCGACCTCGGGGCGCAGGCGCCGGCGGTGAATCCACGTGTCGACGCCCGTGCTTTGGTTCTCCGCGCCGGCCAATTCGGCTACCTGGCCGCCACCGGCGACTCGCTCACCCCGATCCCCGGGCTGAGCGACGCGATCGTCGGGCTCGCCCCGAGCGCGGTCACGCTGTCGGCGGGGCAGACGGTGGCTGCCGCCCTCACCCCGAACGGCGTTTACGGCGTGGCCGTGGGTGACAGCCCGAAGCTGCTCGACCCGCGCGCCGGCCTCGTCATGCCATCGGTCGACACCTTCGGGTACATCTGGTCCGTGCCATCCGCTCGCCCGAACGAAGTGGTCGTCTACGACACCGCCGGCGACATCGTGCCGCTGCCGACGCCCTGGGAGGAGTACACCTCGATCCAGGCGCTCAAGGTCTCCCGCGACGGCACGCGGGTGATCGCCCTGATGCGCTCGGGAAACGACACCCGGCTGGTGGTGGCCGGCATCAAACGCGACAAGAACCTGCCGGTCGGCCTCGGCGAGCCGGTGACCCTCGCCTCGGGAGCGGGGATTCCACTGGACGCGACCTGGGTCGACGAACTCACCGTTGCCGCGTTGACCACGTCCCCCGGCGGCCTGGAATCCCTGAAGGCGTACCGGATCGGCGGGCAAAGCCTCGAGTTGGAGTCGGCCCCGGACGCCGTCGCGATCGTCGGCAGCAACACGCTCCGCGACCTGCGGGCGCTCACCTCGGACCACGGGCTGCTGGTGCAACGCGGTGTGGGCTGGCAGCAGCGCATCGGCCAGGTGGTGCTCGTGGCCACGCAGCAGGGTGTGGGCTAGGCGGCGCCAGCTGTTCGCGCCTGCCGGCGGCACCTCCCGCGCCCTGCGTCCTCCACAGGGAGGCCGCCGCCGAGTTGTCCACCGATCGGTCGGCTGGCCCAGCAGAAGCCGGCCTGACGGTGCAATATCTGCGCATGAACCGCTCGCTCACCCCCGGCGCCGTCGCACGCGCCGTCGCACTCGAGGCGCTGCGTGATGCCTGGGCGGTGCTGGCTCCCACGCAGTGCAGCGGTTGCGGCGCACCCGACCGGGCGCTCTGCGCGGCCTGCCGGCTCGCCATCGACCCGTTGGTTCGGCGCATCGAGCGTGACGGCCAGCCCGTCTGGTGCAGTCTCGACTACTCGGGCGTCGCGCGCCGGGTGATCGGCGCGTACAAAGACGGCGGTCGAACGGATGCCGCCTCGGCGTTGGCGCCCGCGCTCCGGCAGGCGATCATCGCGGCGCTCGCAGCCGGGCAACCTGGGAACGGGACTGTGCACCTCGTTACGATCCCGTCCTCGCGTGCGGCGTGGCGCATCCGTGGCTATCACCCGGTGGAGCTGCTGCTGAAACGAGCCCGGCTGCGGTCGACCCCGGTGCTGCGGCAGGTCGGCGAGGCACGCGACCAGGTGGGGTTGCAGCGCGCGGAGCGGATGCGGAACAAGAGCGGATCGCTGGTCGCGACGCGCTCCGCCGAGGGGCTCTGCTGCGTGATCGTCGACGACATCGTGACCACCGGCGCGACCCTGTGTGAAGCCCGTCGCGCCGTGATCGCCGGCGGCGGGACCGTGCTCGGGATGGCGGCGCTGGCGGAAACCCCGCGCCGTCACCCGGTTCCGCCGCCACCAGCGAGCCCTTCACAGCAAACTGGTCGGCAAATGCTGTGACTTCTGGTGGCACCCGGGCTACGGTGGTGGGAAAGGCGCGAAAAGACCGCCCTGATTTGGGCGGTTCGCCAGATCTGGAGGTCGTCATGGAAACTAACATCGTCGGACGAAACCTGGGGATCACTGATCGCTTTCGGGACTATGCGACAGAAAAGTCAGACAAGATCGCCAGCCTCGCTGAGAAGGCTCTCGCACTCGAGATTAAGGTCAGCCGACACCGTGAGAAGAACGGCGCAGCAGGGAACGACCGAGTCGAACTGACTCTGATCGGCAAAGGTCCGCTGGTTCGGGCCGAAGCCGACGGCTCGGACAAGTACGCTGCGTTCGATGTGGCCCTGGGCCGCCTGCTGGAGCGGGTACGCCGGGCCAAGGATCGCAAGAAGGTGCATCGTGGCGGCGCCCATCGCCCCACCTCGCTGCACGAGGCATCATCGGCCGGGTTCGATTCCGTCGTCGACATCACCCCCGCCGACGCCGAGACGCTGGAACGCGTCCGCACCGGGTCCATCCCGGTCGTCACAGAACAGAGTCAGGAAGGCGAAGCGGCGCCGGAGGAATACTGCCCCGTCGTGATTCGTAAGAAGGTGTTCGCGTCCGCCCCCATGACGGTGGACGACGCGCTTTACTTCATGGAATTGGTGGGACACGATTTCTACCTGTTCCAGGATTCCGAGACCAACCGGCCGAGCGTGGTTTACCGCCGTAAGGGTTGGGACTATGGGGTCATCGGGCTCGATGACAATGCTCCGGAATACCAGGAGGCCGAGACGGTTGCCCGCGAGCGCAGCCTCTGACCACGTAGAATTGTTATAATTGCCGGTTAGTCGGCGCGGTGTGTCGGCCGGCTGAGCCGGTAGGCGCGTGCGGTTGCCGGACGACAGGCGTGAATGAGCGCCGTGACGACTAGTGGAGTGCATTCGTGGCCTCAATTCTTGAAAAGGTTCTTCGTGTAGGCGAGGGGCGGGTACTCCGTCGTCTCGAGAACTATGCGAAGGCCATCAACGCGCTGGAAGACGACTTCAAGAGCCTCAGCGATGAGGAACTGAAGAACGAGACAGTGCAGCTGCGGGAACGCTACGGCAACGGCGAGTCACTCGACGACCTGCTGCCGGAGGCGTTCGCCGCGGTCAGGGAGGCTTCGGTGCGCACCCTGGGCCTGCGTCACTTCGACGTCCAGCTGATGGGCGGCGCGGCACTTCATCTCGGCAACATCGCCGAGATGAAGACCGGTGAAGGCAAGACCCTGGTCGCCACGACCGCCGCGTACCTGAACGCCATCACCAGCCGTGGCGTGCACATCATCACCGTCAACGACTACCTCGCGAGCTACCAGAGTGAGCTCATGGGCCGCGTGTTCCGCGCCCTGGGGATGACGACCGGATGCATCCTGTCCGGCCAGACTCCCCAGGAGCGCCGGGAACAGTACATGTCGGACATCACCTACGGGACGAACAACGAGTTCGGCTTCGACTACTTGCGCGACAACATGGCCTGGCAGGCCTCGGACATGGTGCAGCGTGGCCACTACTACGCCATCGTCGACGAGGTCGACTCGATCCTCATCGACGAGGCCCGGACCCCGCTGATCATCTCCGGGCCGGCATCCGGTGAAGCCAACCGGTGGTTCAACGAATTCGCGAGCCTCGCCAAGCGGCTCGTGCCCGACGAAGACTTCGAGGTCGACGAGAAGAAGCGCACCGTCGGCGTGCTCGAGCCCGGGATCGAGAAGGTCGAGGACTACCTCGGCATCGACAACCTGTACGAGTCGGCGAACACGCCGCTGATCTCGTTCCTCAACAACGCCATCAAGGCCAACGCCCTGTTCAAGAAGGACAAGGACTACGTGGTGATGAACGGCGAGGTGCTCATCGTCGACGAGCACACCGGCCGCATCCTGATGGGCCGCCGTTACAACGAGGGCATCCACCAGGCGATCGAGGCCAAGGAAGGGGTCGCGGTCAAGGCCGAGAACCAGACCCTCGCCACCGTCACCCTGCAGAACTACTTCCGCCTCTACTCCAAGCTCTCCGGCATGACCGGAACGGCGGAGACCGAGGCGGCCGAGTTCATGAGCACCTACAAGCTGGGCGTCGTGCCCATCCCGACCAACAAGCCGATGCAGCGCATCGACCAGTCCGACCTCGTCTACAAGAACGAGGAGGCGAAGTTCCAGCAGGTGGTCGAGGACATCGTCGAGCGCCACGAGAAGGGCCAGCCCATCCTGGTCGGGACCACCAGCGTCGAGAAGAGCGAGTACCTCTCGCGGCTACTGGCCAAACGCGGTGTGCGGCATGAAGTGCTGAACGCCAAGAACCACGCCAGGGAGGCGGCCATCGTCGCCCAGGCCGGACGTCTGGGCTCCGTCACCGTCGCCACCAATATGGCAGGCCGCGGCACCGACGTCATGCTCGGCGGCAACGCCGAATTCCTCGCCGTCGCCGAGATGAACGCCAAGGGCTTCAGCCCGGTAGAGACCCCCGACGATTACGAAGCAGCATGGGACGACGTGTTCGCCGACGTCAAGGCCACGGTGAACGAGGAAGCCGAGAAGGTCGTCGCCGCCGGTGGCCTCTACGTGCTCGGCACCGAACGGCACGAATCCCGCCGGATCGACAACCAGCTCCGCGGACGCAGCGGCCGTCAGGGGGACCCGGGGGAGAGCCGTTTCTACCTCTCGCTCACCGACGACCTGATGCGGCTGTTCAACGCGGGAGCCGCTGAAGCCCTGATGGGACGCCAGGGCGTCCCCGACGACATGGCCATCGAATCCAAGGTTGTCAGCCGGGCCATCCGCAGCGCGCAGTCTCAGGTCGAAGGCCGGAACGCCGAGATCCGCAAGAACGTGCTGAAGTACGACGACGTCCTCAACCGCCAGCGTGAGGCGATTTACAGCGACCGGCGTCACATCCTCGAGGGTGACGACCTGCACGAGCGGATCGAGCGCTTCCTCGAAGACGTCATCAACGAGGTCCTCGACGTTCACACCGGCGACGGCAACGGCGACGACTGGGACTTCGACGCGTTGTGGACCGAGCTGAAGACGCTCTACCCGGTCGGCGTGACGATCGACGAGGTCGTCACCGAAGCGGGCAGCCGCGGCAAGATCAACCGCGACTTCATGCGCAGGGAGATCCTCTCCGACGCCAAGCTCGCCTACAGCCGCCGCGAGGAATCTCTCGGGTCGCCGGCCATGCGTGAACTCGAGCGCCGCGTGGTGCTCTCGGTGATCGACCGCCGCTGGCGCGACCACCTGTACGAGATGGACTACCTGAAGGACGGCATCGGCCTGCGCGCCATGGCGCAGCGTGACCCGCTGGTCGAGTACCAGCGCGAGGGCTTCGCCATGTTCCAGCAAATGATGGGGCAGATCCGGGAAGAGACCGTTGGCTTCCTGTTCAACCTCGAGGTTGAGGTGAGCCAGGCCCCGGGCGAGGTCGCCGGCCCGATCGTCGACGCCAAGGGGCTCACGCCCGCAGGCACCGGCGAGGAGAAGCTCAGCTACACCGCCCCGAGCGACTCCGGCGGAGTCGAGGTGCGCAACCAGCGCGGCCAGATCCAGCAGGCCGCGACGGACCGCGCGCGTCGTGCAGCCGCCGCGGGCGAGTCCGGCGAAGCGGATGCTGCCGGTGCGGCAGCGCCGGCCGGTCCGCCCCAGCGTGGTGCGTTCGGCCAGCCCACCGGTGGAGCAGGCGGGGCCGCGCCGGTCAACCGCGCCGAGCGCCGCGCCCAGGGCAAGAAGAAGTAGCGCCCGTACGGGCGCCCTGCGCGGGCGCCCGTACGGTTGCGCTCCGGCGCTCCCGCGCTCCCGCGCTCCCGCGCTGCGGCTCGCCCCGGGCCGCCCCGTCCTAGTCGCGTGTGCGGCCAAAGTGTCGCCTCGCGGGTCGACGAGGCGGCATTTTGCCCGCACGCGTTCGCGCCCGCGCTCCGGCCCGCGCTCCGGCCCGCGTCCGCTCCCGCGTTCGCTCCGTCCTGGCCGCGCGTGCGGCCAAAGTGCCGCCCGAGGGGTCGTTGAGGCGACACTTTGCCCGCACGCAGCGACAGGGAGGACGGGAACGAGGGGCGCGGCGGGTGTTCGCCTGGTCGCGGGAGCGAGAGGCGCGGCGGGCATTCGCCTGGTCGCGTGTGCGGCCAAAGTGCCGCCCGATGGGTCGTTGAGGCGGCATTTTGCCCGCACGCGGCGGCGAACGGGGCGCGAGGGTGCGGGGTGCGACGGGCTGAGTGTCAGAGCACGTTGATCGCGCTGGCCCGCCAGCGGTTGTCGAGCCCCTCCAGGCGCAGGGCGACTGCGCGGGCGCGGGCGCGCGTGTGCACGATGACGACCGCTTCGATCACCCCGTCGCGGGGCTCTGAAATGTGCACTCGGCCGATGCTGATCG
Organism: Glaciibacter sp. 2TAF33; assembly: GCF_052114945.1. Classification (NCBI taxonomy): domain Bacteria; kingdom Bacillati; phylum Actinomycetota; class Actinomycetes; order Micrococcales; family Microbacteriaceae; genus Glaciibacter; species Glaciibacter sp. 2TAF33. The sequence goes on from NZ_JBFRFS010000021.1 coordinate 17,569, forward strand.
TGGGCCGTTGCGGGCGCTGGCCCTTGACGGCGCGGGCCCGGGCGGAGAGCACCACCCGTTTCAGCAGGTGCGTGTAGACGTCGTCGCTCACCCAGCGTGCGATCTGGTCGAGTTCCCGGGCGCCAGCCAGCACCTCGATCACACACCGGGTCAGGTTCACCACCAGGGGCTCGGGGTCGGGCAGGTTCTGTCGCGTGCTCGGCTGCACGCCGAAGAAGTCCTCCTGCAGAAACTTTTCCCGTTCCGCCCGTTCCGCACGTTCCGCCCGTTCCGTACGCTCCGCTGCGGTCTGGCCGGGGGATCCGGCGGGCGCGGGGAGTTGGTTCATGGCGGCTCCGATGTGCGGACGAGCTGCGTCAGCCCCCGTTCGGGGGATGACCTTTAGGCGAACACTCAACCAGTAGAACTGAGGAATCGTCAAGTGTTTATATGAGTTGTGGATAACCCGCGCGCCGCAGCGGCCGGCCGACTAGTTTCGGAGCTGTGCGCTGGGACAACCTCTTCGACGACCTCGAGGGACAGCTCGAGCAGGAGCTGAACGCCGAGGAGACAGACCTGCGCGCCGAAGAGGAGCGGCTCCGGCTCGGGCGGCTGTCGCTCCGGAACCGGCTGACCAGCCTGTCCGGCCGGGATGCCAACGGCGGCACCCAGCTCCTTCAGGTGGTGCTCGTGTCCGGTGAGACTGTCACCGTGCGTCCGACCGCCTTCGGCAGGGACTGGCTCGCCGCCGACCTGATCGCCGCGACCGTGCCGCCCGCAGCAGGGCCCGCAGCAGGGCCCGCAGCAGGGCCCGCAGGAGTGCCCGCAGCGACGGCCGCGGCACAGTGCGTGTTGCCGCTCGCCGCCATCGCCGGCGTGCTGCTCCGCGCCGGCCAGGTGGAGGCGTCACTGCACGCCGAGTCAGAGTCCGCGGCGCGCATCGTCGACCGCATCGGCCTGCCGTTCGTGCTCCGGGACCTGTGCCGGCGCCGGAAGGCGCTCGAACTCCACACCCCCACGGGTGTGCTGGCCGGCACCATCGACCGGGTCGGTCGTGACCACATCGACCTCGCTGTCCATGCCCCCGGCACCCTCCGCCGCTCGCGCGAGGTCGCGCACGTGCGGATCGTGCCCCTCGCCCACATCCACCTAGTGCGGCTGGCGTAAAAGTGAAGCAGGCGATCCCCGCTGAGGTGTCACAAATCGACCTTCCCAGTGCGGCGGAAGGTCGATGTGCGCCCCCTCACGCGAGCGAGGCGGATGCCGGGCGCGACGACGCCGGTGCCGACTGGAATCCCGCTCGGCGCCGGCTGGGAAACGGCTGGCTCAGCGCCGCTCCCTGTTCGGCCGGATGATCGTGCCGCCGGATAACTCCGGGATGTTGGCGAAATCTGACTGCTGCCACAATGACATCCGCCTGGCCTCTTCGTACTTGGCCTCGATGTAGGACTCGAGCACGGTCCGTTCGACCCGCCAGACCTTGCCGCTGCCGATGCGGATCGCCGGCAGCTCATGGCTGCGGACCAGGTCCAGGGCTTCGGTGACCGTGATGTTGAGGATCTCGGCGGTGTCGGCGAGTGTGAGGAAACGACCGACTGCGTCGGAGGGCACCGAATCGTTCATGAGTCGATTATCCGCTGTCGCGGCCAGGCGCGGGCCGCCCTGTGGATAACTTGCACGCGGGATCGCCGAACCGGCGACGATGGGAGGCACGGACCGGCAGGTGAGTGGGAGCAGGTCAGAGGGGAGCGGCGACGCGTGACAAACCACGTGACGGACAGGCCGGGAACTCGCACCCGCCGCGGGTTCTGGTTCGATCCGCGGTTCGCGATCGGGCTGGTGCTGGTCGTGGCCTCCGTCGTCGGCGTGTGGGCCATCGTGGCGAGCGCGGATCGCTCGGTTGCGGTCTACGCCGCCCGCGACGCCCTGTCCATCGGCGACCGCGTCGTAGCCGCAGACCTCACCATGACACGGGTGCGCCTGGACTCAGCCGGCCGCCTCTATGTCACCCCGCAGCGGATGCCGTCCGACGGCCTCGTCGTCACCCGCGCGGTGGCCGCCGGCGAGCTGGTACCCGTCTCCGCAGTCGGGACCCAGGCCGGTGCATCCGTCACCAGTGTGGTCGTTGCGGTGAAGAGCAAGCTGGCCGGTTCCCTCGGCCCTGGCTCGGTGGTCGACGTCTGGGGTGCGCGGGAGACCGGCCAGGGGCAATTCGGGCCGCCGGCGGTGATCGTCGGGTCGGCATCCGTGGTGCGGGTGATCGAATCGACCGGTCTGATCGCCGATGGCACCGGCCAGTCGGTGGAGATCCTGGTGCCGAAGGCGAAGGTCGCCACGGTCCTCGAGGCCATCGCCAACCAGGATGCGATCGCCCTGGTCCCGGTCAACGCGCCCCTCGGGAACTGACGTGGTCGCGCTCGCCCTGGCCCTCGACCGCCACACCGAAGACCGCCTGCTCGGCGACCTGGTCGAGCACGGGCACACGGTGGTGGCGCGGGCTGCCACAGCCGCCGACCTGCTCGGCAGCCTCGACGCGGCAGGCGCGCGAGGGCCCACAGACACCGTGGCGCTCGTGGGCGCCGCCCGGTTGACGCTCACCGCCGAACTGATCAACGGATGCGACGCGAAAGGCGTGCGGGTGATCGCGCTCGCGGCGACGGACCTCGACCGCCGGTACGCCGCCTCCCTGGGCCTCTACGAGGTGATCGGTGCCGATGCCCGCTGGCCGGACATCGAGGCGATGCTGGTCGGCGGGATCGCGGTGCCGCTGCGGGTAGGCGACCAGTCCCGCGCCACCGGGGCCCTGAGGCGCGGGTCCGTGATCGGGGTGTGGGGCCCGGCCGGGGCACCGGGGCGCACCACCCTCGCCATCAACATCGCCGCGGAGATCGCCGCGGCCGGGCACACCGTCGTGCTCGCCGACGTCGACACCTACAGCGGCTCGGTAGCGCCGAGCCTCGGCATGCTTGACGAGGCCCCGGGCTTCGCCGCCGCCTGTCGGCTGGCCGGGTCTGACAGTCTCCGGCAGTCCGAGTTCGAACGGATCGCCCAGCGCTACAACTCGCCGCAGGGTGCGTTCTGGGTGCTGACCGGGTTGGGCCGGCCGTCTCGCTGGCCGGAACTCTCCAGCGAGCGTGTCACCAAGACCATCCAGGCACTTCGGCTCTGGGCCGATTATGTGGTGCTCGACACCGGGTTCAGCCTGGAAAGCGACGAGGAGATCTCCAGCGACCTGTTCGCGCCCCGGCGGAACGCCGCCACCGTCAGTGCGCTCCGGGAAGCCGACCACGTGGTCGCCTGCGGCCTCGCCGACCCGGTGGGGATGGCGCGGTTCCTGCGCGCCTGGGTGGAACTGGCCGACGTGCTCACCACCGAGCGGGTGAGCGTGGTGATGAACCGCGTGCGCGCCAGCGCCGTCGGCCTCGACCCGAACGGCCAGGTGGTGTCGACGCTCCGGCGGTTCGGCAACATCGACGGAGCGGTCCTGGTCCCGAACGACCAACAGGCAACGGATGCCGCGGTGCTCACCGGACGCACACTCCGCGATGCGGCGCCGAAGTCACCGGCACGGGCGAGCATCCGTCGATTCGTGCAGTCGGAGTTGCTGGCCGAGACGGCCCCGGTCACCGGCCACCGCCGGACGGTATCCTGGCGGCGGCGTGCGGCGGCGACGAGCTGACGGCAGCGCGCGCCAAACCGCCGGCCGCCAAACTCCCGGCCGCCACGCTCCCGGCCGCCACGAGCGGGGCGAGCCACACCGATCGTCAATCCCGGAGCGGGATCACGTCGATGCGATCGGCGGGTCCAGTGATGACGAGAACCCGAGTGCCGCTGACCCCGGCGAGGGCCCCGGCAACGCGGTCGTCGTCCGGTCCGGCGTGGGCCGCGCTCGGCGCGGCGGGGAGCCCCGTATCTGCGCGCAGCCAGGCCGTTACACTCGCGCCGGTGAGGTCTGTGATGGCGCGAGACAGGGGCCCGGGGTCGGCGTCGGTCACCAAGATGACGTGTCCGATCGTGTGCGGGCGCTCGGCACTGGACTGCGCGATCGCGGCCCGGTCGCCCCGCCAGACGCTGAAGTGATAGGCGAAGGCCAGGCCGGTGGCGATGAGCAGTCCGAGCGGAGCCCGCACCCGTTCGACGAGGGAGCCGGCCACGGCCGGGTCGAGCAGGAACTCGAAGACCCGGGACCCGACCACGAGCAACGCAACCAGCGCGACGACCGCGCTCAGGCCGAAGACGGCGATCAGGTAGACCCGGCGGTCGCTCGACGCCACCTCTGCGACGGTCGCCGGCGCGGTCGGCTTCCACACCAGCCACCACACCGGACCGCCGACCAGGAGAGCGCTGATGCCGGCGAGGAGCAGCGTTCGCGGTTCGGATCCGGCGAGCGACGGTGTGGCCGTGGCGAGCAGGGAGTTGATGATCACGCCGGTTCCGGATGCCGTCGCGACCAGGGCGATCCCGGAGGTGACCAGCCGCGCCGCGGCGGCGGCGGGCCGTTGTCGGGCGATTCCCCGGTGGTAGACCCACACCAGCGCTCCGAGCATCGCCGAGGCGATAGCCGCCCCCAGCGGGTCGAGCAGCCGGCCGGGCGGGTCGGTGCGGTCGAAGGCCAGCCTGAGCAGCGCGAACAACGCCGTACCGGCTCCGCCGAGGGTGAGGATCCCTGCCCCGAGGATGCCGAAGAGGACGAGCGTCACGTCGGCCAGGCCGCCTCGAAGCAGCCGGGCGCCGTTCCGGAACCAGTGCCACCACCAGACGAGCGCCCCCGCTATTGCCCAGGCCGCAGCCTGCAGCACGGGACGCCACCACGGGTAGCCGACCGACGCCGCCTCAGCGAAACCGCCGATAGCTGTGTCGATCGCGCTCTCGGTCGCACGGTCGAGCAGGGTGCCCAGGGCGGTGACCAGGCCGCCGACCCCGATCACGAGCCCGAACACCGACCCCGCCATGTTGGGGGCGGTCAGCAGCAGTCCGGGGCTCGTGCCCGGGTGTGTGAGCATCCAGCGGTGCCACAGCCACACGCCGGCCCAGACCAGGGCGTTGGCCAGGGAATGCTGCTCCCAGTCCTCGCCGATCAGGGACGTCACCGTGACCAGGAGCGCACTCACGAACGTGATCAGCGACACGGTGGTCATCGCCGCCAGGTACAGGCTCCAGCCCACCGACGTTCGTTCGGCGGGTTCCCCCGCCCGGCGCCAGACCACCCACCAGAGGAGCGCGGCGAGTGGCCCGCCGATCAGCGTGAACGTCAGGGACCTGGCAACGCCAGCGGTGTCTGCGGCGACCAGTTGGTCGCCGGCATCGAAGACCCGGCCGAGCAGCCCGGCCAGGCCGATGGCGGCGATCGTCACGAGCGCGAAGAGGAGGACGTAGACGATCAGGCGCCGCACGATCGGCTGCGCCACGTTCTCCCGCCGGCCGGTCTTCACGAGCGACCCCCTGCGCACCCCGATGATCGTGGCCACAATGCCTCCCACCACAATGCCTCCCACCACGACGCCGCCGACGACGACGGCGATGAGCGCGGCGGAGATCATTCGGTTCCCTTGTTCGGCGGGCACACCGTGAGCGGCCAGGGTGTGGTGTCGATGCGCCACTGCCCGGCAACCCTGACCAGGTCGAACACACCGTCGGATTCGGATTCGGCCCTGTCGAACGGCCCGCCCGGGTAGGACGTCACGATCGACACGGTCACGTCGGCTGAGTCGTCCCGCTCTGTGGTGGAGACCAGGACGACCCTGATGTCGTCGGTCACATGGCTCTCCCCGCCGGTGCAGCGCGCCACCACCTCGGCGGTGAGGTACCGCCCGGCGGCCGACTCGTCGCCGGCAATGACTGCCTCCGAATACCGCTGGACGACCCCGGCCGGGCTCGATGGGTCCAGCTGGCGGGGCGCTCCTCGGGTGAACACCACCACCAGCGCGACGACAACCAGGGCGATGATCACCCCGATGATGGTCCACAACGTTCGATCGGGCGACTTTTTCAGAGTCTCGTCCATCTGCACAGCATGGCGTATCGGCAGCGCTGCGCCGCCCTGCGAACCTCCCCATTTCGGGGACGATGGTCCCCGGAACGGGGGCCACGACATCCGCGGGGGAATGCTGATCTAGGCTGTTCATCGTGTCTACGCTCAGTGATCTCGTTCTCGCCCAGGGCCGCAGCGCCGAAGACGTCGACTGGCTGCACATGCTGGTCGCCGACGCGCAGCTGTTGGCGGACCTCTCCTTCGCCGACATCGTGCTCTGGGTTCCGACCGAGTCCGGCAATTTCGTGGCCGTCGCCCACGCCAGGCCGTCGAGCTCGGCGACCCTGTTCTACCGCGACTTCGTGGGCCAGGAGATCAAGGCGGAGTGGCGGAAACAGGTCACCGAGGCGTTCGAGACCGCGCAGATCGTCGACACCACCGCACCGGACTGGTACGAGGAGACGCCCACCCGGGTGCGGGCCATCCCGGTCATGCGCCGGCTCAGCCTGACCGGCTCCGAGATAACGGATGCCCCGGTGGCGGTGCTCACACGGCACACCAACCTCAGCGAGGCCCGCACCCCCGGGCGCCAGGAACTCACCTTCAACGACTGCGCCAACGACCTGTTCGAGATGATCGCCTCCGGGGACTTCCCTGACCTCGGCGCCCCGGCCGGACCGCGTCGCGGCGCGCCACGCGCGTCCGACGGGCTGATCCGGCTCGATGTGGACGGAACCACCACCTTTGCCAGCCCGAACGCCCTCTCCGCGTTCAACCGGATGGGCTTCGTCGACGAACTCGAGGGGGAGTCCCTGGCCGAGGTGACCACGAGGCTGCTCAGCGGCCACGCCGTCGTCGATGAGTCACTGCCGCTCGTGGTCACCGGGCGTGCGCCGTGGCGCACCGACATCGAGGCGCGAGGGGTGACAGTGTCGCTGCGGGCGATCCCGATCCGCAACCGGGGGGCACGGATCGGCGCGATCGTGCTGTCCCGCGATGTCACCGAACTCCGCCACCAGGAGCGCGAACTGATCACCAAGGACGCCACCATCCGGGAGATCCACCACCGGGTGAAGAACAACCTGCAGACTGTGGCGTCGCTGCTGCGCATCCAGGCCAGGCGCACCCACTCCGACACCGCGCGGGAGGCGCTGACCCAGGCCATGCGCCGGGTGGGCGCCATCGCGGTCGTGCACGACACCCTCTCAGAGGGGCTCAGCCAAATCGTCGATTTCGACGCCGTCTTCGACCGGGTGCTGCTCCTGGTGGCCGAGGTCGCATCCGCTCACAACACGACGGCGCACCCGAAGCTCTCCGGCAATTTCGGCCGGCTGCCGAGCGCCTACGCCACCCCGCTCGCGCTCGCGCTGACCGAACTGGTCACCAACGCGGTCGAGCATGGGCTCGCCGGGCGGGAGGGCGAGGTGGTGATCGAGGCCGCACGCGACGACGACACCCTCACCGTGAAGGTGCGCGACAACGGGTCGGGGCTCCCCGAGGGGAAAGTCGGGTCTGGCCTCGGCACCCAGATCGTTCGCACCCTGATCCAGGGAGAATTGAGCGGGACCATCGACTGGCACACGATGATGGGCAGCGGCACCGAAGTGACGATCGAGATCCCGCTGCGGTTCATGCAGGAAAACTAGCCCGCGACATCCGTTGCATCCGCGACGAACGGATGCAACGGATGGCGCGCGCCTGACGGCATCCGTTTCACGGACTGACGCGGCCGGATGGGCGTCGTGCGCCGGCGTCGGGCTCGGCGGTGGGCTGGCTGTTAGGAGGCGCGGCGGGCGCGAGCGGCGCGGCGCTTGAGGGCGCGGCGTTCGTCTTCGCTCAGTCCGCCCCAGACGCCGGAGTCCTGGCCGGTCTCGAGTGCGTACTGCAGGCACACCTCGGTCACATTGCATCGGGCGCACACGGACTTTGCCTTCTCGATCTGGTCCACGGCGGGTCCAGTGTTGCCGACGGGAAAGAAAAGCTCCGGGTCAGCTGTGAGGCATGCCGCTTTATCGCGCCAATCCATAGGGGTGTGCTCCTTTATTGCGGGGGTGCATGGCCGAGGGCCTAAATGCGAGGACGGCCAGGTCGCAGGAAAAAAGGAAGATCTACAGAGGAGATCTGGTCACGTCACTGTGAGCGTCAACCGGGCCTCAAATATCGTCGCATAATAGGGGGGTCAAATCAATAGCTTTGTATGGGATTCCCCTGTGAGTGAATGGTCAGATCAGAGTCCGGACGCCGCACCGGCCGTACCGGCGCGGCGTCGACCCCTGGCGTTGCTGGTGGCGGCCGTGCTGTTGGCACTGGAGGCGATCACCCTGTGGGGTGTCGTCGTGTGGCAGGTCGTCGAGCTCCTGACGGCGACCCCCACCTCCTTCACGAGCGCCATCGCCCTGCTCGTTATCGCGCTCATCGCTGCCGTCTGGGTGAGCGCGATCGCACTGAACGTGCTGCGGCACCGGTCCTGGGTCCGCGCGGCCGCGGTCACCTGGCAGTTGCTGCAGATCGCAGTCGGGATCGGCTTGTTCCAGGGTGTGGACGCCAACCCGGGCCTCGGCCTGGCCATCATCGTCCCTTCGGTCGTCGTGATCGGGTTGATGTTCGTGCCGAGCGTGATGGCCGCCACCGGCGTTGAGCGGGACAGCCGCCCCTGACTCCGCGCTCCGCTTGACGACGGATGCCCCGGCGAGGATAGTTCGAGGTGGTCGGGCGGGCGGCGGGACGGACGGGCGGGAGGATCCATGCACGACGATGGACTCTACGGTTCGCTGAGCGGCGGCTTCAGCGGCGGCGGCCTCGACAGCGGCCGGTCGATCGAGACCCGGCTGGGGATGCTGCGGGTGCGGGAGATGGGCGCCGGGCCCCCGGCGGTGCTGTGGCACAGCCTGTTCGTGGACTCCACGACCTGGAGCCGGGTTGTCACGGGCCTGGCCGGTCACCGGCGGCTGCTCATCGTCGATGGGCCGAGCCACGGTGACAGCGAATGTTGGGTGGAGCCGTTCACTTTGGACGACTGCGTCGGTGCGGCCGGTGACGTGCTCGACCGACTCGGGGTGCGGGAACCGGTCGACTGGGTCGGCAACGCCTGGGGCGGCCACGTGGGCATCGCCTTCGCCGCGTCGCAGGCGGACCGCTGCCGCACCCTCGTCACCGTCGGCACCCCGGTGCATCCGCTCACACCCGACGAACGGCGCCAGCTCGAGCTGCTGCTTCCGGTGTACCGGCTCGCCGGCCCGGTGCGGCCGATCATCAAGGCGCTCGCCGAGTCCCTGCTCGGGCCGGGCGCCGAGCCCGACGCCGTCGAAGCGGTCGCGCACGCCTTCCGTCGGGCACCGCGCTCGGGGATGCGCAACGCCATCCGCTGCGCTGCGCTGGAACGCCCGGACCTGACCGACACCCTGGCCGCGGTGCTGGCGCCCACGCTCATGGTCACCGCGGCCCGGGATCCCGGCTGGACGCCGACGGAGGCCCGGGCAGTGGCCGCATCACTGACCGGGCTCGGCATCATCACGCTCCCGGGCACCGGGCGGGTGAGTCCGCTGTATTCGGCCGCGCCCGCCCTCGTCGCACTGGTCGCGAACTTCTGGTTCGACCCGCTGACCTACGTGAGCAGCCGCTGAACGGCGCAGCCGTTAGAGATCGATGCCGAGTTTCTTGCGTAGGCTGGCGACGTGCCCGGTGGCCTTCACGTTGTAAAGCGGCAGCACCACTGTCCCTGACTCGTCCACCACGAAGGTGGAGCGCAGCACGCCGGTGACGAGCTTGCCGTACAGGTTCTTCTCACCGTAGGCGCCGTAGGCGTTGTGCACCGACAGGTCCTCGTCGCTGAGCAACGGGAAGTTCACCGCGTCGTGCTCCTGGAACTCCTTGAGCTTGGCCGGCGCGTCCTTGGAGATGCCCAGCACCTGGTAGCCGGCGCTCCCCAGCGAAGCGAGGTTGTCGCGGAAGTCGCACGCCTCGGTGGTGCAGCCGGGCGTCATCGCGGCCGGGTAGAAGTAGACCACGACCTTCTGGCCGGCGAAATCGGACAGTGAAACGGACGCCCCGTCCTGGTCGGTGAGGGTGAAGGACGGTGCCGGGTCGCCGGCTTCAAGGCGCGTGGAATCGGTCATGCCTCAACGCTACTCGTTCGCCCGCCCGTCCTGAATCGCCCGGGCACCCGAAAATGCGCCGGGCACCCGAAATTGCGCGCGCCCCGCGCGTTATCGGGTGCCCGGCGCCGCGGCAGCCCGTCCGGGGTCCCGCCAGGGGCTCAGTGGGCCGGCGCGTTCGCGAAGGTCGACAGCAGCCGCTGCAGGGAGTCCAGCCGGGCCGGGCCGGTCTCGCCGAGGTCGCCGCGTTCGACGGCCTCGATGATGGCGCAGTCGGGGGAGTCCGGCAGGTGAGTGCAGCCCCGCGGGCAGTTCTCCGCGACGGATGCGAGGTCGGTGAACGCCTTGAGGATGTTGTCGGTGTTGATGTGGCCGAGCCCGAATGAGCGCACACCGGGAGTGTCGATGACCCAGCCGCGGCCGGCATCCGTTTCGAGGCGGAGCGAGATCGTCGACGATGACGTGTGCCTGCCGCGTCCGGTAACCGTGTTGACCACGCCGACCGCTCGCAGCGCGCCAGGGACCAGGGCGTTGACCAGGGTGGACTTGCCCACCCCGGAATGGCCGACGAAAACCGTGTCGTGGCCGATCAGCGCCGCGGAGATCTCAGCCAGGGGCATGTGGTCTTCGCGCGAGGCGAACACCGGGAGGTCGAGCCCGGCGAAATTCTGCAGGAACTCCGACGGGTCGGCGAGGTCGGTCTTGGTGATGCAGAGGATGGGCGAGACGCCGGCGTCGTACGCGGCGACCAGGTAACGGTCGACCAGGCGGATGCGTGGCTCCGGGTTCGCGGCGGCCACCACAATCAGCATCTGGTCGGCGTTGGCGACGATGACCCGTTCCACCGCATCCGTGTCGTCTGCGCTGCGGCGGAGCAGCGTCTTCCGCGGCACGATCCGCACGATCCGGGCGAGGCTCCCCTCCGCTCCGGTGGTGTCACCGACGATGTCGACCCGGTCTCCGGTGACCACCGCGTGCTTGCGGAGCTCGCTCGCGCGCGCCGCGGTGAGCACGCGCTCGCCCTGCCGGTTCTCGTCGAGCATCACGGTGTAGCGGCCGCGGTCGACGGCGAGCACCCGCGCGGTCAGCGCGTTCTCGTGGCCGGGCCGGGTCTTGGTGCGGGGCTTGTTGCCCTTGCGGTTGGGGCGGATGCGCACGCTCGACTCGTCGTACTCCGGTTCAGGATCGTCGTCGGCGCTGTCCCACCAGGTCATCTAGAGCACGCTCTCCGCGACGAGTCCGCGCCAGAGCGAAGCGAACTGGGGGAGCGTCTTGGCGGTCGTGCCGATGTTCTCGATCTCCACCCCGGGAACGACGAGACCGATGATCGCACCGGTGGTCGCCATCCGGTGGTCGTCGTAGGTGCGCCACACCCCGCCGTGCAGCGGTCGCGGGTCGATCTGCAGGCCGTCATCCAACTCGGTGACGTGCCCGCCGAGCCCGTTGATCTCGGCGGCAAGGGCAGCCAGCCGGTCGGTCTCGTGGTGGCGGATGTGGCCGATCCCGGTGATCGTGCTGGGGCCGTCCGCCAGCGCGGCCAGCGCGACCAGGTTCGGCACCAGTTCGCCGCCGGTCGACAGGTCGATGGTGACTCCGGTGATTCCGCTGCTGCCGGCAGAACCACGGCGGATGCCGCCGGCGGCGACCGTGAGCCGGTCACCGTCGACCGTCACCTCGGCTCCGAACAGCGGCAGCAGGGCCGCGAGGTTCGCCCCGACCTGGGTGGTGTGCGCCGGCCAGCCGGTGACGGTGACGCTGCCGCCGGCGACGAGGGCAGCGGCCAGGAACGGTGCGGCGTTGGAGAGATCGGGTTCGATGTCCACCTCGGCTCCGCTGATCGGGCCGGCGGCGACAACCCATTCGCCCGGCTCCCGGCTTTCGACGGTCACACCGCGGCCGGCCAGGGTGGCGATGGTCATCTCGATGTGAGGCAGGCTGGGCAGGCGCTCGCCGGAATGGGTGAGGTGCAGTCCGTTCTCGAAGCGCGCCGCGGAGAGCAGCAGGCCGGACACGAATTGGCTCGACGTGGACGCATCGATGGTGATCTCGCCGCCGGCGAGGCGTCCGGTGCCGTGCACGGTGAAGGGGAGCGCGCCGCGTCCGTCGTCGTTGATGTCGGCTCCGAGCGCGCGAAGCGACGTGATCGTGGTGCTCATCGGCCGGCGGCGGGCGCCGGCGTCGCCGTCGAACGTGGTCGGGCCGAGGGCGAGCCCGGCGACCGGGGGCAGGAAACGCATCACGGTGCCGGCCAGGCCGCAGTCGATGGTGGTGGAGCCCAGCAGTTCCCCGGGGGTGATGCGCAGGTCGTCGCCGTAGTCGCCAAAGCCGGGTACCGCGTCGATGGTGGTGCCGAGCTGGCGGAGTGCTGACACCATGAGGTCGCTGTCCCTGGAGTGCAGGGGGGCGCGCAGCAGCGTCGGGGAGTCGGCCAGTGCGGAGAGCACGAGCTCGCGGTTGGTCAGCGATTTCGACCCGGGAAGGGACAGGCTGGCAGTCAGCGGCCCGGCGGCCGTCGGCGCTTCCCAGAGCGCGTCGGCGTCATCCGGTGCGTTATCGCCGTACGGGTTGAACTCCGGCTTGGAATATCTCGAGATCAGCATCGGTTATCAGAATAGTCGGTGAAGTTTGAGAGAGGGAGGTGTTCATTGGCGCTATCAACGGTCCTGGAGCGGCCGAGCGCGGCTCCGGTTGACGGCTTAGTATTGCCGGTGATGACTTCCGCAACGCCAGATACGCCAGCAGCGCCGAGCACGCCCGACGCCCCAGACGTGCGGGACCTGTTCGAGGAGCAGGCCCTGCCGTTCATCGACCAGTTGTACGCGGCGGCGATGCGGATGACCCGTAACCCGTCCGACGCACAGGACCTCGTCCAGGAGACGTTCGTGAAGGCGTTCGCCGCCTTCGCCCAGTTCCAGCAGGGCACGAACCTGAAGGCGTGGCTCTACCGGATCCTCACCAACACGTTCATCAACACGTACCGCAAGAAGCAGCGCGAGCCGTACCAGGGCACCATCGACGAACTCGAGGACTGGCAACTCGGCGGCGCTGAGTCAACCACCGCGATGGCGAGCAGGTCGGCCGAGGCTGAGGCCATCGACCACCTGCCCGACAGCGCCGTCAAGGACGCGTTGCAGGCGATCCCGGAGGACTTCCGGCTGGCCGTCTACTTCGCCGACGTTGAGGGGTTCTCCTACCAGGAGATCGCCGACATCATGAAAACACCGATTGGCACCGTGATGAGCCGACTGCACCGTGGCAGGCGACTCCTTCGCGAGATGCTGGCCGGCTATGCAGAAGAGCGCGGGCTCAGCATCAGCCAGCCGGCAAGCCAGAAGAGGCCAGGGAGCACGAAGAAATGACGGACTGTGGGTGCGAGAAGGCCAAGGCCGAACTCGAGGAATTCCTGCACAACGAACTCTGCGCGTCCGACGTCGCAGAAGTCCAGGAGCACCTGGAGACCTGCGCGGACTGCCGCAGCGAGGTCGAGGTGGGCCGCACACTCACCGAGGTGATGCAGCGTGCCTGCAAGGAGAGCGCGCCGGAACACCTGCGCGAGCTCGTGATGCTGAAGCTGCGGGGCCTCCAGGCCGCACGGTAGGCGCCAGTACCCGGATGGCCCGCGCCAGCACCCGGACGGCCCGGGGCCAGGTGGCCGAACTGGCTCAGGCGACCGAACTGAGCAGGAACATCGCCCCGGTGGGGTCCGTCACCTGGGCGAACGTGCCGTAGTCGCTGGTCCAGGCTTCCCGCACGACCGTCCCGCCCAGTTCAGCCACCCGCGCCGAGGCCGCTGCCGCATCCGGCACGCCGAAGTACACCTGCCAGTGCGATGGCGCCCCCGCTGGAAGCCAGTCGTCGGCGTCGTAGACGCCGCCCGGCATCACATCCTGGTGCCCGAACGTGCTGTACCGGAATTCATCGGAGTCGCCCAGCGGTTGCAGTCGCCAGCCGAACACCTCCTGGTAGAAGCCGGTCGCGGCGTCCCAGTCGCGGGTGTTGAGTTCGTGCCAAACTGGCGTGCCGACCTCCCCGAACCGGCGGAACCCGGTGTGCGCGGCGGACTGCCACAACCCGACCACCGCGCCGGACGGATCGGCGATGATCGACATCCGCCCCTGGTCGCCCACGGTCATCGGCTCGGCCAGCACCCGGGCGCCGGCGGCCATGGCGGCATCCGTTGCCGCATCAGCGTCGGCGACCGACAAATAGGTCATCCACGCGTTGGGCGACTCCGCGCCCGGCATCGGACCCGCGAGGCCGGCGACCGCGTCGTCGTTGTCGCGGAAGGTGATGTACTTCCCGTATTCCTCACCGGCCTCCGTCGTGGTCCAGCCGAACAGCCGGGTGTAGAAGTCCCGCGCTGCCGCGGGGTCAGGCGACATCAGGTCGACCCAGCACGGTTCGCCCAGGATGGACGCGTCACGAACAGACATGGCAGCTCCGGAGTTCGGTGGTCGAGGTCAGCCTACGTCCGGAGAAATCCACGGGCAAGGAATCAAACTTTCGTTCGACGCGCTTCGACGAGGTTCGCCTTAGCCTCGATAGTGTGATGAAACCTTCCCGGGCCCAGTCCCGTTCCGGCGCGCCCGCCTGGCTCCGCATACTCCTTCCCGCCGTCCTGATCCTCGTCTGGTTCGCCCTGTTCGGCGCCGGCGGCGCATCCTTCGGCCAGATCAGTGCGGTGTCCACGAACGACGCCGCCCAGCAACTCCCGGCCAGCGCCGAGGCGACTCGGGTGCAGGCGCTCCAGTCCGGCTTCCGGGGCAGCGATTCCCTGCCGGCGGTCCTGGTCTACCAGCGCGACAACGGCGAGTTGACGGATGCCGACAAGGCTGCGATCGACGACCAGGTCACCGCGATCGCGGCGCTGGACGGCGTCCTGCCTGACTCGGTGTCACCGGCCATCGTCTCCGGCGACGGTCGGGCCGCGGAGGTCTTCATCCCGATGGACAACGCGCAGAAGCCCGCCGAGACGGTGAAGCAGGTGCGGGACTATCTCAGCAGCACTGAGATCGCCGGGGTGAGCGCCTATGTCACCGGGCCCGCCGGACTGATCGCCGACCTCACCGCCGCGTTCGCGGGGATCGACGGCATCCTGCTGCTGACGGCCCTCGGCGCCGTGCTCATCATCCTGGTCATCGTCTACCGCTCGCCTTTGCTGCCGCTGATCGTGCTCGGCACCAGCCTCTCCGCGCTCTGCGCCGCGGTGCTGGTGGTGGTGTCTCTGGCCAGGGCCGACCTGCTGGTCCTCACCGGGCAAACCCAGGGCATCCTGTTCATCCTGGTGATCGGGGCGGCGACGGACTATTCGCTGCTGTACGTCTCCCGGTACCGCGAGGCGTTGCGGGACTACGAGCGGAAGTGGGACGCGACGTGGGTGGCGCTGCGCGGTTCGTTCGAACCGGTCGTCGCCTCCGGCGGCACCGTGATCGTGGGGCTCCTCTGCCTGCTCTTCAGCGACCTCAACTCGAACAAGTCGCTCGGACCGGTCGCCGCAATCGGGATCGCGTTCGCGATCATCGCCGCCCTCACCCTGCTGCCGGCGCTGCTGCTCTGGGCGGGCCGCGTCGCGTTCTGGCCGATCCGGCCGAAGTTCGGCTCAGAGCATGCCCATGTCACCGCCCGCGGCGAAGTCGCCCGCGGCGTGTGGCCGAAGCTGGCCAGGCTGATCAGTCGGCGGGCCCGCGTGGTGTGGATCGCGTCGACACTGCTGCTTGCGCTGGCGTGCATCGGGGTCTTCCAGTTCAAGGCCGACGGCGTGCCTCAGAGCGACTTCGTGCTCGGCGAGTCGCAGGCCAGGGACGGCCAGGCCGTGCTCGGCGAACACTTCCCCGGCGGCTCCGGAACGCCGGCGGTCGTCGTCGCGCCGGAGAGCAGCCTGCGGGACGTCGCCGACCTGTTGCTCGGCACCGACGGTGTCGACTCGGTGGCTGTCCTGGCGACGGACTCGCCCAGCGGCAGCGTTCCCGTCACCGGAGACGGCCTGCAGCCGGTAGGGCCGCCCGGCACGCCGGTCGCCGAGCCGACCGTGGTCGACGGGGCGGTGATGCTGCAGGCGACACTGGACTACGCCGGCGACTCGACAGAGGCAGAGAGCGTGGTGCGCGGCATCCGCTCTGACGTCGCCGCCGACAGCGGCCTCGAGGGGGTGCTGGTGGGCGGAACCACCGCGATCGCCATCGATACCAACGACACCGCCGTGCACGACCGCAACCTGATCATCCCGATCATCCTGGGTGTGATCCTGCTGATCCTGATGTTGCTGCTGCGTTCGATCGTGGCGCCGGTGCTGCTGGTCGCGACGGTCGTGCTCTCGTTCGGCGCGGCGCTCGGCGTCTCGGCCTGGATGTTCAACGGCGTGTTCGGGTTCCCGGGAGCCGACCCGTCGGTGCCGATGTTCGGCTTCGTGTTCCTGGTGGCGCTCGGGATCGACTACAACATCTTCCTGATGACCCGGGTGCGGGAGGAGTCGATCCTGCACGGCACCCGGGAAGGCATCCTCCGCGGCCTTGTTGCCACCGGCGGGGTGATCACCTCCGCCGGGGTGGTGCTCGCGGCGACGTTCGCCGCCCTCGGGGTGCTCCCGATCCTGTTCCTCGCCCAGATCGCGTTCATCGTGGCCTTCGGGGTGCTGCTCGACACCTTCCTGGTGCGGTCGCTGCTGGTGCCCGCGCTCGCGCACGACATCGGTCCGAAAATCTGGTGGCCGAGCAAACTGGGCCGCGCGGCGACGGCTTCGCGCAACGGGGCGGATGCCGCGTAGGCGGGTGTGGTGACCCCTCCGGGGGTGATCTGCGGGAGTTGGTCGCCGAGCTCGGCGAGGCGTGACTCCTCGAGGTCGAGCAGGTGCTGCGCCCGCTCCAGCACCCGGGAGCTGTAGGAGCCCGCTGAGCGGGCATCCAGCAGCGCCGCCCGCTCAGCCTGGAGCACCCGGAGCCGGAGCGCGCGGTGCTGTTCGTGCGGTCCGGCACCGGGGGAAGCGGATGCTCCCTCGCGGTCGTCGGTGTCGGCATCCGCTGCCGAGGCCGGACCGGCCTGCGCGCGCTCGGCCATCGACTCACTGATGGTCCGGCTGTCGGCGCGGACCCGGTCGATCACCTCCGCATCGAATGCCGCACCGTCGTCCTGCGCCAGGTCGGGGCTGTCGAGTGTGGCCAGGCCCACCCTGCTCACCTCGTCGACGAGGGAGGCCAGCTCGGTGCGATCGGCGGCGGCATCCGTCCCGACGATCCCGAGCCGCCGGATCAGCAGCGGAAGCGTGCCGCCCTGCGCGAGCAGGGTGACGACCGCGACGGTGAAGGCGATCAGGATCAGCTGGGGGCGGTAGGGGATGTCCCTCGGCAGCGATTGTGCGGCCGCGAGGGTCACCACGCCGCGCATCCCGGACCAGGCGAGGACCGCCCCGCCGCGCCAGCCCAGTCCCTCCGAGGTGAGGAAATCGACATCCGCTCGTCTGCGGGTGAGGAAGCGGCGCAGTTTGGGGCGGTCCGCCGGGGCGGGGCCGGTGGAATCCGTGGCCCGTTCCAGGTGTTCGAGGGCGGAGTCGATGCTCTTGACCCGCCGGGCCGCCCGCCGCTGGTCCCGGCGGAGGATGCCGATCAGCGGAACCACGAACACGATGCGGATCACGACCAGGACGACCGTGACCAGCAGCCCGAGGCCGATCGCGGTCATGATGCCGAGGTGGTCGTCGCGCACTTGTTCGAGGAGGCCCCTCAGCTCGAGTCCGATCAGCAGGAACACGCCGTTCTCCAGCACGAACTGCACCGTGCGCCAGTTCAGCCGTTCGCTGATCCGGTCCTGGGCGCTGAACCGTTGAGCGCTGCGGTGCCCGGTGACCAGGCCGGCGACCACCACCGCGAGGACACCGGAGGCGTGGATCTCCTGGGCTGGCAGGTAGGCGATGAACGGAACCGCGAACGAGATGGTGGTGTTCAGCACCGGGTTGCCGAGCTTGGAGCGCACCCACACCGAGACGGATCCCACGACCAGGCCCACGACGATCGCCGCCGCGACGGCGAACAGGAAGTCGCCGGCGATCTGCCACAGCGAGACGGCGCCGGCCATCGCAAGGAGTGCCGACCGGAGCAGCACCAGCGCAGATGCGTCGTTGACCAGCCCCTCGCCCTCGAGCATCGTGACCAGGCGTGGGGGGAGTCCGAGCCGCTTGCCGATCGATGTCGCGGCGACGGCATCCGGTGGGCTGACGACAGCACCGAGGGCGACAGCGGATGCCAGGCTGAGGTCGGGGAGCAGCCAGTACAGCACGAACCCGCTGCCGAGGGCGCTGACGAGGACCAGCAGCACCGAGAGACCGGTGATGGCCTTGAGGTTGCGCCGGAAGTCAACAAGGGGAACGTTGACGGCCGCCGAATAGAGGATCGGCGGGAGGACGAGGGCGAGGATCAGTTCGGGCGGGAAGTCGACCAGGGGGATCCCCGGCAGGAAGCTGACCGCGATCCCCACGACCACGAGCACCAGGGGTGTGGCGACGCCGAGCCGTGGCGCGATTGTCGCGACCGCGACGATCGTGAAGAGGCCGAACAAGACGAGCAGCGCGTAGTCCACGCCACCACATTACGGCTCGCCCGCCACGCGAACCTGCACTTGTTGGGGTTATAAGGGCGCTATAACCCTGACAAGTGCAGGTTCGCGTGACAGGGTGGGGCGGGGCGGGGCGCTAGGGGAGCGTCAGCGCGTTCCGCAGGAGTTCCGCCTGCTCCACGGCGTGCCGCTTCGCGGACCCGGCGGCGGGGGAGGCCGACGGCGGCCGGGAGAACAGGCGCACGGCACGCGGGCCGAGCTTGTTGGTCTCCAGGTAGAAGAACGGCCAGGCACCCTGGTTCTCCGGTTCGTCCTGCACCCACGCCAGTTCGGCGTCCGGGTACTGGTCGGCGATCGCCTTGAGCTCAACGCCGGGCAGTGGGTAGAACTGCTCCATCCGCACCAGCGCGATCTCAGGGTTGGGGTTCTTGTCCAGTTCGTTGAGCAGGTCGTAGTAGAGCTTGCCCGCCATGAACAGCACGCGCTTGACCGCGCCCTTGTCCTGGATGCGGGCGTCGTCGATCACCGGCTCGAACTTGCCGCTGGTGAAATCAGCGACCTCGCTGGTCGCACCGCGCAGGCGCAGCATGGCCTTGGGGGTGAAGACGATCAACGGGCGCCGCGGACGCATGTACGCCTGGCGGCGGAGCAGGTGAAAGTACGACGCCGGGGTCGACGGCCGCGCCACGGTCATGTTGTTCTCCGCGCACAGCTGCAGGAAACGCTCGATGCGCGCCGACGAGTGGTCGGGACCCTGGCCCTCGTAGCCGTGCGGCAGCAGCAGGACGACGGATGACCGCTGGCCCCACTTCTGCTCGGCACTCGACACGAACTCGTCGATCACGGTCTGGGCGCCGTTGGCGAAGTCGCCGAACTGCGCCTCCCACAGCACCAGCGCGTCCGCGCGTTCCACCGAGTAGCCGTACTCGAAGCCCATGGCCGCGTACTCGCTGAGCAGCGAATCGTAGATCCAGAACCGGGCCTGGTTGTCGCTCAAATTGGCCAGCGGCAGCCACTCCTGGCCGTTGATCCGGTCGTGCAGCACGGCGTGGCGTTGCACGAAGGTGCCGCGGCGGGCATCCTGACCGGCAAACCGCACCGGCGTGCCCTCGAGCAGCAACGAACCAAGGGCGAGCAGCTCACCGAAGCTCCAGTCGATGTTGCCGTTCCGGCTCATCTCCAGGCGCTTCTGCAACAGCTGCTGCAGCTTGTTGTGCACGGTGAAACCGGCCGGTTTGTTGTTGAAGGCGTCACCGATCAGCTGGATCACCCCGTCGGAGACGCCGGTCGTGTCGGGTTCCCCTTCCGCTGACGTCGTGGCCGAGGTTCCGACGGCGCCGGCTTCGCCGCCGGTGGTGGGGGTGATGGCCGGCATCGAACCGGTCTGCGCGGCGTGGGTCTCCATGAACGCGCGTTCGAGGCGGTCCTGGAAGTCGCGGTGCGCGGCCTCGTACTCTTCCTCGGTGATGTCACCGCGACCGACCAGGGCCTCGGTGTACAGCTTCCGCACGCTCCGCTTGGCTTCGATCAGGTTGTACATCAGCGGCTGTGTCATCGAGGGGTCGTCGCCCTCGTTGTGGCCGCGTCGGCGGTAGCAGACGAGGTCGATGACGACGTCCTTCTTGAACTCCTGGCGGTACGCGAACGCGAGTTCGGCGACGCGCACCACGGCCTCGGGGTCGTCCCCGTTGACGTGGAAGATCGGCGCCTGGATCGTCTTGGCGACGTCGGTGGAGTACACCGAGGTGCGTCCCTCGCCGGGAGGGGTGGTGAAGCCGACCTGGTTGTTGATGACGATGTGGATGGTGCCGCCGACGCGGTATCCGCGCAGTTGCGACATCTGCATGGTTTCAAGCACGATGCCCTGGCCGGCCATCGCCGCGTCACCGTGGATGAGGATCGGCAGGCTGGAGAAGGTGCCGATGGGCTTGCGGTCCTGTTTGGCGCGCACGATGCCCTCGACCACGCCGTCCGCCGCCTCGAGGTGGGACGGGTTGGCCGCGATGGAGACCGGGATCTCCTCACCACCGGCACCCCGGAAGGTGCCTTCCGTGCCCAGGTGGTACTTCACGTCGCCGGAGCCCTGCACGGTGCGCGGGTCCTGCGTCCCCTCGAACTCGCGGAAGATCTGCCCGTAGGTCTTGCCGGCGATGTTGGTCAGCACGTTCAGCCGGCCGCGGTGCGCCATTCCGATGACGACCTCGTCGAGCTTGTGCTCTGCAGCGCCCTGCAGGATGGAGTCGAGCAGGGCGATGGCGGACTCGCCGCCCTCCAGGCTGAAGCGCTTCTGGCCGACGTACTTGGTCTGCAGGAAGGTCTCGAACGCCTCGGCTTCGTTGAGCTTGGCCAGGATGCGCATCTGCTCATCGTGGGTCGGCTTGACGTAGGCCTTCTCCATCTTGTCCTGGAACCACTTGCGCTGCGCCGGGTCCTGGATGTGCATGTACTCGACGCCGGTCGTCCGGCAGTAGCTGTCGCGCAGCACGCCCAGGATGTCGCGCAGCAGCATCAGGCGCTTGTCGCCGAACCCGCCGGTGACGAATTCGCGGTCGAGGTCCCAGAAGGTCAGCCCGTGGGTGGAGATCTCCAGGTCGGGGTGCGAGCGCTGCATGTACTCGAGCGGGTCGATGTCAGCCATCAGGTGGCCGCGAACCCGGAACGAATTGATCAGTTCCTGCACCCGGGCGGTCTTGTCGATGGCGCTGGCCAGGTCGACGCTGATGTCGGGCGCCCAGTGGATCGGGTCGTACGGGATGCGCAGCGCGGCGAAGATGTCTTCGTAGAAGTGGTGCCCGCCGATCAGCATCTCGTGCACGAGCTTGAGGAACTCGCCGGAACCCGCGCCCTGGATCACCCGGTGGTCGTAGGTGCTGGTGAGGGTGATGGTCTTGGAGATCGCGAGGCTGGTGAGCGTCTTGAGGCTGGCACCCATGAACTCGGCCGGGTAGTCGAGCGCGCCCGCGCCGATGATGCAGCCCTGGCCCTTCATCAGCCGGGGGACGGAGTGCACGGTGCCGATGCCGCCGGGGTTGGTGAGCGAGACTGTCGCGCCGGAGAAGTCGTCGGCGGTGAGCTTGTTCTTCCGGGCACGGGCGACGACGTCCTCGTATGCCGCCAGGTATTCGCCGAACGTCATGGTGTCGGCGCGCTTGATCGCGGGGACCAGGAGCGCGCGGCTGCCGTCGGGCTTGGGGATGTCGATGGCGATGCCGAGGCCGACATGGGCGGGGGCGATGACCGACGGCTTGCCGTCGACCTCGTCGTAGTAGACGTTCTGGCTCGGGAACATCTTGAGCGCCCGGATCAGCGCCCAGCCGATGAGGTGGGTGAACGACACCTTGCC
Organism: Glaciibacter sp. 2TAF33; assembly: GCF_052114945.1. Lineage (NCBI taxonomy): Bacteria > Bacillati > Actinomycetota > Actinomycetes > Micrococcales > Microbacteriaceae > Glaciibacter > Glaciibacter sp. 2TAF33. Next base: position 39,500 of record NZ_JBFRFS010000021.1, read on the forward strand.
GCCACGGGCCCGCTTCATGTGGTTGTTGATCACGATGCGGTTGTCGATCAGCAGCTTCGCCGGGATGGTGCGAACGGATGTGGCGGTCGGCACGGTGAGGCTGACCGCCATATTGGCGGCCAGGGACTTCGACATGCCGCGAAGCGGGGTGACGACGTCCTGCACGACGGGGGCGGCGCCCTCGGTGACGACCTGCTGCGGGCTGGTGATCGGGGCGTCGGCGGGAACCGGCGACGGCTTCGGCGCGACCGAGGTGGTGCGGGCCGTCGGCTGCGCGCCGATGGTCGCGATCGGAGTGGTCATCGGGGCCGGCTCGGCCGGGCTCGGTGCCGGTGCAGCGGACGCAGGCCCGGAAACCGGTGCCGGTGCAGCGTGTGCCGGCGCAGCGTGTGCCGGTGGAGCGGCGGGCGCCGTGGCATTCGCTGTGCCTGGCTCGCTCGTCACCCCCGTGGCGGTCTGGTGGTAGCTCTCAAGCACCGGCCACCAGGACTGGTCCACCGAGTGCTTGTCTTCGAGGTACCTCTCGTACATCTCGTCGACGAGCCACTCATTCGCCCCGAATTCACCCGACGTTGTTTCGTCGTGCCCGCTACCGGTCAACTGGCTTGACACAGCCGATCGCCCACTCTCTCCGTTGATTTTGGATGCCGCCCAGCAGTGAAGGATTGCCGGAGCAGTCGTACAGTCAAGCCTAATCCCATTGACAGAAGGCTGCAGTCACCGGCGCGGAGGGCTAGCGTTTGAGACATGCAGTTCTATGGACCAGCCCCCAGCCATGATCTGACCTACTCGGACGTGTTCCTGGTGCCGAGCCAATCAGAGGTCGCCAGCCGCCTCAGCGTGTCCCTCGCGCCGGGGGACGGCACCGGGGCGACCATCCCCATCGTCTCGGCGAACATGAATTCCGTCACGGGACCACGGTTGGCCGCCACCCTCGCCCGTCGGGGTGGGCTCGGCGTGCTGCCGCAGGACATGCGCCTGCAGGACCTCGACGCGGCGATCCGCTGGGTGAAGGCCCAGTCGGTGCGGTTCGACACCCCGCTCGACTTCGGCCCGGACGACACCGTCGCCACGGCTCTCACCCAGGTGCCCGCCGTCGCCGGACATGGCCTCGTGATCCACGACGCCGCAGGTCGATACCTCGGCTGCATCGTCGCCTCCCGGCTCGCGACAGCGCTGCCCGACGCCCGGCTCGGCGACCTGCTGCACGGTTCCCTCGCGGCGCTGGACGCCGACGACATCGACACCCCCCGCCGGGCGTTCGACCTCATGACATCCGCCGAGCTCGAGTTCGCGCCGGTCCTCAGCCACGGTGCGGTGATCGGCACCCTCAGTCGCACCAGCGCCCTGCGCTCGACCCTGTACCAGGCCGCCGTCGACGCCGACGGCCGGCTCCGCGTGGCCGCGGCGGTCGGGATCAACGGCGACGTCGCGGCGAAGGCGAAGGCGCTGGCCGCCGCCGGGGTCGACGTGCTCGTGATCGACACCGCCCACGGCCACCAGGCCGGCATGATTCGCGCACTCAACATCGTCTCCGACCTCGGACTGGGGATCCCGATCGTCGCGGGCAACGTGGTCACCGCGGACGCCGTCGACGACCTCATCGAAGCCGGTGCGAACATCCTCAAGGTCGGCGTCGGCCCGGGCGCCATGTGCACCACTCGGATGATGACAGCCGTCGGGCGCCCGCAGTTCTCCGCGGTCATGGAGACCGCAGAGGCGGCGCGTTCCCGCGGCGGGCACGTCTGGGCGGACGGCGGCGTGCGCTACCCCCGCGACGTCGCGCTGGCGCTGGCCGCCGGCGCGTCATCCGTCATGATCGGCTCCTGGTTCGCCGGAACGATTGAGGCGCCCGGCAGTTTGAACACGGATGACTCCGGCCGGCTGTACAAGGAAAGCTGGGGGATGGCGTCGACCAAGGCGGTGAAAGAGCGCTTCGAGCGGCTCGACCCGTACGAGTTCGCCCGGAAGACGCTGTTCGCGGAGGGCATCTCGAGTTCGAAGATCTACCTGGATCCGCTGCGGCCGTCGGTGGAGGACCTGCTCGACATGATCACCTCCGGGGTGCGCAGTTCGTTCACCTACGCCGGCGCCTCGACCGTCGACGAGTTCCACGAGCGTGCCCTGGTCGGGCTGCAGTCCGCCGCCGGCTATGAAGAGGGCAAGGCGCTGCCGGTCTCCTGGTAGCGGTGTTTGCGGAGGGTGGCCCGGTATAGTGGGCGGAACAATGGACGACCCCCCTTCTGCGCAGTCCCCCGGTCATAGATCCTCGCCCGTGTATCGGTGGCGGGTGAGCCATGTTTGAGTGGATACTGCTCGGCGTCGGCCTCATCCTGACCGTCGGCACGGGCCTTTTCGTAGCCAGCGAGTTCGCACTGGTCAACCTCGACCGGTCGGACCTGGAAGCCCGTCAGGAGCGCGGCGAGAGCCGGCTGGCGATGACGATCGCTGCGTTGAAGATCACCTCGACCCACCTGTCCAGCGCCCAGCTCGGCATCACCCTGACCACTCTGCTCACCGGGTACACGATGGAACCGGCGATTTCGTCGCTGCTGGCCGGCCCGCTCGAGCTGGTGGGCTTCGCGGACGCCAGCGCGCGGGTCATCGGCACCACGATCGCCATCGTCGTCGCCACCCTGCTGTCGATGATCATCGGCGAACTGGTCCCGAAGAACTTCGCCCTCGCGTTGCCGATCCAGACCGCCAAGCTGGTCATCCCGTTCCAGACGATATTCACCGTCGTGTTCAAACCGGTGGTGCTGCTGCTCAACAACAGTGCCAACGGTCTACTGCGGTCGGTCGGCATCGAGCCGAAAGAGGAACTGTCCGGGGCCCGCACCGCCGAGGAGCTCTCCTCGCTGCTGCGGAGGTCCGCCAGTGCCGGGCTGCTGGAGAAGGACACGGCAACGCTGCTCAACCGCACCCTCCTGTTTTCCCGGCACACGGCATCCGATGTGATGACCCCGCGTCCGCGGGTGGCCAGTATCCAGCGCACCGACTCGGCGCAGGCGGTCATCCGACTGGCCAGGCAGACCGGCTTCTCGCGGTTCCCGGTGATCGATGAAAGCGCGGATGACGTGGTCGGCATCGTGCACGTCAAGCAGGCTGTCGGCGTGCCCCGCCAGCGCCGCGCCGACGTGCCGGTGTCGGCCCTGCAGTCCGATGCCCTGCGGGTGCCAGAGACCATGAAGCTCGATATGCTGCTGGAGGAACTCCGCGGCCGCGGCTACCAGATGGCCGTGGTCGTGGACGAGTACGGCGGAACCGCCGGCGTCGCCACCCTGGAGGACCTGGTCGAAGAGCTGGTCGGCGAGGTCGCCGACGAGCACGATCGCACCCGCGCCGGCGTGGTGCGCTCGCAGGACTCGCTCACCTTCCCTGGCATGCTGCGTCCCGATGAGCTCCTCGAACGCACCGGCATCCAGGTGCCGGAGGACGGGCCGTACGAGACTGTCGCCGGCTTCGTCATGAGCGAACTCGGCCGGCTCCCGGTTGTGGGCGACACCGTGCCGGTCGAGGGTGGCGAGCTGCGGGTCGAGCGACTCGACGGCCGCCGGATCGACCGGCTGCGGTTCACGCCCGACACGCTTGACGAAGCGGATGCCGCCACCCCGGCCGACGCCGACCGTGGCACTCCCGCGAACACCGACGCGAGGGGGGCGAACCGATGAGCGACTGGGCCGGCATCCTCTGGCTGGTGGTGCTCCTGGTGGGCAACGCCTTCTTCGTCGCCGCCGAATTCGCGGTGATCTCGGCACGCCGCTCGCAGATCGAGCCGCTCGCCGAGGCGGGCAAGCGCAGCGCCAAGACGGCGCTCTGGGCGATGGAGCATGCCACCCTCATGCTGGCAACCAGCCAGCTCGGCATCACGGTGTGCTCGCTGCTGATCCTGAACGTGTCAGAGCCGGCGATCCACCACCTCCTCGAGGCGCCGCTCGGCCTCACCGGCTGGCCGGAGGAGTTAATCGGAGGCAGCGCGTTCTTCGTCACATTGTTCCTGGTCTCCTACCTGCACGTGGTGTTCGGTGAAATGGTGCCGAAGAACCTCTCATTCTCCATTCCCGACCGGGCCGTGCTGCTGCTGGCCCCGCCGCTGGTGTTCTTCGGGCGCATTTTCAAGCCGGTGATCGTTGCCCTGAACGCGACGGCCAACGGGATCGTGCGACTGTTCAGGGTCGAACCCAAGAACGAGGCCACCAGCACCTACACGCTCGAGGAAGTGGCGACGATCGTGTCGCAGTCCACCCGCGAGGGGGTGTTGATGGACAGCACCGGCGCACTCAGCGCCGCCTTCGAGTTCACCAACCGCAAGGTGAAGGATGTCGCGGTGCGGCTCGGCGACCTGGTCAGCCTGCCCGAGAAGGCCAGCCCTGCGGACGTCGAGAAGGCCGTCGCCAAACACGGCTTCTCCCGTTATGTCGTCGTCAACGTGGCGGGGGAGCCCACCGGTTACGTGCACCTCAAAGACGTGCTTGACCTGGAGGATGTCGTTGCGGACACGGGCCAACCGGGCTACACCGCGCCGGTGCCGGCCAAACGCATCCGTCAGCTCGTGTCGATCTTCGAGGGTACGGACCTCGAGGATGCGCTGGCCACCATGCGGAGCTCCGGCGCGCACCTGGCCCGCTCGTTCACCACCGAAGGGGAGACCACCGGGGTGCTGTTCCTGGAGGACATCATCGAGGAACTCGTCGGCGAAGTGCAGGACGCGACCCGGCGCAGCTGACCCTGTTTCCCGATCGCTCTCCGGCGTACAGTGTCACCGGGGAGAAGGAGAGGATTTCTCATGTTAAGCAATCTGCCGGTCAACACCGTGCTGGCGGCCCAGGACCTGGCGCGGGCGCGGGCGTACTACTCGGAGAAACTGGGACTGGAGCCGGCCCTGGAGCGACAGGACGGGCTGATGTATCGGATGCAGGACGGGTCGAGCTTCATGCTCTACGAGACGGGCAACGCGGGGTCGGCGAAGAACACCCAGATGTCCTGGGTCACGCAGGACCTCGAGGCGGAGATGGCCGAACTCCGTGGGCGCGGTGTCGTCTTCGAGGACTACGACTTCCCCGGATTGAAGACGGAGGACGGCGTGGCCACGATGGAAGGCCTGAAGGGGGCGTGGTTCATCGACAGCGAAGGCAACATCCTCTCCCTTGCCCAGGAGCTCTAGTCGGCACCCGCCCGGGCCCGTCTCCGCGAAACCGCACTTGTTGGGGCTAAGACGCGCTGATAACCCCATCTAGTGTGTTTTCGCGCGCCCGGGCATGCGTGCTGCGGCAGATCTCGGGGTGTGCCGCAGGATGCGAGGAGCGTACGCTGTGACTCGAGGAAAGAGAGGATTTCTCATGTTGAGCAATATGTCCGTCGGCGCGGTCCTGCCGGCGAAGGACCTGTCCCGGGCGCGCGCGTACTTCTCGGAGAAGTTGGGCCTCGAGCCGTCGGAGGAGACCGCGGGCGGCCTGATGTATCGGATGCAGGACGGCACCGGCTTCCTGCTGTACGAGACCGAGAACGCCGGGTCGGCGAAGAACACCACGATGTGCTGGACCGTTAAGGACATCGACGCGGAGATGAGCGAACTCCGCGGCCGCGGCGTCACATTCGAGGACTACGACTTCCCCGGGTTGAAGACGGAGAACGGCGTGGCGACGATGGACAACGAGAAGTCGGCCTGGTTCGTCGACAGCGAGGGCAACATCCTCTGCATCGCCCAAGATCTCTAACTCGCCACTCGCCCCTCGGCTCCGCGAATCTGCACTTGTTGGGTTTATGACGCCCTCATAAGCCCAACTACTGCGGGTTCGCGGGGGTGGAGGGCGCGGGCCAGCGGGCGCGATCGTATTGCGGCGGCCAATAGTCGAGGTCGACGCCGAGTTCGTGCGCGGCCCGAAGCGGGAAGTGCGGGTCGCGCAGCATCTCCCGGGCGAGCATCACCGTGTCAGCCTGCCCGGTCGCGACGATTTCCGCGGCCTGCTCGGGTGTCGTGATCAGCCCGACGGCGCTCACCGGCACATCCGCTGCGACCTTCACGAACTGCGCGAACGGCACCTGGTATCCCGGTCCGAGCGGAATCCGCACCCCGCCGACATTGCCCCCGCTGGAGATGTCGAAGAAGTCAGCGCCGGCGTCACGCGCCCAACCGGCGACAACGGATGTCTGCCGAGGGTCCCAGCCGCCCGGCGCGTAGTCGGTGGCGGAGAGGCGCACGAACAGCGCCACCCGGTCGCCGACCGCCGAACGCACCGCGCGGACCACCGCCAGCAGCAGCCGGGCGCGGTTCTCCAGGGAACCGCCGTATTCGTCGGTGCGCTCGTTGCTGAGCGGGGAGAGGAACTGGTGCAGGAGGTAGCCGTGGGCGCCGTGGAGTTCGACCACGTCGAAGCCGGCAGCCACCGCACGGCGCGCGGCCGAAGCGAAATCGGTTACCACCCCGTCGATTCCGGAGGAATCGAGGGCGACCGGCGGCTCGTACCCGGGGAACGGGAGGGCTGAGGCGGAGACGGTCTGCCAGCCACCGTCGACGATCGCCATGGTGCCGCGCCGGTCGTGGCCCCAGGCCGGCCAGACCGAGGCTTTGCGGCCGGCGTGGCCCAGCTGGATGCCGGCCGTTGCGCCCTGCGACTGGATGAAGCGCACAATCCGCGCCCAGGCAGCGGCCTGTTCGTCGTTCCAGATGCCGGTGTCCGCATCGGAAATGCGGCCTTCCGGGCTGACCGCGGTCGCCTCCGCCATGACCAGGCCGGCGCCCCCGGCGGCCATCGACCCCAGGTGGACCAGGTGCCAGTCCTGGGGCACGCCGTCTTTCCTGAGGATCGAGTACTGGCACATCGGGGCGACCCAGATCCGGTTGCGCATGGTGACGGAACGCACGGTGATCGGGTCGAACAACGAGACGGGAGGCACCAGGACAACCTATCGTGAGTGCATGGCGAAACCGCGGGAATGGCTGGAATGGGCGGCCGAGGAGGCGCGCGACTGGATCGCCGTGCCGACCAGGGCCGACGACAAGTACTCGCGCGGCGTGCTCGGCGTGCGCACCGGGTCGGACGAATACCCGGGTGCCGCAGTGCTGGGTGTCGAGGCGGCGATGCGCGCCGGTGTGGGGATGGTGCGCTACCTCGGCCCTGCGCGTGCCGCGGACCTGGTCCTGGCCCGTCGCCCGGAGGTCGTCACGGAGCCCGGGCGGGTGCAGGCCTGGCTTCTCGGCTCGGGGATGAGCGCCGCGTCCCGCGACCCGGCGACCACCGCGGCGGTCGATGCCGCTCTCGCCGAACGACTGCCGACGGTGGTCGACGCCGGGGCACTCGACCGCGTGAAGAGGGCAGGCGGCGCGCCTGAGCCCGGCAACACGCGTGAGCCCGGCGGCCCGCTGCCCCTTGTGATCACCCCGCACGCACGCGAACTGTCGTCACTGCTGGCCGGCCACGGGACCACCGTGACGGCCGCCGAGGTCGGGGCCCACCCCGCCGAGTGGGCCATCCGCGCGGCGAAGCTCCTCGGTGTGACAGTGCTGCTCAAGGGCTCGACGACCCACGTCGCGTCACCCTCCGCCGCCCGGCTCACCGTGTCCGGGGCGACCGGCTGGCTGGCGACGGCCGGTACCGGGGACGTGCTCGGTGGCATCCTTGGCGCGCTGGTGGCGACCCACGCAGAGCTGGCGACAACGGATGCCGATGCGCTCGCCGCCCTCGCCGCCACCGCCGCGCTGATCCACGGCCACGCCGCGAGCCGGGCATCCGCGGGGGGACCGATCACCGCGCTCGGGGTCGCCGAGGCGGTGCCGGCCACGATCGCGGCGCTCCTCGCCGGCTGATTCGCCGGCTGACGCGCCGGCGGGCTCGCCGCGCTCCTCGCCGGCGGATTCCCCGGCTGGCTCCCCGGCCGACTCGCAGCTCCGCCACTGCACCGGACGACGTGCCCGCACCCTGGTGGCCAACCTTTCTGACCCAGGTACGAACAGGGGCCACGGACATGAATGGTGGGCCGCGAGCGCCGGATCCGGCGCGGGCCACGCCGCGAGCCCGCCCCGGGTGTGGGAAAGTGAAGCGTGCACTTTCCACCCGCCCTCCGGTCCCGCACGGCGGGACTCTGGGGTGCGTTCCTGTTCGTGCACGCGGTGCTGATCGTGCTGTGCCGGTTCGCACCCGGCTGGCCGCTCGGCGACATCGACCGGGTGTACCTGGGTTGGGCGCGGGCCGCGGCATCCGGCGGCCCGATCGTCGGCATCTCGACCGAATTCGTCTACCCGATCCTCGCGTTCGTGCCGATCTTCCTCGCCATCGCATTCGGCCCGGCCCCCTACGCGCTCACCTGGCTCGGAATCGTCACGGTGCTGAACGGGGTGGCCTTCGCGGTGTTGATCAGGCCTGCGCCAGGCGCAGCCGGGCCCGGCCGATGGCGGCGGCGCGCCGCCTGGTGGTGGCTCGCCTTCCTGCTCCTGCTCGGGCCGATCGCCCTGGCCCGCATCGATTCGGTCACGGTCCCGCTGGTGATCATCGCGCTTCTCTGGCTCCGCACCCGGCCGCTCTGGGCCACGGTCCTGCTGACCGTGGCGACCTGGGTGAAGGTGTGGCCGGCCGCCGTGATCGCCGCGCTCCTGGTGTCCTCGACTCGTCGTTGGCGCGTGCTGGCGGCAGCGGCGGGGACCAGCGCGCTGATCATCGCGGCTGCGCTCAGCCTCGGCAGCGGCGGCAACGTGTTCAGTTTCGTCGGACAGCAGACCGCCCGCGGAATTCAGATCGAATCGCCGGTGGGCCTGGTCTGGATGTGGCAGGTCGCGTTCAAGGTCCCGGGCGCCATGATCTACTACGACCGGGAGATCCTCACCTTCCAGGTCACAGGCGCCGGGATCGATGTGGCGATCGCACTGATGACTCCGCTGCTGGCGCTCGCCGCGGCATCCGTGCTGGTCATCGGCGCCCTCGCGGCGCGCCGCGGTGCGCGTTTCGAGTACCTGTTCCCGCCGCTGGTGCTGGCGCTCACGGTCACCCTGATCGCGTTCAACAAGGTCGGCTCCCCGCAGTTCCTCGGCTGGCTCGCGGCCCCCGTGATCCTCGGCCTGGTCGTGAACGGCCGCGCGTGGCGCACGCCGGCTCTCATCGTGGCCGCACTGGCCGCGCTCACCCAGGTGGTGTATCCCTATCTGTATGACTGGCTGCTGGTGGCGAACCCGGTGATGGTGCTCATGCTCAGCGCGCGCAACCTGCTCGAGTTCGTGCTGCTCGGGTGGGGCGTGTGGCGGGTCGCCGCCGCCGGCTCCCGCCGCGCCGGTCTCCCCGGCATCCCCGCCCACGCATTGCAGAAGGAGTAAGTCATGTTGGTTGCATTCTCGGTCGCCCCGTCCGGTTCCACCGGCGACGAGGGCTCGGTGCACGACGCCGTCGCGGCGGCTGTGCGGGTCGTCCGCGACTCCGGCCTGCCCAACCGCACCAACTCCATGTTCACCGAGATCGAAGGCGAGTGGGACGAGGTCTTCGCGGTGATCAAGGCCGCGACGGATGCCGTCGGCCGGTTCGGTCCGCGAGTGGCGCTGGTGTTGAAGGCCGACATCCGCCCCGGCAGGACCGGGGAACTCACCGGCAAGGTGGAGCGGCTGGAGAAGGCGCTCAGCGAACAGGACTAACGCCGCCCCGGGGGCGGCGGCGAGGGGGCTGTGGCGGCCTTGCTATCGTGTGGCCATGTCCTTCCTGAACCCCGTCACGTTGTCCGGCGACTTGGTCACGCTCGAACCGCTCTCCCGTGAGCACCGCGATGATCTGGTGGCCGCGGCAGAAGACGGCCGTTTGTGGGAGCTCTGGTACACCTCGGTGCCGAGGCCGGAAGGGATGGCGGCCGAGATCGACCGCCGCCTCGGGCTGCTGGATCGGCAGTCGATGCTGCCATTCACCGTGCGCCTGGGCGCCACCGCCGGGGTCGCGCCAGGCGGGACGATCTGCGGGATGACCACGTTCATGAACGCCGACGCCGCGAACCGGCGGGTCGAGATCGGATCGACCTGGACATCCGCCGGCGTGCACCGGACCGGAGTCAACGCCGAGAGCAAGCTGCTGATGCTCACCCACGCGTTCGAGACCCTCGGCTGCATCGCCGTCGAGTTCCGCACCCACTGGATGAACCAGCAGTCACGGGCAGCGATCGCGCGCCTCGGCGCCAAGCAGGACGGCGTGTTGCGGAACCATTCCCGTTCCGCCGATGGCAGCCTGCGCGACACCGTGGTGTTCTCGATCATCGAATCGGAGTGGCCGACGGTGAAGCAGGGGCTGCGGTTCCGTCTCGCGCGTCACGCCGCCGAGGCCGGCCGCGACAGTGACGCGCAGCCGTGACACGCGCAGCCGTGACGCCGCAGTAGTGACGCCGCAGGCGTGACCCCGACCCGTTACCCGCACCCGTAACATCCCGGCAACCGGCACGCTTTAGGTTGGACGGCATGCCCTCCACCACCGACGGGCCGACGCAGCTGTCGCCGGCCCGAATTCGTCTTGCCCTGCTCGCCCTCGCCATGGGCGGGTTCGGCATCGGTGCGACCGAGTTCGTGGCGATGGGGCTGTTGCCGAACCTGGCCGCCGACCTGCTGCCGACCGTTTACGCCGCGTCGCCGGAGAACGCGAACGCACAGGCGGGCCTGCTGATCTCCGCCTACGCGCTGGGTGTGGTGGTGGGCGCGCCGAGCATCGCCGCAGCCGCTGCGCGCTGGCCGCGGAAGCAGCTGTTGCTGGTGCTGCTGACCGCGTTCACGCTCGGCACGATCGCGTCGGCCCTGTTGCCGAGCTTCGGCCTGGTGCTCGCCGCGCGCTTCGTCGCCGGGCTGCCGCACGGCGCCTACTTCGGCATCGCATCGCTGGTCGCCGCCGACCTGATGGGCCCGGGCAAACGGGCCAGGGGTGTGGCGTTCGTGCTGTCGGGCCTCACCATCGCCAATGTCGTCGGCGTTCCGGTGATCACCTGGCTGGGGCAGCTCGCCGGTTGGCGGACGGCGTACCTCCTCGTCGCGGCGCTGTTCGCGCTGACCTTCGCCGCCGTCGCGTCCGCAGTCCCGTTCCAGGCCGGCGACAGCGGCGCCACCATGCGCAACGAACTTCGCGCCTTCGGCCGGCTCCAGGTCTGGTTCGCCCTGGCGATCGGGGCGATCGGATTCGGCGGGCTCTTCGCCGTGTACAGCTACGTCGCTCCGCTGGTCACTGAAGTGACCGGGCTCGGGGCCGGCGCCGTGCCGCTGGTGTTGGTGGTCGTCGGCCTCGGCATGACTGTGGGCAACTTCGCCGGCGGTGCTCTGGCCGACCGGAGCGTCCGGCGCAGCATGTACGCGTTCTTCGGCGTGCTCATCGTGGGGCTGGCCGGGCTGGCGCTGTCTGCCCAATTCCTGGCCGGCCTCCTGATCGGCGTGTTCCTGATCGGTGCGGCGGCATCCGCCCTGTCGCCGACCATCCAGACCCGGCTGATGGATGTCGCGCACGGCAGCCAGTCCATCGGCGCGGCACTGAACCATTCGGCGCTCAACATCCCTCGGCGGCGTCGCGATCGCGGCCGGACTCGGCTACGTCGCCCCGATCTGGATCGGGCTCGGGCTCAGCGCCCTGGGCCTGGGACTTGCCGTGGCGACATTCGCCCTGGACGGGTCACGCCGCCGCAACGGCGTGGTCGTGCCATACGGGACCGCGTCGGTCGCCGTGTCGCGGGTATCCGCTTCACGCTGACGCCGAGGTCGCCGGCGGTATCGACGGGGATGAAACGCTGCTAGTCGGTCTGCAGCAGGATGCCGTCCTGGATGGCGCGCTTGCGGAGGGCCACCTTGGTGCCGACGTCGAAGCCCGCCAGGCGGTACTTCTCGCGGATCCGCTTGAGGTACGACTTCGCCGTCTCCTCGGAGATGCCGAGCTGGTATGCGACCGCCTTCACCGGTTCGCCTGCGCCGTACAGCGCCATCACCCGGCGCTCCTGTGCGCTCAGCCGGGGGGAGCCGCCTTCGGTGACGGCGTTCAAGGCCAGGTCAAGCTCGGCGGAGATGTATGACTCGCCCTTGGCGGCGGCGCGGATAGCCTCGACGATCATGCTCGCCTCCTCGCTCTTGACCAGGTAGCCGAGGGCGCCGGCAGCCAGCGCCTCACGCACCAGTGCGGGCTCGGAGTAGGTGCTCATCAACACCGTCTTCACGCCCGTGGTCTTCAGCGTCGAGATCTTGAGCGACACCGGGATGTTGTCTTTAAGGTCGAGGTCGAGCAGGACCACGTCGACGGGAAACTCCGGATGGGCCAGGAGCCCCGACCAGGTGGTCACGGCCGCCACCATGTTGATGTCGTCCGCGGCGCCACGGATCCATTCGGTCAGAGCCCCGAGCAGCATCTTATGGTCGTCTACAAGTGCCAGTCGGATGGATCCGTCTGCATTCGTCACTGTTGCCTCCTGCTGTTTTGCACCATCGCGGTGCCCCCCTGCCGCGCATCACGCATCACGCATCACGCATCCGCCGGATTGTCGACCCGGCACTCGATGTCCACGCGGAGACTACCGTCTCGAATGGCATCGACATGTGGGCCGACGACACGAATAGCTTCCCACGTCTCGGGGTCCACCCTCCGACGCGGCACACCGGTGGTGGTCAATTCGATCGGGAATCGCACCGACCGGTCGCCGGCGAAACCATGCGTCGGCGAGATCGGGCCGAGGGTGAGGCGCACAGTGGCGGAGGTGCGGGTGGCGTCGCCGATCAGCAGCCAGAGGGTGAGCAGAAGCGCGTCCCGTTGGGCCGGCGCGAGGAGTCCGGCCAGCCCGCTCGGGTCGCGAAGGTCGACGGCAGGGGCGAGGAACTCGGATTCGGTGATGGCGTGGTGCAACCAGGTTTCGGTGCGGCCCTCGATCAGGTGCAGCCGCAGCTGGGTGGCCAGCGACGCCGCGGTGGTGGAGGTCTCCTGGTCGAGCGGCAGCGGGATGCGTTCCTCGGCGACGCCGTCGAGCAGGCGCTCGGCATCGAGGTCGAGCTTGGCGAGCTGCTCCGACGCGAGCATGCCGACGGCGTCCCGTGGCTGGGACACGGTGCTCTGCACCAGCACCAGGTCGAGCTCGAGTTGCACCATGCGGCGGAAGGCCCGCACGATTGCGACGCCGAGCACGGGCGGAACGACCGCCAGCGCGATCGCGAGGATGTCGGGAGCCAGGGTGAGCGGATCGCTTCGGGCGCCCAGCAGGGCGACCACGAACATCGCGCCGCCCAGGATTCCGCTGGCCACCAGGATGTCGCGGGTCTCCCGCAACGTGACGAACCCGGTGAGCAGGGCGCCGACCGCGGGGGCCGCGGTGGGATAGACGCCGCTGTCGGCCAGGCCCCAGCATCCGACCAGGTCGAGAACGACCACGACGGCGCCGGCGACCATGGCGGTGGCGAACATCCACCGTGGTGGGCGGCTGGGGCGCTGCTGCGCGATGAGCAGGGCGCCGACCGAGGCCGCACCGAGGATGATCCAGGCCACCAGGCTGGGCGAGGGGAGCGATGATGGCGCCCACTGCAGGGTGAACCGCCACAACAGGAACACCGCGATCACGCCGCCGGCGAACACCATGCCGATGCCGAGGTGGCGGCCGCCGAGGCCGTTCTGGTTGGCGCGAGTGGTCTTCACGGTGCGCTCCGGGCGGCGGAAACCGGGTCGCCGGTCGTACAGCCGTCGTTCCCGCTTGGCCTTGCCCTCGCGCCCGACCGCGATTCCGAGCGTGTTCTCCTGGATCGTCGAGCGGCTCACTTGGGCACCTCCAGCACCACCGTGGTTCCGGAACCGGGCGAGGAGAACAGCCGCGCGTTGCCGCCGACGTCCCGCAACCGGGCCACCACCGATTCGGCGAATCCGAGTCGTTCGCTGCCCACCCCCCCGAGGTCGAATCCGACTCCCGCGTCCGTGACCATCGCACGCACCGTGGTGTCGTCATCCGTGATCGTCACGTCTGCGCGCTTGACGCCGGAGTGCCGGCGAACATTCTCGAGGCATTCGCCGAGAGCCAGCAGGAACGAGTCCAGGACAGCGCTCGGGAGCAGCACCTGCCCGCTGCCGTGCCAGTCCACGTCGAGGCCCATCCGGCCGAACCGCTGCCTGACCGACTCCAGGGTGTTGCCGAGCGTGAAATCGGTGACCGGTTCGAGGGTGTAGACGCCGGAGCTGCGCGGCATCGGAAGCCCGCCCAGCCGCAGTTGGCGGAGCAGCCTGGCGTCGTCGCCGGCCTGCTGGCGGAGTGCGGCCGGGCTGACTCCGACGCCGGAGTGGGCCAGCAGCGTCAGCGTCGCAAGGACGGTGTCGTGGAGCAGCCGGGCGTCCTGCCGGCGTTCAGCCTCGAGCTCGCTGGCGTGCCGCTCGGCGCGGTGGGCGCGGCCGATGGCGGCGATGCGCTGCATCACGCGCGGCACGCTCTGGCTCACCCACCAGCCGCCGACCGCGGCGCCGAACCACCCGCAGATGGTGAGCGCCAATGGGATGGGACTGCCGCCTGCGCTCACGGTCACCCCGATGACCGCGGCGAGTGTGCAGCCGAGGCAGGCCCCGAGCACGGCCAGGCGCGACATGCTCACCACCAGCACCTGGGCGACGCAACTCGTCGCACCGGCCGCGACCACCGCGATCACTGATTCCTCGACCACGTTCAGGCTGACGCCCGGGTGACTGCGGAGTCCGATCAGCAGGATCATGCCGATCCCGCAGGCGACGGTGAGCACGGCCCAGCGGATGCCGCCGGTGCGGCCGAGGAGGTACTGGCAGAGCCCGGTCAGCAGCACCAGGGCGATGCAGCCCAAGAGCGCGTCGGGCCCGAGACCACCGGGCACGAGCATGCAGGCCAACGCGGTGGCAGAACTCGCCAGACCCGCCATCCGTGCGGATTTCCGCAGCAGGCGATCGCGTTCTTTGAAGATGCGTTGCATGGTTGCCTGCTGAACTCCCCGTGGACTACGTTACACAGCACCATATCGGGCGGCGGCCCCCTTAAGGGAGCAACCGGCGTAGTTGGGTACTTACGGCGTCATCTTCAATGAGGAACCCGTCGTGGCCGAAACCGGAGTTCAACACCACCGGAGCCGAGCCGTCGATGTTGTTCGGGAGGTGCCGGGCGATCTCCTCCTGCCCCTCAACGGGGAACAGCCGGTCGCTGTCGATGCCGACGACCAGGCTCTGCGCGGTGATGCGCGACAGGGCGGACGCGACGCCGCCGCGCTCACGCCCCACATCGTGCGAGTTCATCGCCTCGACCAAGGTGATGTAGCTGTTGGCGTCGAAGCGGCGGGTGAATTTGTTGCCGTGGAAGTCGAGGTACGACTCGACGGCGAATCGTCCGCCGGCTCCGAGCGGGCTGATCTCGCTCTGCCAGCTGCGTTCGAATCGACTGTTCAGCTCGGTGGCGCTGCGGTAGTTCAACAGGGCCATCCGCCGGGCCAGGGCCAGGCCCCGGTTGGGCCCGTTGCCGGCCCGCGCGTCGTAGTAGTCCCCGCCCTGGAACAGGGGATCGGTGCGGATCGCTTCGATCTGAACCGAGTTCTGGCCGACCTGGTCTGCCGTCGTGACGGGCGGCGCCGCCAGGATCGCCAGCCGTTTCACCCGCGACGGTGCGGTGACGGCCCACTCGAGCGCGTGCATGCCGCCCATCGACCCACCGACCACGGCGGCCCAGGCGTCGATGCCGATGCGGTCTGCGAGGTTGATCTGCGCCGCGACCTGGTCGCGGATGGTGAGGTAGGGGAACCGCCCCGCCCACTCCGCGCCGTCAGGCGCCAGCGACGACGGGCCGGTGCTGCCCTGGCAGCCTCCGAGCATGTTGGGGGCGACGACGTACCAGCGGTCGGTGTCGATAGCGAGGCCGGGGCCGACGATACCGCTCCACCAGCCGGCCGTCGCGTGTCCTTTCCCGGCCGGGCCGGAGACGTGGCTGTCGCCGGTGAGGGCGTGGAGAACGAGCACCGCGTTGTCGCGCTCGGCGCTGAGTTCGCCCCAGCTCTCCCAGGCGATGCGCGCCGAGCCCAGGCTTCGGCCCGATTCGAGTCGCAGCGGGCCGGTGTCGGTGAAGGTGCGGCGCCCCACCGGGTCGCCGTCGCGCCAGGCACCCGTCGCGGGAGGCTTGCCGATCAGCGACCGCACCTGCGCTTCACTGATGAAGCTGGAGGGGGACGTGTCTGCCTCGGATTGCCATTCCATACGCTCCCATTCTGGCGGGTACGCAAATGCCCCGGGCGTTTGTTACACGCGCCGGGGCATCCGCTGCTGGTTCGCCAGTCCGGAGAAGGTCAGGCGTTGGCGCGCGACTCGTTCGTGACGGAGCGGGCGGCGGCCAGGCCGGTTTCGAGGTCGGCCTTGAGGTCGTCGATGTTCTCGATGCCCACCGAGAGCCGAACCAGGCCGGGGGTGACGCCGGCCGTGAGCTGCTGCTCGGGGGTGAGCTGCGCGTGGGTGGTGGACGCCGGGTGGATGACGAGGGAGCGCACGTCACCGATGTTGGCCAGGTGGCTGAACAGCTCGAGGTTGTCCACCAGCGCCCGGCCCGCGTCGACGCCGCCCTTCAGCTCGAACGAGAGCACCGCGCCGACGCCCTTCGGGGCGTACTTGTTCGCGGCGGCGTACCAGGGGCTGGTCGGCAGGCCGGAGTAGAAGACCTGGGCGACGTCCGGGTGGCTCTCCAGCCACTCCGCGATCTCCTGGGCGTTCTGCACGTGGCGTTCGATGCGCAGGCTCAGGGTCTCGATGCCCTGGATCAGCTGCCAGGCGCTCGCCGGGGCGATGGACGCACCGAGGTCCCGGAGCAACTGCACCCGGGCCTTGATGATGTAGGCGAGGCCGTCGCCGACCGCGGTGGTGTAGCTGGCGCCGTGGTACGACGGGTCCGGCTCGGTGAGCCCGGGGAACTTCTCCACGTTCTTCGACCACTCGAATTTTCCGCCGTCGACGATGATGCCGCCGATCACCGTTCCGTGGCCGCCGAGGAACTTGGTGGCCGAGTGCACGATGATGTCGGCGCCGTGCTCGAACGGGCGGATCAGGTACGGGGTGGCGATCGTGTTGTCGACGATCAGCGGAATGCCGGACTCGTGGGCGACGTCGGCGACCAGCGCGATGTCCAGCACGTTGATCTTCGGGTTGCCGATCGTCTCGGCGAAGAACAGCTTGGTGTTGGGGCGCACGGCGCGGCGCCACTCGTCGGCGTCGTCCTGGTTCTCGACGAAGGTGGTCTCGATGCCGAGCTTGGCCAGCGTGTACTTGAACAGGTTGTAGGTGCCGCCGTAGATCGAGCTGGACGACACGATGTGGTCGCCGGCCTGGGCGATGTTCAGCACGGCGAACGTCGACGCCGACTGTCCGGAGGCGAGGAGCAGTGCCCCGGTGCCGCCCTCGAGCGCGGCGACGCGCTCCTCCACGACGGCCTGGGTGGGGTTCTGGATGCGGGTGTAGATGTTGCCGAACTCGGCCAGGGCAAACAGGTTCTGTGCGTGCTGCGCGTTGTTGAACACGTACGACGTGGTCTGGTAGATCGGCGTCGCACGGGCGTTGGTGGTCGGGTCGGGGCGCGCTCCGCTGTGCACCTGCTTGGTTTCGAACTTCCAGTCTGCGGTGTTGTCGCTCATGGGTTGCCTCCGGTGTTAACTCGAGAAAACGTGGGGTGTGGTCTTCCGGCGCTGGGTAGTCCAGCGCCCTGGGGCGAGCCTAGGCACGCATCCGCTGAACGGCAATGACAACCGCAACACGGCGTCATCTGGGCGGGCCGAGACCGCCGTTCACGGCAGCCGGTCGCCGGGCGGAAGCACGATCGTGCCGGTGCGGGTTTCGGGCTGGGTGCGGAACAGCCACCGGGCGCGCGGCTGCACGAGGGGCCGGGTCAGCTTCTTCACGAACGGCTGCGCGAGCAGCAGCGAGATGGCAACGGCCAGCACGATCATCGCCGGCAGCACCCAGGCGGGCAGCGGGCCGTCCAGCACACCGCTCTCCCGCAGCGGGTAGAGCAGGAAGCTGTGCAGCAGGTAGATGTACATGGTGGCGGCGCCGAAGGCGGTGAACCAGGTGGTGCTTCGCGGCGTCAGCAGCAGGAACGAGACAATGAGTGCGAACGCAAGGAGCATGAGGCCCAGGCGGATGCCGCCGGCCCAGGCCTGGTCGTAGCCGAACGACCCGTACGGTTCGTCGTAGAGCAGGAAACGGCGAATCTGGATCGCTCGCAAAGCGTCGATGTTGGCTACGATGACGACAAGCAACGCCCCGAACAGGGCGATGGCGGCGCCGCGCCAGCGCCAGACCGCGGCGAGCCGCACCTCCAGCCAGCGATCGGTGATCTGCCACTGCCGCAGCTTCCAGCCGAAGACGAAGAACGGCAGCAGGCCCAGGGTGCGGGAGAGGGCGAAGCTGCTGTCGATCGAGTCGACGTATCCGGTCCCGACGGAGATGACGATCGCGATCAGCAGCGGATAGCGCAGCAGCACCAGGTAGGGGAGCGTCACCCGCCACACCGCCAGGGCGATCAGGAACCACAGCGTCCACGACGCGGTCGAATAGTCCAGCCAGAAGGCGCCGCCGAGCAGCCAGTGCACGACAGTCCAGATGGTCTCGAAGATGAAGTACGGGAACACGATGTCGGTCAGGAGCCGTTGCAGCTGGCGTGTGCCCGGGGGGCCTGACTTGGCGAAATAGCCGCTCACCGCCACGAACACCGGCACGTGGAACGCGTAGATGAACAGGTACGCCTCGTACGCGACATCCGAATCGCCGATCAGCTTCAGGATGGCGTGACCGACCACCATCAGGGTGATCGCGATCCATCGGCCGTTGTCCCACAGGGGAACCCGCCGTTTGCGTGGGGACGATGGACCGGAGCTGGGAAGTGTCATTGCCTCCATTCTCCCGGTCTCCCGCCAGAATGGGTGAGATGGGCGAACAGAATGGACCAACGGGTATGCGCAGAGTTGTGGTGACGGGTGCGAGTTCGGGTATCGGGGCGGCAACCGTGCGCCTGTTCCGGAGCCACGGCTGGGACGTCGTCGGCGTCGCCCGTCGAGCCGACCGGCTGGCGGCGCTGGCGGCGGAAACAGGGGCCGACGTGTTCACGGCCGACCTCACCCGGCAGGCCGACGTCGACGCACTGCGCGACCACCTCGCCGCGACCGGGCCGGTGCACGCGCTGGTGAACAACGCCGGCGGAGCGAAGGGACTCGACTCGGTCGAGAATTCCGAGATCGACGACTGGGCCTGGATGTTCGAGATCAACGTGCTGGCGGTGAAACGGGTGATCAGCGCGGTGCTCCCGCTGTTGCGCGCCGGGATCGCCGGATCGCGCGGTGAAGCGGATGCCGCGGTCAGCGCGGACATCGTCAATGTCACCTCGATCGCCGGTCACGTCGCCTACGTCGGCGGGGGCGGGTACAACGCGGCGAAATTCGCCGCGCATGCGATGACCGAGGTGCTGCGGCTGGAGCTGAACGGCGAGCCGATCCGGGTGATCGAGATCGCCCCCGGCATGGTGAGGACCGACGAGTTCGGGCTGGTGCGCTTCGACGGTGACCGGGAGAAGGCCTTCGCGGCTTACGAGAACGTACCGCATCCGCTCACCGCCGAGGACATCGCCGAGGTTATCGTGTCGTCGGTCGAACTTCCCGCGCACGTCAACCTCGACCTGGTCACCATCAAGCCGGTGGCGCAGGCGGCGCCGTCGCTGGTGGCCCGCGGCGAGCTGATGGTGCGCCCCCGGTGACGTCCGGCGCATCCGTTCGCCGCGGGAGTAGCGGACGTAGCATTGCGGGATGGCAACTGACACCGACAACACCGCGATGACCGAGCCGGAGCCGGCGCGGGAGGTACTGGAGTGGGCGGACTTCGCTGACGCCTCCCGGCGCCTCGCGACGATGGTGAAGCAGAGCGGATTCCACCCTGACGTGGTGATCGCGATCGCGCGTGGCGGGCTGCTGCTGGCCGGCGCCCTGTCGTATGCCCTCGGCACCAAGAACTGCGGAAGCATCAATGTCGAGTTCTACACCGGCGTCGACCAGCGGCTGCCCGAGCCGGTGTTGTCGGGTCCGATGCTCGACGCGCCGGCGCTCGCCGGCAAGAAGGTACTGGTCGTCGACGATGTGTCGGATTCGGGGCACACCCTGGCCCTGGTTGTGGCCCTGCTCCGCGACAGTGCCCTGGACAGCAGCGCCGCCGAGGTGCGCACTGCCACGCTGTACACGAAACCGCGGACCGTGCTGGTGCCCGACTACACCTGGCGGGAGACCGACGAATGGATCGTGTTCCCCTGGTCCGCGCTGCCGCCGGTCACGGTCTGACTCGACGAGCCCGTCGTGATTCCGGCGTTCACATTCCGGGGATCGCGGAATAGTCTGGGAGCACGCAGGACTCTCCTGCGGTGACAACGTCACGGAGTCGTTCGTGGAATCGATCACAGATGGCCGCATGCGGGCAATCCTCCAGACGGCGGAAGCCTTCACCGTCGTCATTGCGCGGGACGGACCCAATCGCGAGGCGGACGGCGCCGACCGCGTCATCTGGGAACACGGCCGGCGAAACCTGCAACTCCGCGCCGACGGTGTGATGCCCGTCGTCCTGCCGATCAGCGACGGCACTGGCCTCGCGGGCGTTTTCGTCTTCGACCGGGGACCCAAGGAAGCGCGGCGGATCATGGACGGGGACCCGGCAGTGGTCGCCGGCATCTACGTCTACGACGTGCACCCCTGCCGCAGCTGGGCTGGAGACACCTTGCCCGGCACCGT
Organism: Glaciibacter sp. 2TAF33; assembly: GCF_052114945.1. Taxonomy (NCBI): domain Bacteria; kingdom Bacillati; phylum Actinomycetota; class Actinomycetes; order Micrococcales; family Microbacteriaceae; genus Glaciibacter; species Glaciibacter sp. 2TAF33. The sequence continues at coordinate 60,207 of NZ_JBFRFS010000021.1, forward strand.
GCCGCCGGCTGCGCCGCCCGCGAACGCCTGATCGCCCGCGGGTAGGCTCGACGCATGAGTGTGCACCTGGTAGGAGGCGGCTGGACGCCGCAACACGACGTCAACGTGTTCGGCCCGTTCCTGGCCGAGGCGACGACTCGCGCGGTCGAAGCGGGCCGGGTAGCCCCGCACATCGCAATCATCGCGGTGCGCGACGGCGACGCCGCAGAACACGCCGACAAGCTGGGCGCCGCGCTCTCCGCCGGTGGCCCGTTCGAAGCGGTCACCACCGCACTGCCCCAGGGCGGCCTGGTCGACCCGTCCGCCATAGCGGATGTCGACGGCATCGTCATCGGAGGGGGCCTCACCCCCGCCTATCTCCAGGCGGTGCTGCCGGTAGCCGAGCTCATCCGTCGTCTGGTGACCGCGGGGGTGCCCTATCTCGGCTTCTCGGCCGGCGCCATGATCGCCGCCGAACGCGCCATCATCGGCGGCTGGCAGATCGGCGGCGTGCCGGTGAGCCCGGCCGACGGTTCAGAGGGCGTCGACGAGGTCACTATCCAGCAGGGGATCGGCCTCCTCGACGTCACCGTCGACGTGCACGCCGCCCAGTGGGGCAACCTGTCCCGGCTCGTCGCTGCGACCGAGGCCGGACTGGTGGAGGGCGGCCTCGCAATCGACGAGAGCACTGCCTTGATCATCGGTGACGGAACGCTGGGCGCCGTGGGCGCCGGAAGCGTCTGGCGGGTCAGCCAGGTCGACCGGGGTGTGCTGGTCGGCACCTTCGGCGCCTGAGCGGCATCGGCGTGATGTCCACCCCGTTCCGCGAACGGATGCCGCGTCAGGCGCAGCCGGGTTCGCTCGCCGACCTCGGCACGCCGGGCCTGGTCCACCCGGAGTGGGCTGCCGCGCTGGCCCCGGTCACCGCGCAGCTGGCGCAACTGGAGGGCTTCCTGGCCGCGGAGTCCGCAGCCGGCCGCACCGTCCTGCCCGCCGGCGACAACGTGCTCAGGGCATTCCGGTACCCGCCGGACACCGTGCGGGTGCTGATCGTCGGGCAGGACCCGTACCCGACGCCCGGGCACGCGATCGGCCTCGCCTTCGCCGTTGACCGGGAGGTGCGCCCGGTGCCCCGGAGCCTCGCCAACGTCTATACGGAATTGCACAGCGACCTGGGCATCGACCCGCCGGCCCACGGCGACCTCACCCCGTGGGCCGAGCACGGTGTCATGCTGCTGAACCGGGTGCTCACCGTCGAAGCCGGGGTGACCGGGTCGCACCGGCGGCGCGGCTGGGAGGCCGTGACCGAGCACGCCATCCGCACCCTGGTCGCACGGAACCAGCCGCTGGTCGCCATCCTCTGGGGGCGGGATGCGGCGGGGGTCCAACAGTTCCTCGGGCCGACGCCGGTGATCGAATCGGCCCACCCCAGCCCGCTGTCGGCCAGCCGTGGATTCTTCGGTTCCCGGCCTTTCAGCCGGGCGAATGCGCTGCTGGCCGAGCAGGGTGCGCAGCCGGTCGACTGGTCGCTCGGGTAATCTGGAATCGATCGAAAGGAAGTGCGCGTTGCTCGAGGAGGAATACCAGCCGAGGCGACGATTGCCACGCCATCTGCGCCCGGTCCCCGACCCGGAGCCGGCATTCGAGTACTCGATGCGCGACGCCACGGCCCGGGACCTGCCCTACGTGCGGGAGATCTACAACTACTACGTCGCGAACAGCACCGTCACCTTCGATGAGGACGCGATGACCCTGGCCGAATGGCGCGACAAGTTCGCCTACCTGGCCCGGCTCAACATGCCGTTCATCGTCGCGGAGTCGCCGCGCGGCCAGATCCTCGGCTACGCGCTGGTCTCACCGTGGAAGCAGAAGAAGGCCTACCGGTTCACGGTGGAGAACTCGATCTACCTCGGCGCGGCATCCACTGGCAAAGGCCTGGGACGCGCGCTGCTCGCAGAGCTGATCGAACGGTCGAAGGCCGCAGGGCTCAAGGAGATCATCGCCGTCATCGCCGACCAGGGCGCCGATGCGTCGATCAAGTTGCACTCCGACTTCGGGTTCGAGGAGATCGGCCGCATGGGCAAGGTCGGGTTCAAGTTCGAGCGCTGGCTCGGCACCGTGCTGATGCAAAAAAGCCTCAAGTAGATCCCGCGAAAACGCACTTGTTGGGTTTAAAAGCCCCGGATAACCCCAACGAGTGCGTTCTCGGCGAGGAGAGAATGGGGCGCGGGCGCTAGTTGGTGCGGCCGGGGATGCTGTGGCGGCCGATGGTGGCCAGCACCACGCGACGCGGCGCGAGCGTCGTCAAGCGCGCGTACACCGTGTTCTGCGCACCGGGGACGACGTGCGGTGGAACGGATGCCCGGTCCAGCGCCGCGAAGGTCGCCTTCATCACGTCGTCCACCTCCATGTAGCCGCCGTACGCCGCCTCTTCGTTCTGGGCCACCCGGCGGAACTCGGTGCGCACCGAACCGGGACACACCGCGGTGACCTTCAGACCGGCGCGCCGGGTCTCATACCAGAGCGCCTCGGTGAAGCTCAGTACGTACGCCTTGCTGGCGCCGTACACCGCCATGTGCGGCACCGGCTGGAATGCGGCGAGGCTGGCGAGGTTCACCAGGGCGGCGCTGTGCGGATTCTCCAGCGCCGTCTTCAGGAGGTCGGGCAGCAGGGCCTGAGTCAGGGCGGTGAGGGTGCGCACGTTGACGTCCACCTCCTCCATCTCCCTGGCCGGGTCGAGGTCGACGAAGTTGCCGTAGGTGCCGAACCCGGCGCTGTTGACCAGGGTGCCGACGGTGACGCCGCGGTCATGCAGGTCGGCGACCAGGACTGAAGCGGCATCCGCCCTGGCCAGGTCCATCGGGATCACGGTGGACTCGGTGCCGTACTTCTCGGCCAGCTCGACCGCGAGGCCCTCGAGCCGGTCCTGCCGGCGGGCGACGAGAACGAGGTCGGCGCCGCGTTCGGCGAGCTGGTGCGCGTAGCCGATGCCGAGCCCGCTCGAGGCGCCGGTGACGAGTGCGGTGGTTCCGATCGGGTTGTACGTTGCGCGGCCCATGGGTCAAGGCTAGCGCCGGCGGGGCGCAGGGCGCGGGGTCGTGCACGAAGAAGCATGACGGATGCCGCGCTCGCGCTTCCTCGAAGCGCGCACGTGTTGGGGTCGCTCGGCGGTCACCCGGCCGCCGACGCGACACCGACCCCGCCCCGAACGCTGCGCCCGCCACCGACCTGCTGTGAGCGGCCGCCGAGCCGACGGTGGCTAGGCTCGGGGAATGGCCGAACTGCACGAGCTCTCCGCACTCGAACAATGGCAGGCGCTGCAGCGCAGCGAGGTGAGCCCGGCCGAGCTGACAGAGCACTACCTCCGCCGCATCGACGCACTGAACCCCGGCCTCGGCGCCTTCGTCACCGTGACAGCGGATGCCGCCCTCGCGCGGGCCCGTCACGTCGAGGCTGCGGTCCCGCGCACCGTGCCGCTCTGGGGCCTGCCGTTCGGCGACAAGGACCTGCAGCTCCGGGCCGGGGTTCCAGCGCGGTTCGGGTCGCGGCTGATGGCGGACTTCGTGCCCGACGAGTCGGACGACCTGGTGCGGGCGCTCGACGACGCCGGCGCGGTGAGCCTCGGCAAGACCAACACACCGGAGTTCGGCTTGCCCTCGTACACCGAGAGCCTCGCGTCACCGCCGGCCCGGAACCCCTGGGACCCGTCTCTCGGCGCCGGAGGCTCGAGCGGAGGAGCCGCGGTCGCCGTCGCCGCCCGGATGCTGCCGTTCGCACCCGGCTCCGACGGTGGCGGTTCCGTTCGTATTCCTGCCGCGGCATGTGGGCTTGTGGGAGTGAAGCCGTCGCGCGGGAGGGTGCCGGCGGCATCCGGAATCGACAAGCTCGGGGGCCTCGGCGTGGCCGGCCCGCTGGCTTGCACTGTCACGGACGCGGCCCTGCTGCTTGACGCGATGATCACCCCGCGCGGTGGCCGCCCCGAGCATCACTTCGCCCTGCGCGCGCCGGGCGCTGACGTTCCGCTGCTGGCGTCCGCGGTGCGCGGCGAGGGCCGGTTCCAGCTCGGGGTGATGACGACGTCGGCCTGGGACGACGCCTACGAGATCACCCTCGACCCTGAAGCGATCGTGGCGCTCGACGCGGCCGTGGCCGAATTCTCGGCGCTCGGGCACGGCATCGAACCGGCCGCGTTGCTGCAGGACGACACCTACCCGCCCGCGTTCCGCACCATCTGGCAGGCCAGTGCCGCCGGGATCCCGGCCGAGACGCCGGAGGCTGAGCAGTTACTGGAGCCGCTCACCCGCTGGCTGCTGCACCGCGGTCGCGCGCTGTCGGCCCGCGTGCTCGCTGAGGCCCTCGCGGCCTTGGCCGCCTACGAGCGCTCGTTCATCGCACAACTGTCGCGGTTCGACGCGGTGCTCACGCCCGCCCTGGCGCTGACCCCGCGGCCGGTCGGTTGGTACGACCAGGACGACGGTGAGCGGAACTTCGAGCAGCAGGTGCAGTACACGCCGTTCACCTCCATGATCAACGTGTCGGGACTGCCGGCGATCGTGCTGCCGGTGCACCAGACCAGTGCCGGCCTGCCGATGGGCGTGCAGCTGATCGGGCGCCCGGGCGGCGAGGCGACCCTGTTCGCCCTCGGCGCCCAACTTGAGCGGCGCATCCGCTGGCAGCACCGGGTCCCGCCCGGGGTCTGACCCACGCGCCCCGTCACGCCCTGCCCTGCCTGGTATCGGGACCCGCGCCCGGTTACGCCCTGCCCGGATCTTCCCGCGCGCCCGAAGTGGCGAGGCGCTACCGCTATGGCGGGCGCGTGGCGCCGTTTCAGGCGCGCATCCTCACGTCCCGCCCGGAAACCTCACCCGCGACCCGTCACGATCGGGAGCGCTGGGGTGCCACCCGGAATCTGACCCCGCGCCCCGCGACCCGCCTCGGCCCCGCCCGCGCCCTCGTCGCGCCCGAAACGGCGGGGCGCTACCGCTAAGGCGGGCGCGTGGCGCCGTTTCGGGCGCATCCTCGCGTCCCGCCCGGAAACCTCACCCGCGACCCGTCACGATCGGGAGCGCTGGGGTGCCGCCCGGAATCTGACCCCCCGCCCCGCGCCCCGCTACCCGCCTGGCCCCGCCCGCCCACCGCGCCCTGCCCGTCGGCGCGCCCGAATCGGCGGGGCGCCACCGCCACGGCGGGCGCGCGGCGCCGTTTCGACCGCGCCTTGATCGCCCGCCCCTGCGGGTTGTTTTGAGTGACTCAAAACAACCGCTAGGGTGGAGGCATGGCAACGGGAGTGCACGAGACAGCGGATGCGGGGGAGCAGGCTCTTGCGGACAGCATCCGCTCGGCGGGCCTCAAGCTCACGGCGCCCCGCCTTGCCGTGATGCACGCCCTCGCCGACGCCCCGCACGCCGACGCCGAGCACCTGTTCGCCGCGGTTCACGCCGACCTTCCGGGCACGTCGCTGCAGGCCGTATACGGGGTGCTGACCGCCCTCACCGGGGCCGGGCTGGTGCGCCGGATCGAACCGGCCGGTTCCCCGGCGCGCTTCGAGCGCCGTGTCGGCGACAACCACCACCATGCCGTCTGCAGCCGCTGCAGCGCGGTGCACGACATCGAATGCGTCGTGGGCGAGGCGCCCTGCCTGACGCCGGCCGATACTGGCGGGTTCGCCGTGCAGTCGGCGGAGGTCACCTTCTGGGGACTCTGCGCGAACTGCCAGCGGGAGCTCGCCCAGTCGTGACCGGTCCCACCCGCCGCGCCCGCCGCATCCGTTCTTATTCCTGTCGACCAACCGAACCCAAGGGAGCACTATGACCGACGCCACGCCGAAGCCCACCACCTCGCAGACCGGCACGCCGATTGCCAGTGACGCGCATTCGCTGACCGCCGGACCGGACGGCGTGACCGCGCTGCACGACCGGTACCTGGTCGAGAAGCTCGCGCAGTTCAACCGCGAGCGGATCCCGGAGCGCATCGTGCACGCCAAGGGTGGCGGAGCGTTCGGTGAGTTCGTCGTGACCGAAGACGTGTCGCGGTTCACCACGGCCGCCGTGTTCCAGCCCGGCGCCCGCACCGAGACCCTGCACCGCTTCTCCAGTGTCGCCGGCGAGATGGGTTCGCCCGACACCTGGCGCGACGTGCGCGGCTTCTCGGTGAAGTTCTACACGACAGAGGGCAACTACGACATCGTCGGCAACAACACCCCGGTGTTCTTCATCCGCGACGCCATCAAGTTCCCCGACTTCATCCACTCGCAGAAGCGCCTCCCGGGCAGCGGCCTCCGCGATGCCGACATGCAGTGGGACTTCTGGACTCTCTCCCCGGAGTCCGCGCACCAGGTCACCTACCTGATGGGCGACCGTGGCCTGCCCCGCTCCTGGCGTGAGATGCCCGGATTCGGCTCCCACACCTACCAGTGGATCAATGCCGCCGGCGAGCGCTTCTGGGTGAAGTACCACTTCACCTCGAACCAGGGCAACATCGAGATCGAGGGTTCAGAGGCCGAGCTCATCGCCGGAGCGGATGCCGACTACTACCGCCGCGACCTGTACGAGGCGATCGAGGCCGGCAACTTCCCGTCGTGGGACGTACACGTGCAGGTGATGCCGTACGAAGACGGCAAGACCTACCGGTTCAACCCGTTCGACGTCACCAAGGTCTGGCCGCACGCCGACTACCCGCTGATCAAGGTTGGGACGCACACCCTGAACCGCAACCCGCAGAATCACTTCGCCGAGATCGAGCAGGCGGCGTTCTCGCCGGCCAACCTGGTTCCGGGCATCGACGCCAGCCCGGACAAGATGCTGATGGCGCGCATCTTCTCCTACCCAGACGCGCAGCGCTACCGCCTGGGCGCCAACTACAACCAGATCCCGGTGAACTCGCCGCACGCGGCTCCGGTGAACACCTACACCCAGGACGGCGCGAGCCGGCACACCTTCAACGCGCCGACCACGCCGGTCTACGCCCCGAACTCCCTCGGCGGCCCGGAAGCGGATGCCGCTGCCGCGGGCGCCGGAAGCTGGGAGAGCGATGGCGCCCTGGTGCGCGCGGCGGCGACCCTGCGCTCCGAGGACAGCGACTTCGGCCAGGCCGGCACGCTGTACCGCGAGGTTTACGATGACGCGGCGAAGGCCCGCTTCCTGGAGACCATCACCGGCGCGGTCAGCGGAGTGACCCGTGACGAGGTGCGCGAACGCGCCATCTGGTACTGGACCCAGGTCGACGCCACGCTGGGTGCGGCCCTGCGCCTGAACCTCGCGTCGGGCGCGGAATCCGCCAACGAGGCCGCCGAGTACGTGGGCGTCGCCGAGTAGCTCGACCCGCACAACCTGGTGAGGGGCCAGCTTGTCCTGGTGCAGCGCGTCTGCGACCAGGACAAGTCGGCCCCTCAATGGTGTGGGGAGCGGGCGTCGGCCGGGCAGCCCTCCAACGGATGCTCCGCGACGTCCACGGCGGTCACACCGTTCGGATCGGCCGAGTGGACAACTTAGGTAAGGACGCGCTCTTACACTCAGCTACAACGGCACGTCCGTCGTGCACGAGGCATCCATCGAACTGGCGCCAGGCCGGATCACTGCCTTGGTCGGCCCCAACGGGAGCAACCGCCTGACGGACCGGTACGGCGTCCGCCAGGCCCGGCTGGGCGTCCCCCAGGCGGGTTTGTGACTTAGGTTAGGCATGCCATACTTAGGGCGTGCTTACTTCGACGATCGCCCCCGCTCCGGCCGCGACTGCCGCGGCCCCCGCCCCGGTGAGACCCAGCTACCGGCCCTTCGCGGTATCCGTCGCGGGCATCCGTCGCCTCTCTGACACGTTCACGCGGGTCACCTTCACCGGCCCGGACCTGCACGACTTCGGCACCGTCGGCCTCGACCAGCGGGTCAAGGTCATCCTGCCGCTGCCCGAGGTCGGCATCTCGCCGCTGCCGGACGACGAGTCCTGGTACCAGGCCTGGCGCCTGCTGCCCGACACGCACCGCAACCCGATCCGCACCTACACGGTGCGCGCCGTGCGTCCCGCCGCGCGGGAGATCGACATCGACTTCGTGGCCCACGGTGAGGCCGGCCCGGCCTCCCGCTGGGTCACCCACGCCGCCATCGGCGACGAACTCACCATCGTCGGCCCGAACGCCCTCGGCGAGAACCCGCACTCCGGCGTGGAATGGCGCCCCGGTGACGCCCGCTCGGTGCTGCTGGCCGGCGACGAGACCGCGGCGCCCGCGATCTGCGCGATCCTCGCGGCGCTGCCCCGCGACGCCCGCGGCTGCGCGTTCATCGAAGTGCCACACGAAGCGGATGCCATGGACACCGCCGCCCCCGACGGCGTGCAGGTCACCTGGCTGGCCCGCGCGAAGGCCGCCGGCCAGCACGGCACAGCGCTCGAAGCTGCCGTGCGCGACTGGACCACCCGGTCAGTGAGCATGGCAGAGACGGGACCGGCGCTGCCGGTCGGCCGGCTCGCCGATGTCGACATCGAACACGACATCCTCTGGGAAGTGCCGGAGGAGACCCACCGTGGCGCCGACCTCTACGCCTGGCTGGCCGGAGAGGCGGGGGTCATCAAGACCCTCCGCCGTTTCCTGGTCTCGGAGACCGGCATTGACCGCCGTCAGGTCGCCTTCATGGGCTACTGGCGAGCCGGCCACGCCGAAGCCAACTAGCACCGGCTCGATCCACGAATCCACGCCCCACACCCATCCCCACGCGCCACCGAAGGGAACCACTGTGCGCCTGAACCACTCGATTCGACCGATGTCACGAGGCTTCACAGCGCGCGCTGCCACGTCAGTGGCGATCGCCGCCGCAGCTGCACTGCTCCTCGCCGGCTGCGCCACGGGTTCCACCGGCGCCGGCGCCTCGGAGCCGGCCGCGGCGAGCGACGGGTCCTTCCCGGTCACGATCAGCAGTTCCCTCGGCGATGCCGTCATCCCGAGCATTCCCAAACGCATCGTCACGATCGGGTGGGGCACCGCTGACACCGTCGTGGCACTCGGCACGACCCCGGTCGGCGTCGAGGCGGCAACCTGGGGCGGCGACAAGGACCAGTACTTCCCCTGGGTGCGTGACGCGATCGAAGCCAGGGGTGACACGCTGCCGACCACCTTCAACGTCTACCCGGAGATCGATGTCGAGTCGATCCTCGCCCTGGGGCCCGACCTGGTCCTGGCCCCCCAGTCCGGCATCTCGGCCGAGGAGTACGCCACCCTCTCCGCCGTCGCCCCCACCGTCGCCTACCCCGGTGACGCGTGGCGCACCGCCTGGGACGACCAGATCGAGATCATCGGCAAGGCGATGGGCAAGAGCACGGAAGCGGCGGCCCTGGTCTCCACCGTCAAGACCGAAATCGCCGACGCTGCGGCCCAGTATCCGGGCTTCACGGGCCTGAGCTTCGCCTACGTCTATGCCGCCGAGCCCGGCACGCTGTCGCTGTACCAGGCCGGCGACCCGCGGGTCGACCTCATCTCGGGCCTCGGCATGACCCTCGACCCGACAGTCGCCGCGGTGCCCCTGACCGCCGGGACGTTCAGCTCCACCGTCGGCCTGGAGCGGGCCGACCTGCTGAAGAACGTGGACGTGGTGTTCACCTGGTTCAACGACGCGGCCAACCAGAAGACCATTGAGGCGCAACCGCTGTTCGCGCAGATCCCGGCGGTCGCGCGCGGCTCCTATGTGCCGAGCATCGACAACCAGCTCGGCATGGCGTCCAGCATGATCACGCCGCTGTCCGTGCCGTGGGCGCTCGACAAGTACATTCCGATGATCGCCGACGCCGCGGCGAAGGTGACGAAATAGCGGGCGCAGTAGCGTAGGGCTCATGCACCGCTCCGAAGCGCGATGACGCTCGCCTCCAGCCTGCCGAGGGCCGGGACCCCGGTCCACGGCCCTCGCAGGCGCGCGCCCCTGAGACTGGCGGGCCTGGCCGTCATGGTGGTCGTCCTGGGCCTGGTCGTGCTGCTCAGCCTGGCCGTCGGCACCAAGTCGCTGCCACTGGCGGATGTCTGGAACGCGCTCCTGGGTCAGGGCGGCGCGGGTGACGGCTACGCGGCCACCGTCGTCGCCAGTCGCATCCCGCGCACCGTCCTCGGCCTTCTGGTCGGGGCGAGCCTCGCGGCGGCCGGTGCCGTGATGCAGGGAATCACGCGCAACCCGCTCGCCGACCCCGGCCTGTTCGGGGTGAATACGGGAGCGGCGGCCGCGATTGTCACGGGTTCCGCGTTCCTCGGGCTCGGTTCCGCGGCGACCAGCGTCTGGGTGGCCCTGCCCGGCGCGTTCGTCGCCGTCGTCGTGGTGTACCTGATCGGGTCAGGCCGTGGCCGGGCGACACCGGTGCGCCTGGTGCTGGCCGGTGTCGTGGTCTCCGCGGTGCTGGCCGCCTACATCCAGGCGGTCACCCTGAGCCTGCCGAAGGTCTTCGACTCCTACCGGTTCTGGGTGATCGGGTCGCTCGCCGGCCGCGACCCGCAGCTCGCTGTCGACATCCTCCCGTTCGTCGTCGTCGGATTGCTGCTGGCGCTGGCGCTCGCCGGCTCGCTCAACGCTCTGGCCCTCGGCGACGAGACCGCCCGGGCGCTCGGCGCGCACGTCGGACGCACCCGCATCCTCGGTGCCGTGGCGACCACCCTGCTGTGCGCGGCGTCGACCGCCGCGGTCGGGCCGATCGCCTTCGTCGGGCTGGCCGTGCCGCACATCGTCCGCTCGGTCACCGGCAGCGATCACCGCTGGCTGCTGGCGTACTGCATTGTCGTCGGTCCGGCATTGCTGCTCGCAGCGGATGTGATCGGCCGCGTCATCGTCAGCCCGGCCGAGCTCATGGTCGGCATCGTCATGGCCTTCGTGGGAGGCCCGATACTGCTGCTCGTGGTGCGCCGGATGAGGGCGGCCTGATGGCGGCCGCGAGCGGTCCAGCCGACCCGGGCGGCGTCATCCGTTTCGGAACCTGGCTGAGCATCCCGGTGCGGCGCCGCTCGCTCACCATCGGGTCGCTGCTTCTGCTCGGGCTCCTCGTGGTCGCTCTGCTCACCCTCACCCTCGGGCGGCTCGGTATCGCACCCGGCGACCTCATCGCGGCCGTCCTCGGCGGCGGCACCGGACCCGACCGGATCGTGTTCGGTGTGCTGCGTGGCCCGAGGCTGGCCACCGCGATCGCGGCCGGAGCCGCGTTCGCCGTGGCCGGCACGCTGTTCCAGACCGTCACCCGCAACCCCCTCGGCAGCCCCGATGTGATCGGCCTCACCGCGGGTGCATCCGCCGGCGCCGCCGCCTTCGGGCTGCTCTGGACCGGCATCCTGCCGCTGCCCGTCGGCGCACTGGCCGGCGCCCTCGCCGCGATGGCGCTGGTCTGGCTCGGCACCGGCCGTGGCTTCTCGTCGCCCAGCCGCATGCTCCTGGTCGGCATCGGTGTCTCGGCGATGGCCCTCGCGTTCGTGCAATACGTGATCTCCCGGGTCGGCCTCGAGCAGGCGACGGTGCTCGCCGCGTACCTCACCGGCAGCCTCGCTGCCCGAAACTGGGGCCACGCCGCGATCATCTGGGTGTCCATTGTGCTGCTGGTGCCGTGCGCGCTGGTCCTCAGCCGCCGGTTGCAGCTGGTGGAGATGGGCGACGAACAAGCGGATGCCCTCGGCGCGCGCACCGCGAACACCCGTCTGCTGGCCATCCTGGTCGCGATCGGGCTGGCAACGGCGGCCGTCACCGTGTCCGGCCCGATCGCGTTCATCGCCCTGGTCGCCCCGCAGATCGCCAAGCGCCTCAGTCGCACGCCCGGGCCGGCGGTGCTGCTCGCCGCGCTGATGGGCGCCTTCCTGCTCACCCTCGCCGACCTGCTCGCACAGCAGCTGCCGTTCGACGTGCAACTACCGGTGGGCATCCTCACCGCAACGCTCGGCGGCCTGTACCTGGGCTACCTGCTCATCACCGAATGGAAGAAGGGGACCGTCTAGTGGCTTCCATCGATCGTGCCAGCGACCGGGCGACCGGGAGCGGCGCCGGCAGAAGCCGGCTCTCCGCACGCGACCTCCGCCTGGCCTATGACCGCCGCGTCGTCGTGGACGACCTGTCGATCGACATCCCCACCGGTGGCTTCACCGTGATCGTCGGCCCGAACGCCTGCGGCAAGTCCACCCTGCTGAAAGCCCTGTCCCGCACGCTCCGGCCGGCGGCCGGCCGGGTGCTGCTCGACGGGAAGCCGATCGACTCCTACCGCAGTCGCGCCGTGGCCCGGCAGCTGGCGATGCTGCCGCAGAGCCCCATCGCGCCGGAGGCGATCACCGTGCGCGACCTCGTCGGGAGGGGGCGGTACCCGCACCAGGGCCTGCTGCGGCAGTGGTCGGCCGACGACGAACGGGCCGTGGCCGACGCGCTCTCCCGCACCGGCAGTGACGAACTCGCCGACCGCTACGTGGCCGAACTCTCCGGCGGCCAACGCCAGCGGGTGTGGATCGCCATGGTGCTCGCCCAGCAAACCGAGTTGCTGCTCCTCGACGAGCCGACGACGTTCCTCGACATCGCCCACCAATACGAGGTGCTCGAGCTCTGCGCCCGGCTTCACCGGGAGGGCCGCACCCTGGTCGCGGTGCTGCACGACCTCAACCAGGCCGCCCGCTACGCGACGAACCTGGTCGTGATGAAACAGGGCCGCATCGTCGTCCAGGGCGACCCGGCCGGAATCCTCACCGCTGACCTGGTGCAGGACGTCTTCGGCCTGCCGTGCGTGGTGATCGACGATCCCGAGTCACACACGCCGCTGGTGATCCCGCGGGACGGCACCGCCGGCATCCGCTGACTGGATGATCTCGACAGGCTCGATCAGCGGTGGTCGAGCTTGTCGGTGGTCGAGCTTGTCGAGACCCCCAGGTAGCCACCCTTGGCCAGGCCGGCCTGGATCTCCCATCGGTTCTTCAACGGATCACGCCCGGCGAGCAAGTAGAGCAGCGGGAAGACCATGCCGTACCGCTGCCACTGCCGTTTGTGCACGGCCTCGTGTTCGAGCACGTCGTCTGACACGTTGTGGTTGGTCAGGTAGCATCCGCCCACGCACGACCCGCCACGACCGAAAGCCCATTTCGGCAGGCCGCGGAAGACGATCAGGCCGCCGCGCCGTTCGACCCGTCCGGTGCTCCACACGGAGCCCCAGAGAAGGCCGACCGCGGTGGCATAGAGGTAACCGGCACGGCTGAGGGGGGAGTCGAAGAGGAGACGGCGCACGTCCCTAGCGTAGGTCGTCAGGCCGACCGTAGGCTTCGAGGAAGCGCAGCCACACCTCGCTGATCGTGGGATAACTGGGAACGGCGTGCCACAGCCGGCTGATCGGCACCTCGCCGACGATCGCGATCGTCGCCGCGTGCAGCAGTTCGGCCACGTCCTGCCCGACGAACGTCACCCCGAGCAGCACCTCACGGTCGAGGTCTACCACCGCGCGGGCCTGCCCGGAGTAGTCATCCGCCAGCTCGGTGGTGCCGGCAAGGTTGTAGAGGTCGTAGTCCAGCGAACGGATGCGGTATCCCGCCTTCTCGGCGGCCGCCGCGGTGAGCCCCACCGATGCCACCTCCGGATCGGTGAACGTCACCTGCGGAACGGCGGTGTGGTCTGCTGTCGCCACGTGCGCACCCCAGGGCGCGTCGTCGACCGGCTTGCCGGTGGCCCGTGCGGTGATCACATCGCCGGCCGCCCGCGCCTGGTACTTGCCCTGGTGGGTGAGGAGCGCGCGGTGGGTCACGTCCCCGGTGGCGTACAGCCAGCCGTCGGCGAGGTCGGGGGAATCGCCCTGGACCCTCATGGTGTCGTCGACGCTGAGCCAGTCGCCCGGCGCCAGCCCGACCTGGTCCAGGCCGATGTCATCGGTGCGCGGGACGCGTCCGGTGGCAACGAGCACCTCGGTCGATGTCACCGTTTCGCCGTTGGACAGGGAGAGTTCAACGCGGCCGGCCTGGTTCCGCACCACCTGCAGCGGCTTCGTGCCCGAGTGCACGGTCACGCCGTTGGTGCGCAGCCCCTTCGTCACCATCTCACCGGCGAACGGCTCCGTCCCGCGGAGGATCTCGCTGCGGGCGATGAGGGTGACCCGGCTGCCCAGCGACGCGTAGGCCTGCGCCATCTCCACCGCCGTCACACCGCCGCCGATGATCGCCAGGCTCTCCGGGATCGTCTGGGCGGATGTCGCATCCCGGCTCGACCACGGATCGACCGTGTCGAGGCCGGGGATGTCGGGGAGCAAGGGGGCCGAACCGGTGCTCACCACAACGGCGTGGTTCGCCGTCAGTACGGTGAGGTTCCCGTCGCTGCCGGTGACGGTCACTTCGCGCACGCCGCTCAGCCGCCCGAATCCTCGAACCAGGGCGATCCCGGTCGAGTCCAGCCAACTCACCTGGCCCTCATCCGACCACTCGTGCACGATGGTGTTGCGGCGCTTCAGCACGGCCAGTGGATCGACGTCGCCGGTGACCGCCTCACGCGCACCGCCGACGCGTCGGGCGGCGTTCACGACGGCGCCGCTTCTCAGCAGCGCCTTGGACGGCATGCAGGCCCAGTACGAGCAGTCGCCGCCGACGAGTTCGCTCTCGACTATCACCGTGGACAGGCCACCCTGCACGGTGCGATCGGCCACGTTCTCGGCTACGGCGCCCCCGCCGAGCACGATCACGTCGTAGGTCTGCCGTGTTGTCTTGCCGGTCGCGGGCGTGGCGGTCCCTGGCGTCGGGTCGCCGGTCTCTGGTTCAGTCGTCATTGCGTCCCCTGTCCAAGCGGTGTGCTGGCAGCCTACCCCGGGGCATCCGCTGACCGACAGTGATCAGCGGGGACGCCCAGGCGGCCGCTCAGCGGCCGATGAATTCCGCCGGCCGCCGGGTGAAAAAGGATTCCATTCCGATGCGGGCGTCTGCGGTGGCGGCCAGCCGGGACAGGGTCGGCTGCAGCTCGGCTTCGGCGGCGGCGCTGCCGTCCCGTACCGCGGTGCGGGCGTTTGCGAGGGTGGCCTGGACGGCCAGCGGTGCCTGCGCCGCGATGCGTTCGGCCAGCTCGAGGGCGCGGTCGAACTGGGTGCCGTCCGGGACGACCTCCTGCACCAGCCCGATGCGGTGCGCCTCGCCGGCGTCGAACGTGTCGCCGGTGAGGATCCACCGCATCGCGTTGCCCCAGCCGGCGGCGCGCGGGAAGCGGATCGTTGCCCCGCCGAACGGCAGGATTCCGCGGGCGACTTCGATCTGGCCGAACGTCGTGGACTCGGCGGCGACGACGATGTCGCTGGCGAGCATCAGCTCGATGCCGAGGGTGAGGCAGGTTCCCTGCACGGCGATCACCACCGGCTTGCTCAACGACTGGCCGTCGACCTGCCACGGGTTGATCCCGCCGTCCGGCACGATGTCGATGCCGGCGGGTCCCAGGCGGGGGCCGATGTCGGCGAGGTCGAGGCCGGCGGTGAAGTGGTCGCCGATCGCGTGGACCAGCCCGGCGCGGAGCTCGGGGTCCCGCTCCAGCTCACCGTAGGCGAGGGCGAGCTGCTGCAGCAGGGCGAAGTCGGCGGCATTGCGCTTCTCGGGCCGGTTGAGGCCGATCAGCAGCACGTGGCCGCGGCGTTCGGTGATGATCCTCGGCTGCTGGTCCTCTGAGTCGGCCACGTGTCTCCCTCGACGGCACCGGCGCCACCTGCGCCGCTACGCGGACTCCATGCTAGCGAGCGGCACGACGGCCGTGCACATCCGGGAGCGGGCCGTGCGCAACAGCGGGGATTTTCCCCGCAACGGCCCTATTCGCACGATTTCGGGCGGGAATGTGGAAAATCCCCGCTGTTGTGCACAACGACCGCCAAGGCGGCCCTGGGGCCGAGGCGCCAGCAGCTCACCGGCTCAGCGGGTCAGGGCGCCGATCAGCCGCAGGATCGCGGACAGGTCGTCGCCTGCGGCATCCGGTGACGACGGTGCGAAGCCGGCGATGGTGGCGCCGGCCAGGCCGAATTGCGCCCGGAGCTCGATGATCGCGGCGGAGAGCGCCTGCACGCTGAGCCCGAACGGCAGCGGGTTGGCGAGGCCCTGGAGTTCGGCCGGGTCGAGCACGTCGAGGTCGATGTGGAGGTAGACCCGGCTCGCGCCGGTGGCGCGCACGGCGTCGACCAGCGCATCAACGGAGGCCACGGCATCCGTGGTGAGACTGGCCACCCCGCGCTCGGCGATCAGCACGTCCTCGGCGGGGTCGAGGTCGCGCGTTCCGGCCAGCACCACGCGTTCCAGCGGCACGGCGCCGGGGCCGAGCGCCAGCCCGTCCGCACCCTCGCCGGTGATCGCGCGCAGCACCATCCCCGTGAAGGCGCCCGAGATCGATGACTCGGGCGTGTGGAGGTCGGCGTGCGCGTCGAACCAGACCACCGCCAAATCTTCCGGGTGCCGCAGCGACGCCGACTCGACGGCGGCGAGGGAGACGCCGCAGTCGCCGCCGATGGTGAGCGCCCAGTCCGGGAGCGTGTCGAGGGCCGTGGACATCCGCTCACGTACCGTCAGGAGGGCCGAGTAGCGATGCACGCCGCTGCCCTGGGCGTCGCCGGCTTCGGAGGGGACGTCGACCAGGCGGGTGACGGATGCCGGCAGGTCGCCCCGGATCGCCTCCGCGCCGTCGCTCAGGCGCATCGCGCGGGTGGACACCGAACCTTGCCACTGCGGCACGACAACGTATGTGGGGGACACGCTCACCAGTATGCTCCGTTGCGCGCACACCCCGTCCCGCGAAAACGCACTTGTTGGGCTTAAACGGGCGTCATAACCCCAACAAGTGCGTTCTCGGCGGAGGAGGCTACTGCTCCAGGGAGGCGGGGGAGGCGGAGGAGGAGGAGGAGGAGGAGGAGGAGGAGGAAGAGGAGGAGGAGCCCGCCTTCAGCGCGGCAAGCCGGGCGTCGACCTCGGTGAGTTCCCCGATGTCTTCGAGGCTCTCGAACTGGGCGTCCAGGCTGGACGCCGCCAACTCGCTCGCCCCGCGCACCTTCGCCTCCTCGCGACGGATCTTGTCCTCGAACCGGCTGACCTCGCTGGTCGGGTCCATGATGTCGATGCTCTTCACTGCGTCCATCACCTGGGTCTGTGCCTGCGCCGTCTTCGCCCGCGCGATCAATTCGTCACGCTTGGACGAGAGCTGTCCGAGCTTCTCCTTCATCGCGTTGAGGCCATTCTTGAGCTGGTCGACCACCGTGGTCTGCGAGGCGATCTGCGGCTCCGCGGCCCTTGCTTCCTTCTCGGACTGAAGCTGGCGGCCGAGCGCGACCTTGGCCAGGTTGTCGAACTTGTCGGCATCCGTCGCGTTGCCGGCGGTGCGCAACTCGTCGGCCTTGCGGCTGGCGGCGAGCGCCTTATTGCCCCATTCGCCGGCGGCCTCCACGTCTTCCCGGTGGTCGTCCTCGAGCAGTCGAAGGTTGCCGATGGTCTCCGCGATGGCGCTCTCGGCGTCGGCGATGCTGTTGGTGTAGTCGCGCACCATCTGATCGAGCATCAACTTCGGGTCCTCGGCGGAGTCGAGCATTGCGTTGATGTTGGCCTTCGCCAGCTGGGCGATGCGGCCAAAGATGGACTGTTTCGTCATTGCAGTGTCCTTTCGGGTATTACTCGGTTGGGATGGTGAGACGTGCTGGGCGGATGCTCCGGGTGGGAACCAGGTGAGGTCGTGTGGGTGGATGGTCAGAACCGGCCGCCTCCACCGCGCCGGGACCGGGTGCCGCTGCCGCCGAAACTTCCGGCACTGCCGAAGCCTCCGCCTCCTCCGCGGCGGCCGCCGCCGCCGAACATCCCGCCTCCGCCGCCGCCGAACATTCCGCCTCCGCCTCCACCGAGCACGGAGTTGATGATGATGCCGCCGAGGATGGCACCCATCATGCCGTTGCCACCGCCGGAACTGCGTCCGCCGCCGAGCATGCCGCCCGAGCCGATACCGGCGTCGCCGAATCCGCTCACGTCGTCCTGGGCCAGACGGATCGCCTCAGCGCCGAGCGAATTGGCCCGCTCGGCGACGGCTAGTGCCGCGGGCGGGTCGGATTGCGCCAACGACTCCGCTTGAACCAGGAGCCTGCCGGCCTCGGCCAGTCGCGTGCGCGCCTCGGCGCCGACCGCACCGCGCCGCGCAGTGATGAAGTCCTCCGCTGCCGACACCTGGCTGCGAGCGGTCAGCATGGTGTGCCCGAGCGCCGCCTGGGCACGTTGCGCCTGCGCCTGCGCATCCCGCACGCTGTTCAGCATCGCATCCATCTGCTGGTTCGCCGCCTCGAGGCGCCTCACGAGGTCGAGGGGGTTGATCGGTCCGGCGGCCAGTCGGTTCTGTGCATCGGCGACCACTTGCTCGGTCGCGGCGATCACACCGGGAGCGCCGGCTGCGGCCCCGGCGCTCGTGCCGGCCGGAAGTGCGCGGGCGCTGATCAGGTCGGTTTGCAGGTCGGTGATCGTCGCGGTGACATCCTGCGCGGCGTCCTTCAGGTCGGCGGCGCGGCGGTCGATGGCGTCGAGCAGCAGTTTGGCCTGCTCTGTCGCGTCCTCGGCGGCACGGATGCCCACCGCCGCGGCGCCGCTGTCGCCGGCCGTGAGTTTGCCGTTCGCGTCGGCCAGGGCCGCCTGGGCGAAGGTGACCCGTTCCCGCGCCTGCGCCGGGTTGTCTGAGACGGTGGCGATCGCCGCCGG
This sequence comes from Glaciibacter sp. 2TAF33, assembly GCF_052114945.1. Taxonomy (NCBI): domain Bacteria; kingdom Bacillati; phylum Actinomycetota; class Actinomycetes; order Micrococcales; family Microbacteriaceae; genus Glaciibacter; species Glaciibacter sp. 2TAF33. The sequence continues at coordinate 78,826 of NZ_JBFRFS010000021.1, forward strand.
GGTGTAGCCCTGCGCGAGCGACGCCAACTGGGTCTCGGCCTGGCCGATCCGCTGCAGCAGGCCCGGGAATTCGGCTGCAACGGATGCCGCGGCTTGCGGGGCGTTCTTTTCGAGCGCGCGGAGCTCGTCGAAGGAGTCGGCCTGTTCGTCCAGCGCCGCGTTGGATTTCTCGCAGAGGGCGATGATTTCGGAGTACCAGGCGCGGGCCTGTTCCTCGGTGTCTGGGACGGCGTCGTCGAGCTTCTGTTGCAGTGTGAAGGCCTGCGTGATCTGCTGCTTGGCGGTAGCCAACGCGGCGCGGAACGGCTGGGCGGCCTCGGTCCCGTACTGGGCGATCGCGAACCCGAGTTCCTGCTCGCTGGTCTTGATCGCGTCGTCGGTTTGCACGAGGGCGCTGCCGGCGCGCTGCTTGAGTTCGGCGGTGGGAATCGGCGGAGCGCCCGTCGCCCCGCCTACGCCGCCGGTCGAGCCTGCCCCGGTGGTCGGGCCTGTCGAGACGCGCCGTCGCCGTGCCACCAGGAAGATGATCGCCCCGATGACCAGGACGGCGATGACAAGGAGCCAGAGGAATCCCCAGCCGTTCCCGCCACCGCCGGGCGCCACCTCGCCGGGCGTGATGTCTGGCGCGGTGACGGCCTCCCCGTTGATGGTCGCCGCGAGTCCTTCCGCGGCGCCGATCCCGGCGCCGGCCCAGTCGTTCTCTCGCAACGCGGGCTCGACCGCATTGACCTGCACGTCCGTGAGTTGCGCATCCGTCAGCTGGAAACCGGGGTCAACGGACAGCTGGTACTGGCGGTCGCCGGTCGCGACGGCGAGGAGCACGTCGTTGACGCCCATGCCGTTCTTGTCCGCGGTCTGTGCGGCCCACTGCTGCCGGTCGGCTGCCCCGGTGAAGCTGTCGACGTAAACCACGTACAGGTCGACCCGGGTATCGGCGTACAGCGAGTCGATCGCCGCCTGCACCTCGGGTTCGCGGTCGCCCAGGGCGCCTACTTTGTCGGCGATGTGGCTGGAGGAGAAATCAACCGGATCCTCGGCGTGAGCCGCAGTGGGCATCCCCACCAACGCCACGGCCAGCAGTCCGGCCCCCAGCGCCCATCGTCTTCGCCCCCGTTGTGCCCGCATCGCCCACCTTTTCGCATCGATACCGCTCACGCCGAGCTTAGAGGCACCCCCGGTGAACGTCCAGAAGAGCGGCAGCCTCCGGGGCCGCCAACGCTTCCCCATCACCGCACGCGGCCGGACGGCTGCATGTTGCGGCCTGTTACGCGGCCGGTCGCGGCATCCGCTGCCTCTCTGCAGACTGGGTTCATGACCACCGCCGACGCGCCGCACCGTGCCGCGCCGCACCGTGCCGCGACGCACCGTGACGCGACGCACCGTGCCGTGCCGCACCGTGCCGTGCCGCAGCTTGCCGTCGTCGAGGTCACGCGTGAACGCCCAGACCAACCCGCGTATCACGCCAAGGTGCAGACCTTGATCGGTAGGGTCGTGCGCGATGCCGAACGTGGCGGGTGGCGGGCCACGCGGTATGCCGCAGCGGATGCCACCACGAGCGAGTTGCTCGCAGCGACCGCCGGCGCGGACGCCATCGTCATCGTCGGTGGTGAGGACATCGCTCCCCATTACTACGGCGGCCAGCCCGGTTATGAAGGGGAATCGCGTCACTACGCTCGGGCCGACGAGGGCCAGATCGCCGTGGTGCGGCGCGCACTCGCCGAGGGCACGCCCCTTCTCGGGATCTGCCGTGGCCTCCAGATCATCAACGTGGCCCTCGGCGGTACGATCGTGCAGCACATCGGCGACGGCGGCATCCACCGCAACGCGGGGGTGCCGATCGAGCAGGTCCTCTCCACGCACGGTGTCACACTCTTGGCCGACAGCGGCCTGGCCCGGGCGTTCGGCGAATGGGAGATCGAAGTGCAGAGCGCGCACCACCAGGCCGTCGGTGCCCTCGGCACCGGGCTCGTCGCAGCTGCACTCGCTCCGGACGGCCTCGTCGAAGGGCTCGAACACGAGTCGGCGCCGATCACCGGGGTGCAGTGGCACCCGGAGGCTCCAGGCGCCCCGTCGGACCAGCTGCCGCTCCTGCTGGCATCGCTGCAGGACCAACTCGCGCCGGTGTACGTCGCGGCCTGACCCGTCGCATCCGCTGGTCGCATGCGTTGGTCGCATGCGTTCGCGCCGTCTGCGGCCCCGCGATGTAAGCGGATGCCCCGGTGAAGGCGGGTTCGCCGGCACGCGAGCGTGGCCCGGCGGAATCTGGGAGGGTAGTGGGATGACCGACTACACTGCGAAGGCCGACCTCCATCGCTACCTGCGAGCCGGCCGCGAGGCGCTGCTCTGGAAGCTCGAGGGCCTGTCGGAATACGACGTTCGACGCCCGCTCGTGCCGACCGGCACCAACCTGCTCGGGCTGGTCAAACATGTGGCCAGCGTCGAAGCCGGGTACCTCGGTGACGTCTTCGGTCGGCCGTTCGGTGAGGCGTTGCCGTGGCTTGCCGACGACGCCGACGTGAACGCCGATATGTGGGCCACCCGGGACGAGTCCCGGCAGAGCGTGATCGAGCTGTACCACCGGGTGTGGTCGCACTCCGATGCCACGATCGACGCGCTGCCGCTCGACGCTCCGGGCCGCGTGCCGTGGTGGGCCGACGATCGGAGCGACGTGACGCTCCACCAGATCCTGGTTCACATGATCGCTGAGACCCACCGGCACGCCGGGCACGCGGACATCGTGCGCGAGCTGATCGATGGTGCCGCGGGGATGCGGAAAGACAACGACAACCTCCCGCCGGCCGACGACGGCTGGTGGGAGACCTATCGGGCGACGCTGGAAGCCACGGCCAGGGATGCCGGTGGCATCGGAGACGCCGACCGTTGAGCGGTGAACATGACGATGGCTGGTCGCGCATAGCAGCGGACTGGTCAGTGCTGTGGGGCGGGTTCGCCGAGCCTGCTCGCCGCGCGGTCGTCGAGACAACCCGGATCGGCCCGGGTTCGCGGGTGTTGGATGTCGGGTGCGGGAGCGGCGAATTCCTTGCACTGGTCACGGAGCTGGGGGCGATCGGCGTCGGCATCGACCCGGCACCTGGAATGGTTGAACGGGCACGGACGCTGGTTCCGGGCGTCGACGTGCGCGTCGGTTCGGTGGAGCGGGTTCCCTGGCCGGACGCGTCATTCGACGTCGTCACCGCCGTCAACTCACTGCAATTCGCGGAGGACACCGTGGATGCACTGCGTGAGATCGTGCGCGTGGTCATTCCAGGCGGACTGGTCGCGGTTGCCAATTGGGCAGAAGCCGCCCGGAATGACCTCAGTGTGATTGAAGAAGCAGTGGCGCTCGCTGCGGGTGAGCGGATGCTCCCGGACGGCGACCTGCGGCAGCAGGGTGGGCTCGAGGAACTCTTCGCGGAGGCCGGACTCGACCTTGTGGCCGGCCGGCTGGTCGAGCTGCCCTGGGAACCAGCGGCTGACGACACCCTGGTGCGCGGCGTATTGCTTGGAGAGGACGAAGCCGGCCTTGAGGCGGGAGCGGCGACTGTGATCGAAGCGGCGCAACGGTTCCGGGTGGCTGCGGGCGGTTACCGGCTGGTGAATGCATTCCGCCTCGCCGTGGGTCGCACGCCGGCGGGTGGCACGCTGGCCGATTGACGGCTCGGCAGCGCGACTGATTGGCGGCTCGGATTTAAGGCTCGGCAGCGCGTGTGCTGACGCCGGGCGGACGGCGCGAGAGTCGGGCGCCTCGGCGGCCGGCCGGAGAGTTATCCACAGGCGAAATTCGTCAGAGAGTTATCCACAGGTGCTGGTCAGCAGGCATTTCCGGGCGCTGGAATGTCGGTGGTGGGTGAGACCCTGGGGGCATGGAAAACACACCACTCCCACCCGGTCGGTACCGACCGGCGCCGCCGCCGCCCGATGTCACGACCGGCACGCAGCGGGGCGTCCCCGCCGACACCGGGCCTTGGCCCGACGCTCCTGCCGACCCCATTGCAGACACCCTGCCCGACGCTCCTGCCGTCCCCATTTCAGGCACCCGGCCCGACACCACCGCCCCGCCCGACGCCGTCCCGCCCGTCGCCGGCGTTTCGGGTGCTGTCGGGTTGTCGCCGGGGGCGGTGTTCCTGGATGAGCAGTGCCGGCTGCTGGACGCGGTGTTCGACGCGGACCGGGTGGTCGCTGCCGCGTTCGCGGCGCGGGCGGTCGCGATCGACGCGGTCCGGGTCCACAGCGAACGTGACCGCGGGGTGTCGGTGTTGAGTCCGGTGATCGCCCGCCGGTCGCTGGTCGCGGAACTCGGGTGCGGGCTGCGCCTCCCGGCGCCGTCCGCGGAGAACCTGCTCGAGGAGTCCCGGGCCCTGGTGCATACCCTCCCCGACACCCTCGCCGCCCTGGCGGCGGGGGACGCCGGGTACCGGCACGCGCAGATCCTGGTCGCTGAGACCAACAGCCTGACCGTGGA
>NZ_JBFRFS010000022.1:0-21824 GCF_052114945.1 Glaciibacter sp. 2TAF33
GCCGGGTGGCGGCCGGGCGGGCCGGCGTGGCTGCTGCCGGCGTTGCGCCGGCCGGGGTGGCTGCGGCCGGCGTTGCTCCGGGAGTCGGTGCGGCGGCGTCCCGCGCAGTCGTCGCCGCCGGAGCTGCTTTCGTCGGTCCAGCGGATGCCGCGGACGGGGCCCACGGCTCGGGTTCGGCCGGGGCCGAGGTCGCCCAGCCAGACGAATCGGTGGACGGCGCCGCCGACGGCTCGCTGAACACCGCTTCGATGTCGGGCGGCACGTCGTCGTCGAAGGGCGGAGGCACGTCGTCGAACGGCGGTTCTTCGTCGAATGGCGGCTCCGGGTCGGGCGCTTCCATCGTCGCGGTGGCGGACCCCGGGATGGCAACGGTGGCCCAACCGGTGGACGTTCCCGTCGTCGCTGTCGGCGCTGTTCCTGTCGGCGTTCCGGTCGGCGCGCCCGGCCGTCCGGTGACCGCGCTCGAACCGCTCGAGGCTGTCGGCGTTCCGGTCGGCGCGCCCGGCTGTCCGGTGACCGCGCTCGAACCGCTCGAGGCTGTCGGCGTTCCAGCGGCCGCGCCCGGCCGTCCGGTGACCGCGCTCGGGCGACCAGTGGCCGCGGCGACGCCCGAGCCGACCCCGGGGGAGCCGGAGGTGACGGCAACCGCACCGGATCCGGGTGTGGAACCACCGGAGGAAGACGCGGCATCCGCTGGAGACCCACCCGTCGGACCGGTCGAGGTCTCATCCGCCGGGGTGGGTGAGCCGATGCGCACGGCGGGCTGCCCGGGAGCGGGGTCGGTTGGACCCGCGTCGACCTTGGCGATGAACTTCACCCGGAGGCCGAGGACGTCGATAATCGCCTCACGCAGGAATTCGCTGACGCCCTTTTCGGTGGGGTGCGGCTGTTTGAAACGGGTGTAGTCCGCTTCGTTCGGGAACGAAATGACCAGGACGTCGTCGCCGCGCAGTTCGAGCAGGCTCGCGGTGAACACGACCAGCCAGGCGTTCATTTTCGCGGCCTTGACCGCCTCGAGCACCAGGGGCCAGGCGTCCTTGATCTGCTGCAGGGTGACGGGTCCGACCGGCGTCGCCGGAGCGGCCGGTGAAATGCCGCCTGGTTCGGTCCCGTGACCTGCGGCCTCCGGTGCAGCGGCGGGCGAGGCCGATGACCTGGCTGGTTCAGGCGTGGAGGCCGAAGCGGGCGGCGCGGCCTGGGCCGCCGAAGCGGGCTGGGCTGGCTGCGCGGGCCGCCCGACCGAAGCCGGCTCGGCTGGTTGGGCTGCCGAAGCGGGCTGGGCGGCGGGTGCCCCTGCCGCGGCGGACGTCGGAGGGGTGACGGTCGGCCATGCCCCCGATGCCCCCGGCGTGACTGACCCCGGAGCAGGTTGACCAGCCGAGCCGCGGCCGGCCGGAACCTCGGACTCACTCGCGGCGACCGGCGCGGTCGGCCGCATGCCGGCATCCGTCGTGGCTTCGGTGTTGCCGGCAACGCCGATGCGGCGCTCGAGCCGTTCGACGCGGGCGAGCGCGCCGCGGGTGGAGTCGTCACTGCCGGGGATGAGCGCGCGCGCGACCATGAGTTCGAGGTGCAGGCGCGGCGAGGTGGCGCCGGTCATCTCGGTGAGGGCGGCGTTCAGGATGTCCGCCGTGCGGGACAGCTCGGTCGGCCCGAACTTCGCCGCCTGCACGGCCATGCGGTCGAGTTCGTCCTGCGGGACGCCGCGCAGAACGGCGGCAGCCCCTGTCGCCGAAGTGGCGGCGACGATGATGAGGTCACGCATGCGTTCGAGAAGGTCCTCGACGAAGCGGCGGGGATCCTGCCCGGTCTGGATGACGCGGTCGACGGCGTCGAAGGCGCCAGCCGAGTCCCGCGCGGCAATGGCGTCGACGGCGTCGTCGAGCAGGGATGCGTGGGTGTAACCGAGCAGGGCGACCGCGCGTTCGTATTCGACGGACTTGTCGTCGGAGCCGGCCATCAGCTGGTCGAGCAGGGACAGGGTGTCGCGCGGCGAACCACCGCCGGCGCGCACCACCAGCGGCAGCACGCCGGGCGCAACCGTGATGCCCTCACTGTCGCAGAGGGTCTGTGCGTACTCGAGCATCTGGGCCGGCGGCACCAGCCGGAACGGGTAGTGGTGGGTACGCGAGCGGATGGTTCCGATCACCTTTTCGGGTTCGGTCGTCGCGAAGATGAACTTGATGTGCTCCGGCGGCTCCTCGACGATCTTGAGCAGCGCGTTGAAGCCCTGCGGCGTCACCATGTGCGCCTCGTCGAGGATGAAGATCTTGTAGCGATCGCGGGCGGGAGCGAAGATCGCGCGCTCACGGATGTCCCGGGCGTCATCGACGCCGTTGTGGCTGGCCGCGTCGATCTCGACGACGTCGAGCGATCCGCTGCCGTCGCGCGACAGTTCGACACAACTCGGGCAGACTCCGCAGGGGGTGTCGGTGGGGCCCTCGACGCAGTTCAGGCAGCGGGCGAGGATGCGCGCCGACGTGGTCTTGCCGCAGCCGCGCGGACCGCTGAACAGGTACGCGTGGTTCACCCGATTGGTGCGCAGGGCCGTCATGAGCGGTTCGGTCACCTGCGACTGACCGATCATCTCGGCGAACGTCTCTGGCCGGTAGCGGCGATATAGGGCGGTAACCACGATGCAATCGTACTTGGCTCCGCTGACAGAGCGCCCCGGCCGGCGAGTTATGCACAAGGCATCGGAGACTGCTTTAGTCCACCAATCGGAATGCACTCCCGTTTCGAAGGGATGCCGGAGGCCATCCTGCTGGCATGTCCGAACTATCGAGAGCCCTGTGTGACGCGGGTCACGTCGCATCCGCCCGGGAGCTTGAGGCCCGTGGGTTCACGAGACGCGCGCTGTCTGCGCTGGTTGGGTCGGGTGCCATTCAACGGGTAACCCGCGGTGTCTACGCATGCACGCACCTGGACAGCAGTCTCGTCCGAGCGGCCCGCGCGGGCGGAGCGATCGACTGCCTCTCCGTTTTGGCGAAGCATGGAGTGTGGTCGGGCATCGACCGGCCGAAGCTGCATCTCAGAATCGACCCGCGCTTCCACCACAAGCGGCAGACCCCGGGCGCGATAGTTCACCGGGCGGGGACCCGCCGAGATTGGGCAGCGCCCTTGGAAGTCTCCGCACTCGACGCGATGCTGATGGCAATCAGGTGCCTGCCGCCGGACGATGCGCTGGCGAGCGTGGAATCTGCGCTACACCTGCGCTTCATCACCGAGACCGACTTTTCCGAACTCCTCGCCCGTGCGCCGGAGCGACTCAGTGCGGTGCTTACCCAGGTCGATCGTGGCGCACAATCGGGCTACGAGACCCACACCCGGGTTCGAGTAGTGCGCGCCGGGTTCCGGGTGACGACGCAATTCTTCGTGGCTGGAGCCGGGCACTTCGATCTGCTGGTCAATGACTGCGTGGCCGTCGAGACGGACGGGGAACAATGGCACGGGCCCGAGCGATTTCTCCCGGACAGAACTAAAGACCTGATCGCCGAAGGACAGGGCATACGGGTACTGCGAATCGGCCGGCCGCATATATTCGAAGGCTGGCCACAGACGCTGCACACGATCACCCAAATGGTGCGGGACGCCGAGCGTCCGTCACCACGGAAATCGACGCAACGCTGATCGATGGTGTCCCGATGGGGGCGCATTTATCCCGCTCGCCCGCAGTGCGTGCGTAATCGCTGGGATTTTTCGGGAATCACCCGGATCCGGCTCGAAATCGGGCGTTTAGCAGAAAATCCCCGCTGTTGCGCACGGCGACGGCCAGATGCTCTGCGACTGATCAGAAACGGCGGGGCGCTGGTGGTGACGGCGCCGAATTGCGGGCGCAATCGGTCAGCGTGCCCGCTGACGTGCACAACCGCTGGGATTTTTCGGAAATCACCCGAATCAGGCCCGAAATCGGGCGCTCGGGCACGAATCCCCGCAGTTGCGCACGCCCGCCCGCGGGGAGCCGGCTGCCCGCGGGTGCGCTGGACGCTGGGCGGAAGCCGCAACTGGAGCACCGACAGGCGAGACCAGCTAGACCACTGACGCGACCTGCCGCGCGATCTCCAGTTCCTCGTTGGTGGGGATGACCATCACCGTGACTGGGGCGCCCTCCGGCGAGATGACGCGCGCCTCCTTCGAGACCAGCTCGTTGCGGTCGGCATCGATCTCGATGCCGATATGGCCCAGCCCGGCGACCGCCCGGCGCCGCAAGAGGGCGTTGTTCTCCCCCACCCCGGCGGTGAAGACCAGGGCGTCGAGTCCGCCGAGTTGTGCGTAATACGCGCCGATGTAATGACGGATGCGATGCCGCCAGACCTGCAGGGCCAGTTCGGCCCGCTCGTTGCCGTCGATCGCCGCAGCCTGGACGTCGCGCATGTCGTTCATGCCGGTGAGGCCCAGGAGCCCGCTCTGGCGGTTCAAAAGGGTATCGAGTTCATCGACGGACATGCCGGCTGCCCGGTTGAGGTGGAAGACCACGGCGGGGTCGATGTCGCCGGAACGGGTGCCCATGACAAGCCCCTGCAGGGGGGTGAGCCCCATCGAGGTGTCGACGGACCGGCCGCCGGCGATCGCCGTGGCCGACGCCCCGTTCCCCAGGTGCAGCACGATGGTGCGAACCTCAGCGAGAGGCCGTCCGAGAAGTTCGGCGGCGCGCTCGGAGACGAACTTGTGCGACGTGCCGTGGAAACCGTAGCGGCGCACCTTGTACTCCTCGGCGAGCGCGGTGGGAATCGCGTACGTGTACGCGGCCGGCGGCATGCTCTGGTGGAACGCCGTGTCGAACACGGCCACGTGCGGCACGTCGGGCAGGGCGGCGCGGGCGGCCCGGATACCGAGCAAATTGGCCGGGTTATGCAGCGGCGCGAGGCGGGACAGTGACTCGATGTCACGCTCGACCTCGTCATCGATGAGGGTCGGGCCGGTGAAGTCGCTCCCGCCGTGAACCACGCGGTGCCCGACGGCGAGGATGCCCGCACCGAGGTCGCCGAGCTTGGCCAGCACGATGCTCATGCCGATGTGGTGGTCGGACACCGCGGAGCCCGGCTCGCCGATCCGCTCGACCAGGCCGCTGATCAGGGCCCTGGAGGTGTCGAGATCGACCACCTGGTACTTGATCGACGACGACCCGGAGTTCACGACGAAGACGGTGCTCATGCGGATGCTCCAGCCGCCTGGATCGCGGTGATCGCGACCGTGTTCACAATGTCCTGCACCAGCGCGCCCCGCGAGAGGTCGTTGATCGGTTTGTTCAATCCCTGCAGCACTGGACCGATCGCGACGGCCCCGGCCGACCGCTGCACCGCCTTATAGGTGTTGTTGCCCGTATTCAGGTCCGGGAATATGAACACGGTCGCCCGCCCCGCAACAGCCGAGCCGGGCATCTTCGACGCCGCCACCGCGGCATCCGCTGCGGCGTCGTACTGGATCGGCCCATCGACCGGCAGGTCGGGCCGGCGGGAGCGCACCAGCGCGGTCGCCTCGCGCACCTTGTCGACATCCGCCCCGGAACCGGAGGAGCCGGTGGAGTACGACAGCATCGCGACTCGAGGGTCGATGCCGAACTGCTCGGCCGTCGCGCTGGAGGAAATGGCGATGTCGGCGAGCTGGGAGGCGTCGGGGTCCGGCACCACGGCGCAGTCGCCGTAGACCAGCACCCGGTCTTCGAGCAGCATCAGGAACACCGACGACACCACGGAGACGCCGGGCCTGGTCTTGATGATCTCGAACCCGGGCTTGATGGTGTGCGCGGTGGTGTGCGTGGCCCCGGACACCATGCCGTCCGCCAGCCCGAGGTGCACCATCATGGTGCCGAAGTAGGAGACGTCACTCACGATCTCCCGTGCCTTCTCGACCGTCATGCCCTTGTGCGCGCGCACTCGCGCGTATTCCTCCGCGAACCGCATCACGAGCACCGGGTCGTGCGATGACAGCACCTCGGCCTTCGAGATGTCGAGGCCGAGCTCGATCGCCCGCGAGCGTACCTCGAAGGTCTCGCCGAGGATCGTGAGCCTGGCCACGTCCCGGGCCAGCAGGGTGTGCGCGGCGCGGAGGATCCGGTCGTCCTCGCCCTCTGGGAGCACAATGTGCCGCCGCGTCGACCGTGCCCGTTCGAGCAGGGTGTACTCGAACATCAGCGGGGTCATCACCGTGGTGGTCGCGACGTTCAGCCGTTCCAGCAGAGTGGATGCGTCCACGTGCTTCTCGAACAACGCCAGCGCCGCGTCGTACTTGCGCTGCGAGTCGGCCGCCAGCCGGCCGCGGGTGCGGGTGATCGCGACGATGGTGTCGTAGGTGCCGAGCTGAGTGCGGATGATCGGCAGCGACTGCGGCAGGCCGTCGAGGAGCTGCTCGATCGGCTCAGGCAGCTCAAACCCGCCGTTCAGCACGATGCCGGCGATCGAGGGGAATGTGCCGGATGCCTGCGCCATCATCGCGGCAAGGAGCACCTCGGTGCGGTCGCCGGCGACCACGAGCACCGCGCCCTGGATCAGCCGCGGCAGCACGTTGACCATGCTCATGCCGGCAACCACGACGCCGAGGGCCTCCCGGGCCAGCTGGGCGGGTTCGCCCTTGATCAGTTCGCCGTCGGTGGCGTCCATGATCGACTGCATGCTGGGTGCGACGAGGTAGGGGTCCTCGGGGATCGCCCACACCGGGAGTCCGGCGCTGACCGCCTCGATGGCCTCGGTGATCTCGTCGAGCTGGTGGGCATCCGCTCGGTTGGCGACGATGGCGAGCACGCTGGCGTGGGCGTGGGACAGTTCGGCGATCGAGGTGCCGGCGATGTCGCCCATCTCGTGCGGGGTGCGCGCATCGGCCTGGCCGAGTCGCTCGCCCGAGCCGTGAGCGGTGCGGCCGCCGAGCACGAGCAGCACCGGGGCGCCGAGGTTGGCCGCGATGCGGGCGTTGTAGCCGAGCTCGGTGGGGCTGCCGACGTCGGTGAAGTCGGACCCGAGGATGACCACGGCGTCGCACTGCGCCTCGACCGCCTTGTAGCGGCGAACGATGAGCGACAGGGCGGCCTCGGCGTCGTCGCGCACCTCGTCGTAGGTGACGCCGATGCAGTCCTCGTAAGAGAGTTCGACGGTGTCGTGCTTCAGCAGGAGTTCGACGACATAGTCGCGCTCGATGGTGGATCGGGCGATCGGCCGGAAGACGCCGACGCGCTGCACCGAGTGCGAGAGAGTGTCGAGCACCCCGAGAGCGATCGTCGACTTTCCGGTGTTTCCCTCAGCGGATGTGATGTAGATGCTCTTCGACACGTTGTCCATTCAATCGCACTCGCGCTGGGAATGCGCCCGCCGGGGGCTTTGTGCGCGGGGATTGCGGTGGATGTGGCGCGGGCACCAACCCTTGTTCCCCAGCTGGACACCGGACCCCGGGCGCATCCGCTCGGCCGGCACCCGAAATTGTCGCCTGGCGCGCGATATTTCTGATGCCCGACGCGCCGGGCACCCGATAGTGCGCCGGGCGCGCGAAATATCGGGTGCCCGGCGCGATTCTGCGCGCCCAGGCCGGTTCCGGGTCGAGCGGATCCCGCAGCCCCCGTCGCCCGGCGTCGGACCCGGTGTCCGCGCGCTCGACATGAGGCGGGCCGCTCAGGCGTTGTCTGCGCCGGTATCGCCGCCGCCGTTCACGGTTTCCTGCGCGTCCTCCTGGGAGACGCCGCCGCCGCCGCCCCACGACCACTCGGCGACCACGGGAATGTCCTCGCCGTGTTCGCGGGTGTATTGCCGAGCCTGGAGGCGGGCGTCCTGCATCCGCTGCCGAAGCCCGGCGGCCCGCGCACCCAGCCCCGGCACCCGGTCGATCACGTCGATCACGAGGGAGTACCGGTCCAGGTCGTTCAGCATCACCATGTCGAACGGCGTGGTGGTGGTCCCGTTCTCCTTGTACCCGCGCACGTGCAGGTTGGGGTGCCCGGCGCGGCGGTAGGTGAGCCGGTGGATCAGCCACGGATACCCGTGATAGGCGAAGATCACCGGCTTGTCGGTGGTGAATATGGCATCGAACTCGGCGTCGTCCAGCCCATGCGGGTGCTCGCGCGGGTCCTGGAGCCGCATCAGGTCCACCACGTTGACGAAGCGCACCCTGAGCTCCGGAAGCTCGTCCCGCAGAACGGATGCCGCCGCCAGCGTCTCGAGGGTCGGCACGTCGCCCGCGCAGCCCAGCACAACGTCGGGCTCGGCGCCGCCGGGCTTTCGTCCGTCACCCTCGGTCCCCGCCCATTCCCAGATGCCGATCCCCCGGGTGCAGTGGGCGATCGCCTCGTCCATGGTGAGCCAGTTGGCCTGCGGCTGCTTGCCGGCCACGACGACGTTGACGTAGTCGGTGGAGCGAAGGCAGTGGTCGTAGGTGGATAGCAGGGTGTTGGCGTCCGGCGGCAGGTACACCCGCACGACTTCGGCCTTCTTGTTCATGACCAGGTCGATGAAACCGGGGTCCTGGTGGCTGAAGCCGTTGTGGTCCTGACGCCAGACGTGGCTGGAGAGCAGGTAGTTCAGGCTCGCGACCGGGCGCCGCCAGGGGATCTTGCGGGACGCCTCCAGCCACTTCGCGTGCTGGTTGAACATGGAATCGATGATGTGGATGAACGCCTCGTAGCAGTTGAACAGGCCGTGCCTACCGGTGAGCAGATAGCCCTCGAGCCAACCCTCGCATTGGTGTTCGGAGAGCATCTCCATCACCCGGCCGGCACGCACGAGGTGCTCGTCGACCGGCCAGGTCTCGGCGTTCCACTGCTTGCCGGTGTACTCGTACACCGCCGGGGCGAGGCGGTTCGAGGCTGTCTCGTCTGGCCCGAAGATGCGGAACGTGTGCGGGTTGTCGCGGATCACGTCGGCCAGCCACTGGCCGAGCACCCTGGTCGCCTCTGACGTGCTGCCGCCGGGCGCCGGAACGTCGACTGCGTAGTCGCGGAAGTCGGGGAGCCGGAGGTCCTCACGCAACTGGCCGCCATTCGCGTGCGGCGTCGCGCTCATGCGCAGCTCGCCGTCCGGCGCGAGGGCTGAGATGTCCTGCCGCACCCGGCCCGACTCGTCGAACAATTCCTCGGGGCGGTAGCTCTTCATCCAGCCCTCGAGAATGCGGGTGTGCTCCTCGGTGTCCCGTGCGTTCGCCAGCGGAACCTGGTGGGCGCGCCAGGTGTTCTCGACCGGCAGGCCGTCGACCACCGGTGGGCAGGTCCAGCCCTTGGGGGTGCGGAGGATGATCATCGGGTAGCGCGGGCGGGTGGCCTCGAAGTCGGCGTCGGCGTCCGGGGGCTGGTCCGTGGCGGCCTGCGGGTCGCGCGCTGCGGCATCCGTTGCCTGGTGGCCGAGACGCTTGATCTCGGCGATCTCGTCGAGCACGGTATCGAGGGTCTCGGCCATGCGGCGGTGCACGAGGAGCGGGTCTTCGCCGTCGAACCCGCCGGAGACCAGGTGCGGCTTGTAACCGTAGCCCCACATCAGGTCGAGGAGCTCCTCCTCCGGGATGCGGGCGAGCACGGTGGGGTTGGCGATCTTGTATCCGTTCAGGTGCAGGATCGGGAGGACGACACCGTCCTCGACCGGGTCGAGGAACTTGTTGGAGTGCCAGCTGGTGGCCAGCGGGCCGGTCTCGGCCTCGCCATCACCGATGACACAGGCGACCAGCAGGCCGGGGTTGTCGAAGGCGGCACCGAAGGCGTGGCTGAGAGAGTAGCCGAGCTCACCGCCCTCGTGGATCGACCCGGGCGTCTCCGGGGCGACGTGGCTCGGGATGCCGCCGGGGAAGGAGAACTGCCGGAACAGCCGGCGCATGCCGTCCACGGTCTGGTCGATGTGCGGGTACACCTCGCTGTACGTTCCGTCGAGGTAGGCGTTGGCGACCATGCCCGGGCCGCCGTGCCCGGGGCCTGCCACGTACAGTGTGCTGATCCGGCGCTCCCTGATGGCGCGGTTCAGGTGCGCGTAGACCAGATTGAGGCCGGGCACGGTGCCGAAGTGGCCGAGCAGCCGCGGCTTGATGTGCTCGCGGGTGAGCGGCTCTCGCAGCAGCGGGTTGTCGAGGAGGTAGACCTGCCCGACCGCGAGATAGTTGGCGGCCCGCCACCAGGCGTCGATATGTGCGATCGCCGCGTCACTCAGGGGGGCCGGTTCCCTCGCGGGCCATGGAGCCTCACGAGCGGTGCTGGCGGTTCCGGACGATTCGACCATGGGTGCCTCCCAGCACACGCCTGTGACATCGAGTTGCGCCTCCAGCCTATGGTCGGCGGCGGCTCGCGGCTAGGAATCGGCGCTTTCGCGCCCGCCAGGCCGGCATGTGCGCGACTTCGGCCGACGTCGCGACGGCTGCGGGTGCATAACTCCTGCAGACTGTGGCGAGTTGTCTCGGGTGGCGCGGGAATCCGCGGTTCCCCCCGACCGTGTCGTGCGTTTTGCAGGAGTTATGAACTGGGGGCCGGTGCCATACCCTCGCCCGGTTCGTCCGGGGCGGGGATGGGGGCCCGTTCCAGCGCCCGCCAGGAGCTGCCGACCAGCGGCGCCAGCGTGACAACGGCATAGGTTCCGCCGACCACGAGCAGGGTCGGCACCAATCCGGCCGCGGAGACCGCGAGGCCGCCGAAAAACGCACCGATCGGCATCCCGGCCGACACGCCGGTCGTGAGCGCACCGAGCACGCGGGCACGCATCTCACGGGGGATCTGCTCGTACAACACAGTCGACAACAGCGGGTTGATCGAACCGGCAGACAAGCCGGCGAGCGCCAGCACCGTGAACAGCAGAGGGAGTGGCAGGTCGGCGGCCATCGCGAAATACGGCGGCGCTCCGGCGAGCAGGAAGCACACCACGAGCGTTCCGCGTCGCGGCAGCCGGTGCCCGAACCAGCCGAACAGGCCCGCACCGGTGAGCGCGCCGAACGCGAAGCACGCGACCATCACGCCGAACAGGGCACCGTCGGGACTGATGGTCGCCGCGTAGACCGGCTTCAGCACCGTCATACCGGCCGCGTCAAAGCTGTTCGTGATCACGATCATCAGCACCAGGTTGCGGATCAGCGGTGACGACGTGAGGAAGCGGATGCCGTCGCCGAGCTCCCGCCAGTAGCTCCCGCCCGCCGGGGCGCCGGTTGCGGCGCCGGTTGCGGTGGGGGTCGCAGCACTGGCCCCGGCCGGCACGCACGCCCAGAGCAGCACGGCCGAGACGGCGAAGGTGGCGGCGTCGAGCAGCAGCGAGTTCAGTGGTCCCAGCCAGACGACGGCAACCGCTGCACCCGCCGCACCGACCATTGAGGCGCTGCGCGAGATCGCGGACTGGGCACCGGTCGCCCGGGTGATCGCGACGCCGCCGGCTTCCGCCAGGTCCGGCAGCAGCGCGGCCTTGGCGGTGTTCCCGGGGGTGTCGAGCACGCCGCTGAGGAAGACCAGCGCCAGCAGGGCCCAGAAGGGGAGGCCCACCGTTGCGGCAAGCACGGGGATCGCGAGCACCGCGACACCGCTGGCCAGATCGGCGATGATGCCGGCAAGACGGAACCCGAGCCGGTCGACCAGGACTCCCCCGAACGCACCCCCGAGGATGACCGGGACGGTGGCGAACACGCCGGCGACACCGGTGGCGAGCACCGACCCGGTGTCGTGGAGCACATACAGCGGGACCACGATCATGGTGATGGCGTTGCCGGCGAGGGACAGCCCCTGGGCCGACAGCAGGCCGACCAGCGGAAGGAGCCGCTGGCGGCCGCCCGGAGCGCGGCCGGCACGGGTGGTCCGGCCCGCGGCCGTCCGTGGTGTCTCGGAGCCGCCGGCAGACCCGCTGGCTTTGCCGGCGGCATCCGTCGTCGTGTTGTTCATGTCACGCACCGTCCACCAACCCTTGTCATGGCCGACGGAAGGCGTGGACGATGATCTGCACCGGCTCCGTGCCGGCGCGTCCGCGCGTGCCGCGGTCGTACCACTTCTCGGCGACGGCGCTCAGTTCGGCGCTGGCCTCGGCCAGCTCCGCAGGCGTCAGGAAGGCGAAGGCGTCACTCGACACGGCCGCGTCCGCCCATTCCCGCGGCAGTTCCTCGGCTGCGTCGATCGCGCGATGCAGGGTGGCCGAGTACACGTCGACGATCTGGTGCCGCACCGCGGCGGAGGCGTGCCGCTCGGCCGCCGGGGCGTTCGCACACGGAGCCTGGAGGTTGGTGGCGTCGTGCGCCGATCGCCACCAACGTTCGCGGCGGTCGGTTGAATGCCCGGGCGCTTCCTCGACGAAACCGAACTCGGCAAGCTTGCCGAGGTGGTAACTCAGGGTCCCGGGCGCCTCGTCGAATATTTCGGACAGTGCCCCGACGGTGCGGGGACCGTTGACGCGTAGTTCACCGAGCACCTGCATCCGCAGCGGATGCGCGAGCGCGCGCATCTGCTTCGCGGTCGTGAGGGCGATGACGTTGCGCGACCTGGCGTCCGTTGGTTCTGCCATCCGCTCACACTAATTACACAAGAACTATTGCGCAATAGTTCTTGTGTAACTACCCAAAAAAAGGACTCCTCGCGCACCCGCCAGAGCCCGGTTACCCTTGCTACGTTTCCGTCCTGGGGGAGTTGGCCTGGATGGCGCCACGCGAGGAGCCAGCATCCAGTTTAGAGGGATCAGCGGTAGGCCCAAAATCAGGCGGTGAACTGGGGCCGGTGACCGCCGGTCGGGCTTAGTGTTCAGGCATGAACAGGAACGGTTTCGTTCTCGCGGGCGCCGCGGCTGCGGCCGTCCTGGCCACCGTCCTGCTGGGCGCCGTCTACGTGACGGCGCAGCAGATCGAGCGGCAGGGCGCCGACGACGCCGGCTGGCGCCTCGCCAGCCAGGTGGCGACCGAGCTGGCCGACGGCCGGTCCGACACACTCGATGCGCTCCCGCGGGTCGACCTTGAGACGAGCCTCGCGCCCTTCGTGGTGGTGTTCGACACAGCGGATGCCGCCCAATCCGGAAACGGCTACCTCGGCGGTGAACTCGCCGAGGTGCCGAAAGGCGTGCTGGATGCGGCCCGGGCCCAGGGCCGCAACCACGTGTCGTGGCAGCCGTCGGACGGAGTGCGGTTTGCGACAGTTGAAATGAGGGCGGGGGACAACGTGGTGCTGGCCGGGCAGTCGCTCGCCCCCTCAGAATCCCGCACCGACGAGCTGGGGATCCTGCTGCTGGCGGCGTGGGCAGTGACCATGCTGGTGCTCGTGGCCGGCGCACTCGCATTCCGGTTACTCGGGCGTGCTGGGGGTGCGGCGGCGGCGAGCTCCGGAAACAGGTAAGATTCTCTAGGCCGTTCCCCTTCGGGGAGTGGCCGGCCAGGAGAATTCGCCTAGTGGCCTATGGCGCACGCTTGGAAAGCGTGTTGGGTGAAAGCCCTCGGGGGTTCGAATCCCCCATTCTCCGCCAATTGGGATAGGCGTGCGCGCGTCCACGCCTGCCGCCGGCGTCAGACACCACGAGGGGCGACCTTGGTGTGTGCGGTGTGCGGCGCGCCGCCGTGTGCGGTGGGCGGCGTGCCGCCGTGTGCGGTGTGCGTAACTCCTGCAAAATGCCCGCGCCCGCCAGCGACTGTCGCGAAATCGCGCGGAAGCAGTCATCCGCTGGTCACGAATTGCAGGAGTTATGCACGCCGCGACCGGGACAGTGCCCGACGGGGACCGTACTCGACCTTCGTTCAGACGGGGGCTGCGCTCGACGTTCGTTCAGATGGGGGCTGTGCTCGACGTTCGTTCAGATCGGGTGCTGACCCCGCCACGTCGGCGGCTGTCCCGACTCGCGCTGAGGATTTCGCCTCACGCTGAGGGCCTGCCATCCGCGCGAGGCTTAATCCTCAGCGCGAACGGATGGGGGATCGCCCGCGACGACACGACCAAAACGACAGCGCGGCTGCCCGGACGCCCCGGCAGTTCGACAGCCCGGCTGTCCGACAGCCCGGCCGCCCAGGCGCTCAGGCGCTCATAGGGCAGCGGTCCCGGGCAGGGAGCGAGCGGCCCCGGAGAGGGGCGCGAGCGACCCCGCCGCCGTTGACACCGGGCGAACGGTGCCCCAGC
Source organism: Glaciibacter sp. 2TAF33 (assembly GCF_052114945.1). Classification (NCBI taxonomy): domain Bacteria; kingdom Bacillati; phylum Actinomycetota; class Actinomycetes; order Micrococcales; family Microbacteriaceae; genus Glaciibacter; species Glaciibacter sp. 2TAF33. The sequence continues at coordinate 14,015 of NZ_JBFRFS010000022.1, forward strand.
ATGAGGGAAATGGAAGAAGAAGAGTCCCCGATGCAGAAGAAGTCGCTCACCGCCCTGGCCCGCCACCTGCTCGACCGCGCCCGCGGGGCGGCCAGCGGGCGGAGCGCCGAAACCCTGTACGGCGGCCACGAGCACGTGCTGAGGCAGACCCTCATCGCGTTGCAGGCCGGCCAGCGGCTCGAGGAACACGAGAACACCGGCGAGGCCACCCTGCAGGTGCTGGAGGGCCGTGTCGTCCTCGCCGCCGGCGATGCGTCCTGGTCCGGCTGGCGCGGTGACCTGCTCACGATCCCCGACTCCCGGCACTCCCTCGAAGCCGTCGAGGACGCGGTGGTACTGCTGACGGTGGCCAAGCTGATAGCCCCCGAGACCCGGGACCATCACCCCGAACCCGTCGTGTTCGGCAAGCCGCGAGAGGCAACGGATGCCTCGCCGGCCACTGAGGTTGTCACGCTCGACGCGCGTCTCGTTCCCAAGGCGGTGCGGCATGCCGCCGTGTTCGGCGCGCTCGGCGCCCTCCCGGCCGGCGCCGCCCTGGACGTGTTGGAACCCCACGACCCGCAACGGATGCTCGCCGAACTCGAACAGGGCCAGCCCGGTGCGTTCGAAGTGAGCTACGTCGAGCGCGGCCCCGAGGTCTGGCGGGTGCGCTTCACCCGCGCCTGACCCGTCCGACGCGAGACACGGCATCCGTTTTTGTCCCCTTAAAGGTGGCTACGCGTCCCGGACGAAATGCAGCAGACTCTGCAATGAGCATTGGGGGGAAGAGTGACCTGCGAACCACTCGGACGGGCACCGGTGGTGATCCTGCGCCCCCACCAGGACTTGTACTCGCAGTGGTTCGTGGCGATCCTCGCCCTGCTGGTGCCGATTTTCGGCGTGCTCTACTGGCTGACCGTCAGCGCCGGCGGCTGGCCCAAGGTCCTGGCCGCACAGCTCATCCTCACCGCCCTGTTCTGCGCGGGTGTCGGGTCGTTCTACCTGCTGCGCATCTCCGTGGGGAGCAGCGATTTCACCAGCCGCGACTGCCTGGGCCGGCTGCGCGTGGTACCCCTCAACTCCGTGGGGAGCGTCCTTCGCCTGGATCTCTACCGCAGCGGGTCCCTCGACCTGCAACCGCAGCTGTTCGTCCTCGGCCACCGTGGCGACCTGCTGCTGCGCCTGACCGGACACTGCTGGCCGGACTCCGCCATGGACACGATGGTCGAGGAGCTCGGGGCGCCGGTCGTGCGGGTGCCGGAGCCGATGACCCTGTACGAACTGAGCCGCGTCCATCCGAATCTGCTCCATTGGTTCGAGCGCGGGTTCAACACGCTGGAGATCGTCGATTAAGACTCCCGCGGCGTGTCCCCCAAACGGAGTCTGCCACCGCCTCTGATGGGGGCATACTCTGAGTACACCACGAGGGGGAATCGGGGAAGGGTGATCGTCGCGGGGATCGGCACGAGGCACGTCCACGCTCTGCGACCCCACGGGCATCTCCTCAAACAGGCCAGTGTCGCCTTCGTGGCGCTGGTCACCCCGCTGTTCGGCGCGTTGTACTGGCTGACCATCCCGGACGGGGTGTGGCCCGTCGTTCTCACCGCGCAGGTCGTGGTCACGATCATCTTCGCCTCCGGGCTGGTCGCCGCCCTGCGCGCCGTGATCTGGGTTGACCGCGCCGCCGTGACCGAGCGTGGCTTCTTCGGGCGCGTGAGTACCTTCGCGCGCAACGACATCGGCGGCATCGTGATACTGGAGCTGTACCGGAGCGGTGCCCTCGACACGCAGTCCCAGCTCTTCCTGACCGACCCCAACGGATGCCTGCTGCTGCGTATGCGCGGACAGTTCTGGTCCCGCGAGGCGATGGAGACAGTGGCCGATGTGCTCGGGGTGCCGGTCGAGCGGGTGCCGGAGCCGATGACGCTGCTGGAACTCAGGCGGGAGCGGCCGGAACTGCCATTCTGGTTCGAACGCCACTGAGGGGCCCGAGCTGCCCGCGGTCAGCGCCGGCGCCGGGTCCCGAAGATTCCGGCCACGACGCCGGTGAGGATCGTCTTGGTCACCGAGGAGCCGAGCACCTGCTCCAGCACCGACTTGTCGGCCGACCCGGACCGGGTCGTGGTGCGACTGCGGGGGTTTCCCTGCGTGCGCTTCATCAGGCGGTCGTATTCGGCCTGCGCCTTCTTGTCCGCGCGCGCCTGCTGCGCGGCCATCTCGTCCTGCTGCTTCTCCAGCTCGGCGGCGGCCCTGGCCCGGTCGAGTTCGGCCTGCTCCGAGGCTTCCGCCGCGACGGCCGCGCTGTGCGCCGCCTCGAGCTTCGCGGCGAGCATCTCGCGGGCGGAGTCCCGGTCGATCGCAGTTCCGTACCTGGCCGAGAGCGGTGACGCGGCGACGGAACGGTCGATCTCGGCATCCGCTGTCGGTGTCATCGAGCCCTGCGGGGCGCGGAGCCGCGTCCACGCGACCGGGCTCGGGGCGCCCTTCTCGTTCATCACCGTGACGATCGCTTCGCCGGTGCCGAGCGTGGTGAGCACCTCTTCGAGGTCGTAGCCCGAATTGGGGTAGGTCGAGACGGCGGCGCGGAGGGCCTTGGCGTCGTCCGGCGTGAACGCGCGCAGCTGGTGCTGCACCCGGGAGCCCAGCTGGGCGAGCACGTCGCCCGGCACGTCCTTCGGCGACTGCGTGACGAAGAAGATCCCGACGCCCTTGGAGCGGATGAGCCGCACGGTCTGCGTGATCGACGCCAGGAAGTCCTTGCTCGCGCCGGAGAAGAGCAGGTGGGCTTCATCGAAGAAGAACACCAGCTTGGGCTTGTCGAGGTCGCCGACCTCGGGCAGGTCGTTGAACAGGTCGGCGAGCAGCCACATCAGGAAGGTCGAGTAGAGGGCCGGCTTGTCCTGCACTCCGGGCACCTCGAGCAGGCTGATCACGCCCCTGCCGTCGCTGCCGGTGCGCAGGAACTCGCTGGTGTCGATCTCCGGTTCGCCGAAGAAGACATCCGCTCCCTGGTCGGCGAACGTGATCAGCTCGCGGAGGATCACCCCGACCGTGGCGCCGGACAATCCGCCGAGGCCGGTCAGTTCGGCCTTGCCGTCGTCGCTGACCAGGAAGCTGAGCACCGCGCGGAGGTCGGTGAGGTCGAGAAGCGGCAGGCCGGCCTCGTCGGCGTAGTGGAAGACCAGGCCGAGGCTCGATTCCTGCGTTTCGTTGAGGCCGAGGACCTTGGCCAGCAGGAGCGGGCCGAAGCCCGCGACCGTCGCCCGGATCGGGATGCCCCGCCCGGTGCCGCCGAGGGAGAAGTACTCGGTGGGGAAGGCGGCGCCCTCCCAGTCCTGGCCGATGCCGCGTGTGCGGTCAAGGAGTTTCGGGTTGGCCTCGCCGGCCGTCGCGACACCGGACAGGTCGCCCTTGATGTCGGCGGCGAAAACGGCGACCCCGTGGGCGGACAGCTGCTCGGCGAGCACCTGCAGCGTGCGGGTCTTGCCGGTGCCGGTGGCTCCCGCGACGAGTCCGTGCCGGTTGGTCATGGCCAGCGGAATCCGCACCGGCACATCGGGCAGCGGCGACCCGTTGACCAGGGCGCCGATCTCGAGCGCCGGCGCGTCGAAGGCGTACCCGGCGCGGATGGTGGCGACGTGGGCGTCGTCGAGGGGCGCAGCGGATGCCGCCGGCGCGGTCGGCGGTCCCGTCCCCTCACCGGCCGTGTGCGCCGCTGCCGTGGCCGCTGCCGCCTGCTCACCGGCGGCGACCTGGCGGGCCGCGGCCTCAGCATCCGCTGCCCGCCGCACTGCCGCCTCGGCGGCGGCCTGGGCTTCCCGGGCGGCGGCGAGCGCTGCCTCTGCCTCGGCCTGCGCTGCTGCTACCGGGTCGACTGCGTCACGGGGACTCATGGCCAAATCCTACTGTCGCACCGGCCCCGCGTGCAGGGCCGGTTCAGGACCAGCGTGCGCCGGGCGCGGCTCAGGGCCGCAACTCGATCGGAGCGGCGAGCGCCCAGTCGCGCACCAGGTCCCCGCGCACGGTGACCCCGGTGCCGGGGCCGGTCGGCACCGGCAGCTGGCCGGTGTGCGCACCGGTGCCCAGCACGAAGGGTTCTTCGACCAGGTCCTCGGCGAAGTACCGGCGCGACGCGGACGTGTCGCCGGGCAGCGTGAAACCCGGCAGTGCGGCGAGCGCCACATTGCCCGCGCGGCCGACGCCGGTCTCCAGCATCCCGCCGCACCACACCGGCACCTCCAGCTCCGTGCAGAGGTCATGGATCCGCACCGCCTCGAGGTAGCCGCCCACCCGCCCCGGCTTGATGTTGATCACGGATGTCGCGCCGCGCTCGATGGCGTCCAATGCCACGTCGGCGGTGACGATCGATTCGTCCAGGCACACCGGGGTGGCGATGGTGGCCGCCAGCTGCACATGGGTGGCGATGTCCTCCTCGGCGAAGGGCTGCTCGATGAGGACCAGATCGAACGCGTCGAGCTTGCCCAGGTGGGCGATGTCGGCACCGGTGTACGCGGTGTTGGCGTCGACCTGGAGCAGCGCGTCCGGACCGATCAGGTCCCGCACGGCCGCGACCGGGTCGATGTCCCAACCCGGCTTGATCTTCAGCTTGATCCGCCGGTACCCCTCACCCACGTATCCGCTCACTTCCTCCAGCAGGGTGTCGATGTCCGGGCTGATGCCGACCGAGACGCCGCAGTCGACCCAGTCGGAGACGGCGCCGAGGTAGCTGCCGAAGGAGGTGGCGGATGCGCGCAGCTCGGCATCGAGGACGGCCACCTCGAGCGCCGCCTTCGCCATCCGGTGCCCCACCACGAAGGCCAGGAGCGGTGCCACCGACTCCGCGGTCAGCTGGGGCGCCGCCAGCAGGGCGGGGGCGAGGTAATGCCGGATCACGTGCTCGCATCCGTCGACGTATTCGGAGCTGTACAGCGGCCCCTCCCCCGCGACGCACTCGCCCCAGCCGACCGCGCCGGAGTCGGCGCGCACCTGCGCCAGGAGCACCACCCGCTGCGTCTGACGGCCGAACGACGTTTCGAAGGGGCGCACCAGCGGCATGGCCAGCCGGTGCAGGGTGATCGAGTTGAGCCTCACGGGAGCGATTCGGCCTGGCCGGCGTGGCCGGTGGGGGCGGTCGGGGCGGCCTGGTTGGTCGGGGCAGTCTGGGCGCCCTGGGCGGTCGGGGCGGCCTGGTTGGTCGGGGCAGCCTGGCCGGTGGGGGCGGTCGGGGCAGTCGGGGCGCCGGCCGCGGCGACGTGGGACGTCCTCGGGGGCGCGTCAGGGGCATCCGTTGTGAAGACGTAGTCGTTGTCGGCGTTCAGCTCCGGGCGCCTCCCCGCGGTCAGCGCCGCCGCGAACACGCTGCGCGAGATGTCGCGGAGGCGGCTGGCCGACTCGTGGTCGTCGGCGCGGAGCCGCTCGAAGTCGACGTCGAGCGGCAGGCGGTCGTTGCTCGGCCAGTCGAGGGTGGGCCGTCCGGCGAGGCAGCGGTGCACCCGGTCGGAGTCCAGCCGCCAGCGCACTTCGAACCTGTCGCTGCGGTCGCCCGCGTTGATCACGTCATCGAGCCGGCCGTAGAAGTCGGGCAGGAACTGGATCACCTCGGCGCCGAGCTTGACCAGGTTGAAGTGGGCGTTGCGCCGGATCAGCGGGTCGAATGTCCAGCGCACCTCGGTCACGTCCCGCTCCAGGCAGACGGCCCGTTGGTACAGCTTGAGCGCATAGCCGACGCCGCCGCTCCGCCGCCACGGCACCACGGCCGCCATGTGCGAATGCAGGTGGATCCCGCCGGACCAGCCGAGGAAGCCGAGGGTCGCGCCGACGGTCTTGCCGCCCGACGTCGCCACCAGCACGGTGTTCCCGGCGTAGTCGAGGGCGAGCAGCATGGAGCGGTCGGGGCTGCGTCCGGCGCCCCAGGTGCGCTCGAACAGGCCGATCACCGCGGGAATGTCACGCGGATCGGCGCCGCGCACGATGACGCCGGCCGACCTTCCGGCCGCCTCCGCCTCGCGGAAGGCTTCATCGATGACCTCGCGGTCCACGCCCATGCAATGAGTAGACCATGCGGGCCGCGCCCGTGTCGAGGTTCCCGCCCCGCGAAACCGCACTTGTTGGGGTTATGCGGGCCTCATAACCCCAACGAGTGCGTTCTCGGCGAGGGACGGTCAGGCGCGGCCGGAGATGCGGTCGGCGAGCCGGGCCAGCGGGGATGTGGTCGGGCGCCCGGCCGCCTCGGCCCGGTCGGCCATCTCGTACGCCCGGTACAGCCCGGTCACCGCCAGCCACCGCAGCGGCTCCGGCTCCCAGTTGCGCACCCGGTGGTTGACCCAGGGCAAGCGGATGCGTTCACTCTCGTTCCCGAGGATCAGGTCGGCGAGGGTGCGCCCGGCCAGGTTCGTCGCGGTCACCCCGGTCCCCACGTAGCCGCCGGCCCAGGCCAGCCCGGTCCGTGGGTCGAGCCCCACGGTCGCCGACCAGTCGCGCGGGACGCCGAGCACACCCGACCAGGCGTGGTCGATGGCGGCGTCGCGGGCGGCAGGGAAGAACTCGCCGAGTATGCCGCGCAGGGCATGAACGGTGTGCGCCGGGGTCCGGCCGTCGGCATCCGTGCGGGACCCGAACCGGTACGGCACGCCGCGCCCGCCGATCGCGATCCGGTCGTCGATGGTCCGCTGCGCGTACATGTAGGCGTGCGCCATGTCGCCGAGGGTCTCCCGGCCGGCCCAGCCGATGCCGGCCCAGAACTCGGGCCCGAGCGGCTGGGTGACGATGAGGGAGGAGTTCATCGGCAGCCAGGCCCGGTGCAGCCCGGGAATCGCCGCGGTGAAGCCTTCGGTTGCGCGCACGACGAACTCGGCTTCCACGTCGCCGCGCCGGGTTCGCGCCCGGTGGGGCAGGATCCCGGTGACCCGGGTGTCCTCGTAGATCTCCACGCCGAGCTTGTCGACCGTCGCGGCGAGACCGGCGGCCAGCTTCGCCGGTTGGATACGGGCGCAGTGCGGGTGCCACATCGCGCCCGTGGCGCCCGCGACGTCGATGCGGGAGCGGGCCGCCGCCGCGGAGAGAAGCTGGACATCCGTTGCCCGCCACGGCAGGTCCGCCCGGAATGCGGCCTCGAGCCGCGCCTGCTGGGCGGGGTTGCGGGCCACCGTGAACTCGCCGCCCGTGACGATGTCGGCCTCGATGCCCTCGGCCGCGGCGACCCGGATCACCTCGTCGACGCTGTCGCTCATGGCGGACTGCATGCCGCCGGCGCCGCGCCGCCCGTACCGGGCGAGGTACCGCTCACGCCCGCCGGTGACCGAGTTGGTGAGCCAGCCGCCGTTCCGCCCTGACGCGCCATAACCGGCGAAGCGCGCCTCGAGCACCACGATCCGCAGCGTCGGCGCAGCCTTCTTCAGGTAGTAGGCGGTCCAGAGGCCCGTGTACCCGGCGCCGACGATGCAAACGTCGGCGCGGAGCGAGCCGGGCAGCGGATGCCGCGGCGCCGGCCGCCCGGCCTGGCCCCACCAGAATGAGACCTCGCCGTTGATCATGCGGCTGCCCGCGGCCGGGCAGCGCGGAGCACAGGCCAAGCGGCACCGCCAGTGCCCCTGCGACGGGCGCCGCACGGCGCCGAGAGTGGCAGCTCCGGTCGAGAGTGACCGGCGAAACGGGCATTCTCGACCGGAAAGGCAACCCTCGCGGAGGCGACACCGGATCGCGCGGTAGTTGCGCCGCTGTGCGGGTGGCACGCCTGCCGCAGAGCGGCGCACCTGGCGCACAACGGGGATACCGTCATCGGGCGCCCGGCGCCGCCGGCGCGGCGTCCCCCGGGTCGGCCGCCGGGCCAGCC
>NZ_JBFRFS010000023.1:0-11620 GCF_052114945.1 Glaciibacter sp. 2TAF33
GCGGCCGGTGTGCCGGGGGTGTTTCCCGTTCCCGGTGGTGCCGCCTCGACGGTTGTTGTCATATCCTCATTTTACCTGAGTTTCGTACTTAAGTCCACTACTTTTTTGCCCTGGTCTGGCAATTTACCGCCCTGAACCGGTGTCGGAGGCGGCTGCGATAATGGGCGGGGGACTGTGGCCGTATCGGCAGAGGCGCCATAGTTGCCGGGGTTCCTTCTCCCTCGATCGACCCGAATGTCGTGTCTGTATGTGGGTGTGTGGAAGCAGGTTGCGGCCAACCACGGTGAGACCGAGTTTCGGAGCTATCTTCGTACCGCGCCACGTCACGCCGCCAGCGACGTCCCCAGCCACGCACCAAACTCCCTAGCCACCGCCGCAGCCCCACGGCAGCTACGAGGAAAAACGGTCAATGAAGGCCTTGACCAGTCGAGGCGGCTCGGTCACCGCAGCTGTGCCGGCGGTGGCGATAACGTCGTCGACCGTGCTCGGATCGAAATAGCCGTGATTGCGATAGATGCGGAGGCGGGTGATGAGGCTCTCCCGGGTGAGCTCCGGGTGGAATTGCGTGGCGTAGACATTCCGGCCCACCCGGAACGCTTGCACCGGGCAGTCGGGCCCCGTCGCGAGCATCACGCCTCCTTCCGGGAGCACCGAGCAGGCCTCCTTATGTCCGACGTATGCGTCGAAGGCCGGACTGAGTACCCCGAACAGCGGGTCGGCCAAACCCTCGGCCGTCAGCGTGACCCGCGTCGGCCCCGGCGCTTCCGCCCAGCGGCCGTCTACGACTCCGTCGAGGTGACTTGCCACCAGGCCGATCCCGTAACAGGCACCGAAGAAGGGAAAGTCCCGCGCCACGACTTCGTCCAGCAGCTCTCCCAGCTGCCGCTCGACGCGACGCTGCACATCCGTCTTTATGTCGCTCGGATCGCTCGCATTGAACGGGCTGCCGCCGACGATTATGCCCGAGAACTCGTCCAATCCGATGGCAGGCATGGGCGCCGATTCGAGTCGCACCCGGCGCAGCTGCCGCGGGGCCAGGCCTCCAGCACGGAGGAATCCGCCGTACTCGTCGTCGGCGGCCTCGTCCTCGGGCCGGGTGGCCAGCAGCAGGAAGGGTTTCATCCCATCGTCCGCAGGTTCGCTCTGCATTCGTGTCGTCTCGTTTGCGGCCGCTCCGGGCAAGCGGTGACCACACTCTAGACCAGCGTCGTCGGGGCATCCACCCCGGGCGCCAGCGTGACCTACGCGGGCGGAATGAGCCCACGTTCCGTGGCGATAGCCGTGAGCACGTCGACCCTGTTCTGGCCCTCGACCGGAAGCACCTGGATCGCGACATGGTCCGCACCCGCCGCGCGGTGCTCGTCGATGCGGGCGCCGATCGCCTCCACCGAACCGAGACCGAACACCGCGTCGACCAGGCGATCGCTGCCACCGTTCACCAGGTCGTTTTCGCTGAAGCCCGTCCGCAGGAAAGTACCGGTGTAGTTGGGGTAGCCGAGATAGCCGGCCAGGAATTCACGCGCGCGGGCCCGCGCCTGTTCCAGGTCGGGTTCGAGCACGACGGCGAGTTCCGGCGCGAGAAGCGGAGCGACGCCCAGCGTCTCCCGAGCGGATGCTGTGTGAGCGACAGGGACCAGATACGGGATACTGCCCAGGGTTCGTTCCGCGCTCAGTCGCAGTGCGAGCGGGCCCAGCGCGGAAAGCACCCGGCGTTCGACGGGCACGGGCGCCGCCAGCGCGTCCATCTCCTCGAGATAGCTGCGCGACTTCGCCAGTGGTTTCTGCCAGGTTCCCAACTGGTTCTTGGCAACCAGCGGGGCGTGGCTCGGTCCCACGCCGAGATAGAACCGACCCGGGAAGTCCGCTTCCAACCGGTGGAACGCGTCAGTCGCATGCGCTGGGGACTCGGCCCACATGTTGGCGATCGAGGTCCCGACCCTCACGCTGCTCGTGACGCCGAGCACCTCGTGCACCTCGTCGAAAACGCCGGAGGCCGCACCTCCCGCGAGCCAGATGGTTTCGTAGCCCAGCGCTTCCGCCGTCTGGGCCACGGTGTCTCGCTCGACGAGCGGCACGCTCCTCGACAACCAGATCCCGAGCTGTCCGAATGGGTTGCGCGTTGAAGTCATGGGCTGAGCCTACGACGAGACGACGGCCTATGGTCGCCCGAGGAGGGCGGCCGCGCCCGCAGTGAGCATCGTCAGGTCCGAGCCGACCACGATATAGCGGTAACCCTTCGCCCTTACCGACTCAGCGGCATCCGCTGAACCGGCGAAGATTCCCATCGGCACACCGGCTCGTGCTGCGGCCGCTTCGATCACAGCGGCAGCCTGCTTCATCGGTTCCGACCCCAGCTCACCGGGGGTGCCGAGGTCGACAGACAGGTCGACCGGCCCAATAAAGGCGACGTCGAGCGACGCCATGGCCGAGTCGATGTTCTCGGCGTAGTCGGCCGTTTCGAATTGTCCGACTGCCAGCACGTCCGCGTTCGACCGCTCGAGGTGTGTTGTCAGCGATACCCCTATTCCATAGCCTGCGGCGGGCTGCGCCATCGAAACAGAGCGGTTTCCCACCGGCGGATACGAAACGAGTTGCCGCAACGCCACGGCGTCGGCGCCCGAGCCGCGAGCCAGCTGGATCCCGGCGGCGCCGGCCTCCAACAGGCGGTTGATGTCGCCGCGGTCCAGTGTCGGAGTGCGCACCAAAACCGGCATTCCTCGGCCGGTGCCCGCGCGCACGATGTCGCATGCCTCATTCACCGACATCTGGGCGTGCTCATAGTCACAGACGACGAAGTCGTAGCCCGCGATCGCCAGCAGGTCCACTATCTCGAATCTCGGGATCTTGAGGAAGGTACCGGTGACGGCCCGCTCGGCGATGAGCGCACGGAGGGACATCAGATGCCCAGCAGGGCGGCAGGGTTGTCGTTGATGAGCTTCTGCACATCAGCCTTCGGAAGCCCGGCGTCCAGCAGGCCGCGCGTAATCCGCGCATAGGCGTCGACGGGGTAGGGGTTGTTCGCCTGGCCCAGGTCACTGCCGAGCAGCGTGTTGTCGATGCCCGCCGCCTTGATGTACGTGATGAGCACATCGAGGCCCCACTGGTAGAACGACGTGCGGTCGTCGTACTGGCAGATCGAGTGCTCGATGCGCGCGCCCAGCTCGACCCAGCGCCTGACTCGCTCGGGTTCGGCCTGGATCACGAAGTTGGGGTGATTCACCAGGATGCGCTCAATGCCCATGCTCGAGGCTTGTGGGACGAGGACGTCGATCTGGTCTGGATCGAGGTGCCCGCACGACATGATCGCGTCGTGCGTCTTGATGACCTCAAGGATGTCGAGCACCTCAGGCTTCAGCGCACCCTCGGCGTCGAGGATGTTGATTTCCGTGGTGTGGCGCAGCCCCAGGTTGTTGGTGGGGAACTTGAGGTTCTCGCCCTCGGCTTCGTGCACGTCGATGTGCGCGTGACTGGAAATGGTGGGGAACCACACGATCTTTCCGCCTTGCGCCAGGGCGAGCTCCGCGGCGTAGGGGTTCAGTCCGCCGACGTAGTTGTTGAGCGCCACACCGGAGACCACCGGAATGGGGAGTCCGCCGAGGGCCTCCGAGACGGCACGGATGTCGGTGACCATCGAGTGGTGGTGGCTCTTGGTGAGGATCGCCCGGAACCCGGCTTCATGCGCCTGCCAGGCAGCTTCGGCGATGGACAGCCGGCGCGGGAACGGGGAGGGGCTGGGGTGCACGTGCAGGTCCACGGCCCCCACCAGCAATTCAGCGACCTCGGTGTCGTCGATGGTGACGGTCTCATGGTTGGCGGGCTGCAGCATCATTGCGGCTCCTTTCCACCCGGCTTGGTCACCGGGGCTTGGGTGAATGGTCTGCGTCATGTTACGCTGCATACCGCATGCCGCACAACTCATCCCGGAATGCGGAACACACCCCGAACAGAACGCAGATCAAAGGAGATCCCATGGCGCTCAATGAGCAGCTGTACTCACGGGTCGTCAGCTTCGACGACATCCCCGACGAGGTCGCCCGGCGTGGCATCACGCGGAAGGCCTACGCATCAGACGAGGTCATGATCGTGTGGAACACGGTCGAGCAGGGCCTTGAGGTGCGTCCGCACTCGCACGATGACTTTGACCAGCTCGTCTTCATCCTGGAAGGCGAGGCGGACTACTTCGTTGCGGGAGAACCGCACAAGATGAAGCCACGCGATGTGATGCTCGTGCCCCGTGGAACCGAGCACTACATCGAGGTCACGAGCGGGCCGTGCATCAATATCGATATTTTCGTGCCGCCGCGCGCGGACTATGCGCACTTGACGTCGTGGGTCGAACAACTTGTTGCGGGTCAGCCGCTCACGATCGGGGTGAACGCATGAGTACCCTGTCAAGCGAACGCGTCGTCTACCAGAAGGCTTCGAAAGAGGAGCGGCGCTCGGTCTTCGGCGCGAGCCTCGGCTTCTTCATCGATATGTTCGACATCTACCTGCCGGTGATCGCGCTCGCACCGGCCATCGCATTCTTCATGCCCGACTCCATGGATCCTGGCGTGAAAGCGATCCTCGCCGGCCTGATCTTCGCGGCGACGCTCATCGCTCGCCCCATCGGATCGATCATCTTCGGCTGGCTCGGCGACCGGATCGGCCGGAAGAAGGCGACTGTCATCGCCGTCGCCGGAGCCGGTGTGGGTACTGGCCTCATCGCACTGCTGCCCGGTTACGAACAGCTCGGCATCTTCGCGGTCATCCTGCTGATCATCCTGCGCTTCATCGACGGCGTGTTCCTCGGCGGGGAGTACACCGGTGCAGTACCGCTCGCGATGGAACACTCTGCCCGCGCGCACCGGGGACGCAACGCCGGCCTCATCGCATTCGGCTTCCCGGCCTCCTACGTGGTCATCTCACTCCTGACCCTGCTCGTTCTGCAGTTCGCGCCGGCCGGCGACCCGTCGTCGGCGTACTCACAGTGGGGCTGGCGCATCGCGTTCGGCTTCGGTGCGGTCATTTCGATCGGCTTCGCGATCTACTACTCGAAGACCGTTCACGAGTCGCCTGAATGGCAGAAGACTGCGGCAATCGCGGTCGCCAGCGGTGCGCGCAAGAGGGTCAACCCGATCAAGGAGCTGCTCACCGGAAAGCACCGCGTGGCGCTGTTGCAGGCGTTCATCCTGATGACGGGGGTGTGGTTCTCATCGAACGCGGCCATCGTCATCCTGCCCACCACGATCTCGGCGACATCAGGCCTGACGGCCGTCGACACCTCCCTCGCGCTGGTGCTGGCCTTCCTGCTCGTATGCGTGGCCTACCCGCTGTTCGGGATGCTCTCGCAGCGGATCGGACGCCGCGCGTTCTTCGCGTGGTGTGGTGTCGGTTCCATCGTGACGATTCCGCTGTACATCCTCTTCGCCTCCGGCGCAATCACGGGATTCTGGGCGGTCACGGCAGTGATCGCGGCCATCGCCCTGCTGGGCGTGCCGGCGTTCGGTGCGATCGGCGCCTACATGTCGGAGCGGTTCCCGATCTCGATCCGCGCAACCGGATACGGCGTCGGATACTCGCTCGCGCTCATCATCCCGTCGTTCTACGCGTTCTATATCGCCGGCCTCTCGGCGATCATGCCGATGCAGTACGCGCCCACGGTCCTGCTCGGCATCGGCGCGGTCCTGCTCATCATCGGCGGCCTCTGGAGCCCGGAGACCAGGAACGTAGACCTGGGCACCGACGCCGATGACGTTGTAGGCGGCAGCGCGCCAACCACCTCGCCCGCCGTGCCCGCCCAAGTAGGCTGAGCCTCGTGACGGAAACCGTACTGCGCACCGAGGCCACAGGGCGACTGCAAGTCGTCGCTCGAACGGCGCAGATCCTCAGGATGTTCGACACCGGACGGGCCGACTTACGCATCAATGACGTGGCCGACGAACTGCTGATCGGACGCACCTCGGCGCATCGTTACCTGCAGTCGATGGCGGCGGAAGGCCTGCTGCAACAGGGGGCAGACGGTTCCTATCGCCTGGGGCCGCTGCTCGCCGGCCTCGGCGCGACGATGCTGTCCAGCACCCGTGTGGTTGAGACCGCCGAGCCGTTCCTGGCCCAGCTCGCCGAGGCGAGCGGCGAGACGGCGGTGCTCGGCATCTGGACCGGGTCGAATGCCGTGGCGGTGCTCTGCAAGGAGCCGCCGGGCAAGACGGTCAACATGACGGTTCGCATCGGCTCCGCGCTTCCGGTCGACTCGGCCCAGGGCATCTGCTTCCTCGCCTACCTCGACGATGAGGCCACGACGGCTCGGGCGCTGCGGGGCGCTGAGCACAAGCGTGCCTCGGTGCTTGCGCGCATCGCCGAGGTACTCGACCGCGGCCATTCCTCCAGCGGGGCGGTCATCCCGGGTGTCGGCGCGATCGCCGCACCGGTGTTCGACCGCACCGGGGGGATCGCCGCCACTGTCGCGATCGTCTCCTCGCTTGAAACGCTGCAGGCGTCCCACGTGGATGCGATGGCGCGGTCGATGCGGGCAACCGCTGCTGCCGTGTCGCGGCAGCTCGGGTACACCGGCCAGGAGACTGCCTAGGTTAGGCGACTACCCAGGTCAGGCGACTGCTTAGGTCCGGCCGGCGACCCGGTCGAGAAGCCGGCCCTCATAGGCCGGGCCGTTGGGGGTCGATTCGGGCTCAGGGATGCGACTCATCGGTGACCACCGGCCTACGGCTTGCCGAGCCCCTTGTAGGTCCACCCGGCGGCCCGCCACGCTGCGGAGTCATACGAGTTGCGCCCGTCGATGACCGACGGCACCCGCACCAGCGAGGCAGCCCACACCGGGTCGAGCTGTCGGTACTCCGGCCACTCGGTCACGTGCACCACAACATCCGCGTCGCGCAGGGCGTCCTCGAGCGACTCGGTATAGGTGAGCTGCGGATGCCGCGACCGTGCGTTCTCAATGGCCTGCGGATCCGTCGCCACGACGTCGGCGCCGAGCCCGCGGAGCTGCACGGCCACGTCGAGTGCGGGCGAGTCGCGCACGTCGTCGGAGTGCGGCTTGAAGCTCAGGCCGAGCACGGCGACCTTCTTACCGAACGGCTGTCCGCCGAGCGCCGCCACGGTGAGGTCGATGACCCGCTTGCGGCGGCGCAGGTTGATCGCGTCGACCTCCTTGAGGAAGGCCACCGACTCCCCCGCCCCGAGTTCCTCGGCACGTGCGGTGAACGCGCGGATGTCCTTGGGCAGGCAGCCGCCGCCGAAACCCACACCGGCGCCCAGGAAGCGGCGGCCGATGCGCGGGTCGTAACCGATCGCTTCCGCCAGCTGGCTGACGTCGGCGCCGGTGACCTCGGCGATCTCCGCCATCGCGTTGATGAAGCTGATCTTGGTGGCCAGGAAGGCGTTCGCCGAGACCTTCACGAGTTCCGCGGTGGCGTAGTCGGTGATCACGAGCGGAGTCTCGGCGGCGATGGCCGACGCGTACACCTCGTTCAGCACCCTCACGGCGTGCTCGCCGGCTTCCCCGGCCGGCACGCCGTAGACGAGCCGGTCGGGCGTGATGGTGTCTTGCACGGCGAAGCCCTCGCGCAGGAACTCCGGGTTCCACACCAGCGAGGCGCCGTTGCCGGATTCCGTGATCAGTTTCGCCAAACGGGCTGCGGTACCGACCGGAACCGTGCTCTTGCCCGCGACCAGGTCGCCCGGCGACAGGTACGGCATGAGGGAGTCGATCGCGGCGTCGACGTAGGTAAGGTCGGCCGCGTGGCTGCCCTGCTTCTGCGGGGTGCCGACGGCGACGAAATGCACCTGGCTGCCCGCGGCATCCGCTATGTCGGTACTGAACCGAAGGCGGCCGGAGGCGGTGGCGGAGGTGAGGATCTCGGGCAGGCCCGGCTCGAAGAACGGCGGCTTGCCTTCGGCCAGTCGCGCGATCTTGTCGGCGTCGACGTCGATGCCGATGACGTCATGGCCGAGTTCCGCCATAGCGGATGCGTGCACCGCCCCGAGATACCCGCAGCCGATCACCGATATCTTCATGCCTGTGTCCTCATGCCTGAAGTCTATTGGGCACGCGCCGGAGCGCGGCCGCAGGTCGTCGCACTACTTCGCGGTTGCGGCCGAGTCGCAATCCAGCGGGGCGAAAGTGGCCTCGTGGTTGCTTACAGACGGGGTGCCTTGCACCACGACTGACCCGTCGAACCGAGCGGCGCCCAGCCACTCGAAACGCAGGGTGGTCGACTGCCCGGGCGCCAACTCCGCGGCTACATTGCTCACCGAGTAACCGGAGTCGGTGGTGGACTGGGCCGGTGCCGCTTGACCGTCGCGAATCACGCCCAGGTTTTGCATTCCCTCGGGCGCATAGACCGTGACCAGTGTCTTTACATTGCCGGCCGGCACCCCGAACGCCCCGCCGCCGGTGACATACGGCGAAAGCGAGGTGGCGGCATCCGCTGGCGCTTTGTTGGTCAGCGTGACCGAGATAGCGTAGTTGGGGCGCTGGTCGGCCCGGCAGTTGGCTTGGCCCACGGTGGTCTGCATGTCGAGGTAGACGCCCATCTTGGCCCCGGTCATGTCGTTCAGGTAGACCCCGAACCGTGTCGTGAAGTTGTCGGAGACGGGCAGCGCGCCGGAGAGGGTGGTGTCGGCCAGCAGAGCCTGTTCCGGCGTCTGGGCGCTCCATAGCAACACGCGGCGTTCTGCGCCCGCCTGGCCGAGGGCCTTGATCAGGGCCAGGGGGTCGACGTTCCCGGCTGCGACGGTGGTGAACACGGCGGTGGTGGCGGTCGCGAAGAATTCGTCCTGGTCTTTGGGGTCCGGGTAGCGCGCGTAGACGTCGGTGAGGAGCAGCTTGACGGCGTTGTCGGCGGTGAGGGTGTCACCGGTTGACACCGGGATCGGGCCGGTTGCCTTGAGGATATAGCTCAGGGCCACCGGGTCGATGGCCAGCACCCCGTCGACGACCTGGCCGTAGCGCTGCCGCCACATCTCCTGGGCGATGCGGGCGCTCAGCGGGAAGTCGGGCGTGAGGTTCACGTCCTGGATGTACTGGGCGGTGATGTCGCCATAGAGGGCACGGGTGTCGGGCGGCAATGCGAGCACCGGGGTGGCGCTCCGAGGCAGGTCTACTGTCGACGCCTGCTGGATCAGCGAAATCTGGCCGTTGTCGGTGTGCAGCAGCGCGAGCGCACCGGGCAGGCCGCCGCTCGCCCGGAGCTCGGCCGGGTTCTGGAACATCAGCAGGTAATTGCGCGGGCCAGTGGCGCCCAGCATGACGGGTACCAGGCGGGCGGCGTTGTGTGCCGTATCCACCGCGTTCGCGGCCTTGCCGACCACGCCGCGAAGATCGGAAGCTGCCTGCTGGAGCGAGGGGACGATGGCGGAGGTGTCGATCGCGTCGAGTTCGTGCTCAGCGGCCGACAGGGCAGCGGATGCCTGCGCAAGCGGCTTCTCGGCATCCGCGAATGGCTGCAGGTTGAACCTGCCCTCTACGGGCTTGAATTCGGTGAGGTGAAGCGCGCCGGCGGCGGCGGTCAGCGGGCCGGCCGCCTGCTGCGCGATGTCGTCGACGACCGCGGCGATCTCCCGGGATGCGCTGAGGTTCGGGCCGAGCAGCGGCACCAGCTCGAACGCCCGCCACACCGGATCGCTTGTGAGCCCACGCGCCGATTCGGTGTGCGCCTTGAGTTCCTGCGCACTCGCCTCTGCCCCCGCTGCGTCGTCCGCGACAACCTGGTCCTGAATCCGGGAGGCCAGCGGGATGGCCGCTTCGAGGTCGGACTTGGCGAGCAGCGCCCGAACGGAGACAAACGCGATTGCAGCGAGGAGAAGCAGGACACACGCGCCGATGATCCAGAGGGCTTTGGTGCGGCGGGTTGCTGGTGGGCGAGCATCGAATTCCGGCATGCGCGGTGCGGGGGGCCCACCGGGCTCGATGGTCTGACTGGTCACTTCGGGTGAGGACACCTCAACATTCAATCAGAGCGGACCGCTCGTGTCGCGTATTTCGGGCATGCACTGTGTATCGATTGGACATCGGGGTGCAGAAAAGCCCCGGACATCGCCCGAGGCTTTTCTGCACCGGCAATCGGTTACAGGCGCGCGCCGAGCTCCTTCACCCACGGCGCCAAATCGGCGCCCAGGTCCTCACGGGCCAGCGCCAGCTGGATCACCGACTTGATGTAGTCGAGGCGGTCGCCGGTGTCGTAGCGGCGGCCGTCGAAGATCACACCGTACACGCCGCCGGCGATGGAGGCATCGGCTGCAAGAACCTGCAGTGCGTCGGTGAGCTGGATCTCGCCGCCCTTTCCGGGCGCGGTCTCCTCGAGCACGTCGAAGATCTCCGGGCGCAGCACGTAGCGGCCGATGATGGCGAGGTTCGAGGGCGCATCCGCTGCTGACGGCTTCTCCACCAGGCCGGTGACGCGTACGACGCCGGGCTCGTCGGTGGGTTCGACGGCGGCGCAGCCGTACATGCTGATGGATTCGGCCGGCACCTCCATCAACGCGATGATGGTCGCCTCACGCTTCTGGCACTGTTCGATCATGGGAGTCAGCAGCTCGTCGCGGTCGTCGATCAGATCGTCGCCAAGGAGCACCGCGAACGGCTCGTGACCCACGTGCTTGCGGGCTCGCAGCACGGCGTGGCCGAGACCGAGCGGGTCACCCTGGCGCACGAAGTGGATGTCGGCAAGATCGTTCGAGTGGTTCACGTTGGCGAGCTTGGAGTGGTCCCCCTTGCGCTCAAGCGCGATCTCCAGCTCGGTGACCCGGTCGAAGTGGTTGGCCAGCGCGTTCTTGTTGCGGCCGATGATCATGATGACGTCATCGAGACCGGATGCCACGGCCTCCTCGACGACGTACTGGATCGCCGGCTTGTCAACGACCGGCAGCATCTCCTTGGGCATCGCTTTCGTCGCCGGTAGGAAGCGTGTTCCGAGTCCTGCTGCCGGAATAACTGCCTTGGTGATGGTTTTCAATGTGTGCCCCTCTACTGGGGGTCGTCTACCCCCGCTTGGGGGATGATACCGGGTCGATGCGTCACGCAAGTTACGCAGCAACTACCGGTGAGGCGGGACATTGCCTCTCTGAGAGATTCTCACGCCGTCCTCTTGTTGGCGTTCGACGAATGCCCTACGTTATGGCTAAGTGCTTTCGAGTCACCCCGAACTCGAGAGTCAGGGCCGTGAACCGCGCAGTCCATTGCCCAACCCGAAGCGCGCAGAAATTACCCGATGCGTACTAGCAATGAAAAACCAACCCGTTCCTGGTTCAAACGTCAGATCTCGATGCCGTTGAACTCGATGTACGAGCGGATCGATGAGGATCTCCAAGATGACTTCGTTGGTGTGATTCACACCGATGATCCATCGACGGCTGGTCCGAAGTACCCGACGGCGTCACAGCCCCGGGCAGATCACCGGCACAAGAAACACTTCCGGCTGGCACATTGAGTTCCCGCTCGAATAGCTCGTACAAATGAAGAAGCCCCGGACACCGTGAACTGCTCCCCGGGAGTTGGACTGAATAATTCAGTTTCGATTCCTGGGGAGCAGTTTTATGCATCCACGTAGTTCGTTGTCGGTGTCGTCGCGCGAAGCGGCGGTAGCGTTGTTCGAAGAGGGATTTGGCGACTCCGCCGTTGCGT
>NZ_JBFRFS010000024.1:0-10101 GCF_052114945.1 Glaciibacter sp. 2TAF33
CATCACCGAATACATCCACTGGTACAACACCGACCGGATATCGACAAAGCTCGAGGGCCTGAGCCCGGTGCAATACCGAACTCAGGCCCTCGCGGCTTGATCCCCTGCTAACGTCTGAATAACCAGTCCAACTTACGGGGACCAGTTCAGATGAACGGGGGTTTTCCTTAAAGCTGGGGTACCTGGACTCGAACCAAGAACAACTGAACCAGAATCAGCCGTGTTGCCAATTACACCATACCCCAAGGCACATAACCCCCGGCCGGCAATGCGTTGCCAGCGGAAGATCACCGTGGAACAGCATACGACATCTGCGCCCAAGACTCGAACTGAGGAGCTGTCAGCTGTCCGTCGCCACATTTGTCCGCAGCCATTTGCGCGCCGTGACGGCCGCGAAACGCTCATTGCGCCCGCCGCGGCGGCCCGCGCACGCCGGAGAACGCCAAGGCGACAACAGGCTGATCTACAGTGGCCCGAGTAGGTCCCGGTTGATCGCCGCGGCGGCGCGAGCTCCTGAACCGGCCGCGACCATCAGCTGTTCGGCACCCGGCGGGGTGGAGTCGCCGGCGGCATAGAGTCCCGGCACGCTCGTGCGGCCGTACTCGTCGACGACGACCAGGCCCGAGGCATCCGTTGCCGGACCTGAGCCGGCTGCGACGGCGTCGTCGAGGAACTGGATCGCCGGGGTCCAGTGCGGGCGCACGAAGCCGCCACCCCGCGGCACGAAATCGCCGTCGGCCAGTTGCACGCCGGTCATGGCGCCCTGCTCGCCGACGATGTCGAGGATCGGCCGGCGGTCGATACGGATGCCCCGCGCGGCCAGTCCGCGCTCGTCGGCATCCGTCACCGGGCCGATGCCATTGGTGAACACGATCAGGTCGTCAGTCCACTGCGAGAGCAGCACCGCCCGCTCGGCGAGGTCGTCGGTTTCGCCGATCAGCGCAAGGGCGGCGCCCCGTTTCTCGTAGCCGTCGCAGTCGATGCAACTGTGCAGGTTGGTGCCGTACCAGGCGCGGATGCTCGGTAGCGCGGGCAGCGTCTCGACCAGCCCTGTCGCGATCAGCACCGTCCTGGCGGTGATCTCGCGGCTCGGCTCGCCCCGGAGGCCGCGCGTGGTGAGCGCGAACCGCGCGCCCGTGCCCTCGAGGTCGCTCACCGGAAGCACCGTGCGCACCAGCGCGGAATGGAACTCAGAGCCCGGGTACCGTTCGAATTCCTCGCGCCCCAGGTGGCGCAGCTCCAGTGGCGAGATGCCGTCGCGGCTGATGAAGCCGTGTGAGTGCAGCGTGGCCGCGTTACGGGGGCGGTTGCTGTCGATGAGCAGCACCCGCCGGAGCGCGCGGACCAGGCCGAGGCCGGCAGCGAGCCCGGCCGGGCCAGCGCCGATGATCACGGCATCGTACGGCGCGCTCATGACAACATCATGCCGTCAGTGTGCCCGACAGCCGGTCCAGCCTGGCGAGGGATTCGGTCTTGCCGAGGATCTCCATCGATTCGAACAGCGGCGGCGAGACCCGGCGGCCCGAGATCGCGACCCGAAGCGGCCCGAACGCCACCCGCGGCTTGAGGCCGAGTCCGTCGATCAGGGTTTCGGTGAGCGTGGCGTGCACGCCCGCGTGATCCCAGTCGGCGTCGTCGATGGCGGCCAGTGCCGCGACCGAGGCGGAGATGATCTCGGCGCCGTTCTGCGGGAGGGAGGCGAGCGCATCCGCTTCGTGCACAAGCGCGTCGCCGGTGACGAAGAGGAAGCCGAGCATGGCGGGGGCTTCGCCGAGCAGGGCGATGCGCTCCTGCACCAGCGGCGCGGCGGCGGCGAGGATGGACTGCTCGATTTCCGTCAGCGGCTCGCTCACCACGCCGGCCTCGACCAGGTACGGGATGGTGCGCTGGGCGAAATCGGCGACGTCGAGCAGCCGGATGTGGTCCCCGTTGATCGACTCGGCCTTCTTGTGGTCGAACCGGGCCGGGTTCGGGTTGACGTCGACCACGTCGAACGCCGCCACCATCTCCTCGATCCCGAACACGTCGCGGTCGTGGGTGAGCGACCAGCCGAGCAATGCCAGGTAGTTGACCAGGCCCTCGGGGATGAAACCGCGCGCGCGGTGGTGGAACAGGTTCGACTCCGGGTCGCGCTTGGAGAGCTTCTTGTTTCCCTCCCCCATCACGTACGGCAGGTGCCCGAAGCGCGGCACGAATGTGGTCAGCCCGATGTCGATCAGCGCGTGGTAGAGCGCGATCTGCCTCGGCGTCGACGAGAGCAGGTCCTCGCCGCGCAGCACGTGGGTGACGCCCATCAGCGCGTCGTCGACCGGGTTCACGAACGGGTACAGCGGATGCCCGTTGGGACGCACCACGACGAAGTCACTGAACGAGCCGGCCGGGAAGGTGATCTCACCGCGCACCAGGTCGTCGAAGCTGAGGTCTTCGTCCGGCACCTTGAGCCGCAGCGCCGGGGCGCGCCCCTCGGCGCGGTAGGCGGCCTTCTGCTCGTCGGTGAGGTCGCGCTCGAAGTTGTCGTATCCCATCTTCGGGTCACGGCCGAGCGAGCGGTTGCGGGCCTCGATCTCCTCGCCGGTGGCGAAGCTCTCGTAGATGTGGCCGGACGATTTGAGCTGCTCGACGACGTCGCGGTAGATGCCGTAGCGCTCGGACTGCCGGTATGGGCCGTGGGGTCCGCCGGCCTCGATGCCCTCGTCCCAGTCCAGCCGCAGCCAGCGCAACGCGTCGATGATCTGGCCGTAGCTTTCCTCGCTGTCGCGCGCGGCATCCGTGTCTTCGATCCTGAAGATCATGGTGCCGCCGTTGTGCCGGGCGTAGGCCCAGTTGAACAGTGCCGTGCGGATCAGCCCGACGTGCGGGGTGCCGGTCGGCGACGGGCAGAAGCGCACGCGCACGTCGGCGCCGGTCGCTGTGGAAAAGGGGTGTGCAGTGGTCTCAGACATCACCGCCAATTCTATCCGGGCGGGTACGACGCCGCGCGGCCCCGGATCGTCACGTCGTTCCGCCTCGCGCTGAGGATTCCGTCACACGCGGCGGGCAGGCCATCCGCGGCTGCAGGAATCCTCAGCGCGAGCGTGAACCGGGCGAAACTCAACACTGGTCATTGATATCTGGATGCCCGGCGCGGGATGCTGGTTCCATGGCGTCGACGGCTGTCCTCTCCCTCGAAGCGGCCCGGGCCCGGTTCACCGGCGGCCGCGGCTATCTCGCGGCCTGCTCCATGGGCCTGCCGACGCGTGACACCGTCGCGGCGATGACCGCGGATGCCGCAGCGTGGGCGGCCGGGCAGGTCAGTCCAACCGGGTACGGAACCGTTGCGGAGCGGGTGCGCGCCCTGTATGCGGGCATCGTCGGAGTGGGCGTGGACCGGGTCGCGATCGGCTCCCAGGTCTCCGTCATGGCCGCGATGGTAGCCGCCTCGGCGCCCGACGGCGCCGACGTGGTCTGCGTCGACGGGGACTTCAGCTCCATGGTGTTCCCCTTCCTGGCCCAGGGTCATCGCGGCGTGCGGGTTCGCCACCTGCCCCTCGACGGGCTCGCCGCCGGCATCACGGATGCGACATGGCTGGTGGCGTTCTCGCTGGTGCAGTCCGCGACCGGCGAAATCGCCGATGCCGCCTCCATCGCGGCTTCCGCGCGCCGGCACGCCGCCCGCACCTTCTGCGACACCACCCAGGCGGCGGGCTGGTTGCCGGTCGACGCGTCGATGTTCGACGCGACGGCCTGCCACAGTTACAAGTGGTTGTGCGCACCGCGCGGGGCGGCGTTCCTGACGGTGTCCGAGTCGTTCCAGGCTGAACTCCGCCCGGTCCAGGCCGGCTGGTACGCGGGCGACGACGTGTGGGCGTCCTGTTACGGACCCGGCATGCTGCTGGCTCCCGACGCGCGCCGCTTCGACGTCTCCCCCGCCTGGGCGGCATGGCCGGGTGCGGAAGCCGCGCTGTCCCTCTTCGCCGATGTCGACATGACGGAGGTCAGGGACCACGACGTCGGCCTGGGTGACGCCCTCTGCGTGGGGCTCGGCCTGCCGCCGGCCGGGCAGGCCATCGTGACCTGGCCCGATACGGACGGCGACGCGGTGGCCCGACTGACCAGGTCGGGCATCACCGCATCACACCGAGCCGGCCGGGCGCGGGTCGCCTTCCACCTGTGGAACGACACGGCCGACGTGGCCGACGCGCTGCGCGCACTGGGCCGCGGCTAGGTAAATGCCGCGATCGAGGCCGTCGCGGTGATCCCGGGTCAGCGCGGGGCGGCCTGATGCCCCAATCCCACGGCGGGCATCAGCACGCCGTCGATGAGGGAGACCAGGAACTCTCGATCGACGGGTTTCCTGAGGATCAGCACTCGGTATGCCGCCATCGACGGGGAGATGAGCGAGAGCGTGCCGATGTCGCAGTCCGCCGAGATTTCGCCGCGGTCGACGGCCCGCTGCATGAGGATGCGATTGACCGCCACCCGGGGTTCGACGATGGCCGCGTTGGCTGCGTCGGCAAGCTCCGGTGCCCGCGACAGCATCGAGGTCAGGCCCGCCATGATCTGGAGCTTCCTCTCCCCCTCCTCGATCGAGTGCGGTTTGATCATCGCGATGAGGTCGCCACGCAGTGACCCGGTGTCTGGCAGGTGCGCCGGGTCGAGGTCGCCCTTTTTCATGCAGGCAACGGCGTCGATGACCAGTTCGCCCTTTGACGGCCAACGGCGGTAAAGCGTCGCCTTGCCCGCCTTGGCGCGGGCGGCGACCATGTCGATGGTCATGCCGTCATAACCGGTTTCGGCGAGTATCTCCAGCGCCGCATCGAGGATCTCGGGGTCACGCGTATGGTCGCGCTTCCGGCCGAGCTTCGGCGCCACCACGTCAGTGTCGAGCTGCGTCATCGCGTCGATCGTCCGTTTCTGTGAGTGTTGTCATGTTACGGGGTTGTAAATTCAGGAACTATTAAGATCCGGAACTCCACAGTATCGTATAAAGTCGTGTTCATGCCTCAGACTTCTCCCCTTTCTGTGAGCGATGCCGCACTTCCGACCGCCCCGTCCCGCCGTTGGTGGACACTGTCGGTCGTTGCCCTCGCCCAGCTCATGGTGGTGCTGGACTCGACCGTCGTCAACATCGCGTTGCCATCCGCCCAGGCCGACCTCGGCTTCTCGAACGGCGAACGCCAGTGGATCGTCACCGCGTATTCGCTCGCTTTTGGCAGCCTCCTGCTGCTCGGTGGACGCCTGTCAGATCTGATCGGCCGCAAGAAAACGTTCATCATCGGGTTGATCGGCTTCGCGGTCGCATCGGCGATCGGTGGTGCCGCGGGCAGCTTCGGAATCCTCGTCGGGGCTCGTGCCCTGCAGGGCGCGTTCGGTGCGCTGCTCGCCCCGACCGCACTCGCCGTGCTGACGACGACGTTCACCATTCCCAAAGAACGCGCCCGTGCCTTCGGTGTGTTCGGGGCGATCGCGGGCGCCGGCGGAGCCATCGGCCTTCTTCTGGGCGGCTACCTCACTGAATACTTCGACTGGCGCTGGAACCTCTACACCAACGTGTTCATCGCGATTGTCGCCGTCGTCGGCGCCGCCGTTTTCGTGAGCAATGCGAAACGCGCCGGTCCGCGCCCCAAGCTGGACATCCCGGGAACCGCGCTGGTCTCCGGCGCGCTCTTCGGCCTGGTCTACGGCTTTTCGAACGCAGAGACCGACGGCTGGGATTCGCCACTGACGTGGGGGATGCTCACGGCCGCCGGCCTGCTGCTGATCGCATTCGTGCTGTGGCAGCGCCGGGCCAGGCATCCGCTTCTCCCCCTCTCGATCGTGCTCGACCGCAACCGGGGGGCGGCCTACATCTCGGTGCTGATCGCCGGTGCCGGCATGTTCGGGATCTTCCTGTTCGTCACCTATTACCTGCAGACGTCCCAGCACTACACGCCGATCCAGACCGGGCTCTCTTTCCTGCCCATGATCGGGATGCTGGTACTTGCGGCGCAGCTGTCCACGAACCTCTTCGTCCCGCGATTCGGGCCGAAGGTCATGGTTCCGTTCGGGATGTCGCTGGCCGCCATCGGGATGGTCTACCTCACCCACCTGGGTCTGGACAGCACCTACGCTGCGGACATCCTGCCACCGCTGATGATCCTCGGCTTCGGGATGGGATCGATCATGCCCGCTTCGATCCAGACGGCCACCCTCGGCGTCAACGGCCACTTCGCCGGCGTCGCCTCCGCCATGGTCAACACCAGCCAGCAAGTCGGCGGATCCATCGGAACCGCCCTGCTGAACACACTGGCCGCGACCGCCGCGACCGATTACGTGGCGTCGCACCTTCCGGCTTCGGCCGCGGTGGCTGCCGAAGCGGCAGTCCATAGCTACGCGACGGCGTACTGGTGGGGTGCGGGATTCTTCGCCTTCGGCGCTGTCCTCGCTGCGCTGCTCTTCCGGCGACTCGGGAACGGCATTTCGCTGGCGAACCCCCACGCCACCACGCCCGTGTGGGACGCGGATGAACGCGAGTCGGCCACGATCCGCTAGCCACGTGCCGAATACGGCGCGCCGTACTGGGCACGCCGTACTACGCTCAGGGGCGCCGAACCGGGTTGGAAAGCACACCGATCCCGGCGATCTCCACCGCAACCGTGTCGCCGTCCACCAGCGGCCCAACCCCGGCCGGCGTGCCGGTGAGGATCACGTCGCCGGGGAGCAGTGTGAACACGGCTGACGCGTACGCGATGATGTCAGCCACGCCGTGGACCATGTCACCGAGCTTCCCGGCCTGCCGTTCCTGACCGTTCACCCGCACGACGATGGAAGCGTCGGCACCGGGCGCGTCGGTCTCGATGGCCGGACCGAGCGGGCAGAACGTGTCGAAGCCCTTGGCGCGAGCCCACTGGCCATCGCTTTTCTGCAGGTCGCGCGCGGTCACATCGTTGGCGACGGTGTAGCCGAACACGTAGTCGAGCGCACTGTCGGCCGGCACCGACTTGGCGATCTTGCCGATCACGATGGCCAGTTCACCCTCGTGCTCCACCTGGGAGCTCTGCGGCGGCAACACGATTGTGTCATTCGGCCCGATCACCGAGGTGTTGGGCTTGAGGAACAGCAGTGGTTCCGTCGGCGCCTCCCCTCCCATCTCGTTGGCGTGGTCGCGGTAGTTCTTCCCGACAGCCACCACCTTGGAACGGGGGATCACCGGGGCGAGCAGCTTGGCATCCGCCAGGGACACCCTCTCCCCCGTGGTGTCGAAGCCGGCGAACATCGGGTCGCCTTTCAGCACCACCAGCTCCGTTCCGTCGACGATGCCGAACGAGATGGCGCCCTCGTGGCTGAACCGTGCAATCTTCATCAGGCGTCCAGCCTGGTCAGCCAGCCGTGCCGGTCGGGCAGTCGGCCGTACTGGATGTCGGTGAGTTCCTTGCGGAGCGCCAACGTGACTTCACCGGCCGGGGCGTCGGGATCGCCGATCTGCACGTTGTTGCCCTTGAGAACCGAGATTGGCGTGATCACTGCCGCGGTACCGCAGGCGAACACCTCGGTGATGTCACCGGATGCGACACCGTCACGCCACTCGTCGATGGTCACGTCGCGCTCTTCCACGGTCATCCCACGGTCCCGCGCCAACTGGAGGATGCTGTCCCGCGTCACGCCCTCGAGGATGGTGCCGGTCAGCCGCGGGGTGACCAGCGTGCCCCCGCCGGACCCGTCGCCGTGGACGAACATGACGTTCATGCCGCCGAGTTCGTCGATGTGGCTGCCGGTCTCGCCGTCCAGGAACAGCACCTGGGCGCATCCGTTCTCGTAGGCCTCCATCTGCGGAAGCAGCGACGCGGCATAGTTGCCGCCGCACTTGGCCGCGCCGGTGCCACCGCGCCCGGCGCGCGAGTACTCTGTCGACAGCCAGATCTTGACCGGCGCGACACCGTCGGCGAAGTATGCGCCAGCCGGGCTGGCGATGACCATGAAGCTGACCCGGTTCGCGGCTCGCACGCCGAGGAACACCTCGTTGGCGATCATGAACGGGCGGATGTACAGGCTGGTCTCGCCGCCGCTCGGCACCCAGTCGCCGTCGACAGCGACGATCTGCCTGATCGCCGCGATGAAGTCATCCACCGACAACTCGGGGAGCGCCAGGCGCCGGGCCGACCGCTGCATGCGCTCGGCGTTCTTATCCGGGCGGAACGTCCAGATCGAGCCGTCGGTGTGCCGGTAGGCCTTCAGGCCCTCGAAGATCTCCTGGCCGTAGTGCAGCACCGACGACGCCGGGTCGATCTGCAGCGGCCCGTACGGGGTGACCCTGGCGTCGTGCCACCCCTCCTCGACGGTCCAGTCGATCGTCACCATGTGGTCGGTGAAGTGCTTGCCGAAGCCGGGGTCGGCAAGGATCGCGTCACGTTCCGCCTCGGCGCGGGCGTTGGGCGAGGGTGTGAGCGCGAAGCTCAGCGGGAACTGCTGGGCATCCGCGCCGCCCGCTGCGTCTGTTTCGATGGTGGTTCCGTGGCTCATGGGAGTCCCTTATCTCGAGAGGAGGGTCACAATGGCATCGCCGACGCTGGCGGTGCTTCGTGGCGCCGTGGTGTTGGTGGTGCGTGCCGCGATGTCGGCGGTGACTGCCGCGCTCACTCGCGCCGCAGCATCCGTCAGCCCCAAATGGTCCAACAGGAGTGCGACGGAGAGGATTGCCGCGGTGGGGTCCGCCAACTGTTTGCCGGCGATGTCCGGCGCCGAGCCGTGTACGGGTTCGAACATGCTGGGGAAGCGGCCGTCCGGATTGATGTTGCCGGAGGCGGCCAGCCCGATGCCGCCGGTGATTGCCGCGGCGAGGTCGGTGAGGATATCGCCAAAGAGGTTGTCCGTGACGATGACGTCAAATCTACCCGGGTCGGTGACCAGGAAGATCGTCGCGGCGTCCACGTGCAGGTAGTCGACGGTCACCGACGGGTATTCGGCCGCAACGGATGTGACGGTGCGGTGCCACAGGCTGCCCGAGAACACGAGGACGTTCGTCTTGTGCACCAGGGTGAGCTTCTGCCGCGGGCGGTTGGTGGCCACCTCGAAGGCGTGTCGCACCACGCGCTCGACGCCGTAGGCCGTGTTGACGGAGACCTCGTTGGCGACCTCGTGCACGGTCCCCTGGCGGATGGCGCCGCCGTTGCCTACGTACGGGCCCTCTGTGCCCTCCCGGACCACGACGAAGTCGATGTCGCCGGGGGCGGCCAGCGGGCTTGCGACCCCCGGGTGGAGGACGCTGGGGCGCAGGTTCACGTAGTGGTCGAGGGAGAACCGGAGCTTCAGCAGCAGGCCGCGCTCAATGTTCGCGTTCGCCAGCCGCGGGTCGCCGGGCAGGCCGCCGACCGCGCCGAGCAGGATCGCGTCCTGCGCACTGATCGCGGCCAGGTCTTCGTCGGTGAGCACGTCGCCGGTCTCGAGGTATCGTCCGGCGCCGAGCGAGAACTCGGTTTTGTCGAACGTCACGTCATCCGCTGCTGTAACGGCGTCCAGCACCTTGACCGCTTCCGCGATGACTTCCGGGCCGATCCCGTCGCCGGGGATGATCGCGAGCTTGATTTGGCGGGACATGCGGCTCCGTGGGGTGTGAGATTTGTCGGTAGATAAACCCTACTGCGACCCAGAGTGTGCCTAAGCTGGACAAAACCTGACAACCGAACGAAAGCAGTGGTTATGAGTCTTGGATTAGGAATTTTCCTCTTCGTTGTCGGCGCGATCCTGGTCTGGGCGTTGAACTTCAGCGTCGACTGGATCGACCTCGACCTCGTTGGCTACATCCTGATGGGCGCGGGCGTTGTCATCATCATCCTCGGTATCGTCCTCATGACGCGCAGGCGGAACAGCGTGAGCACCACCCGCAGCGTGGTCGACCCGGTCAACGGCGAGGCGGTCACCCGCCAGGAACGCTCGATCGACGACATCTAAATCGTCTCAATCGTCCCCGACATATCGGAAGGGCCCCCGGGAGTGATGAACTGGTCCCCGTAAGTTGGACTGGTTATTCAGACGTTAGCAGGGGATCAAGCCGCGAGGGCCTGAGTTCGGTATTGCACCGGGCTCAGGCCCTCGAGCTTTGTCGATATCCGGTCGGTGTTGTACCAGTGGATGTATTCGGTGATG
>NZ_JBFRFS010000025.1:0-8026 GCF_052114945.1 Glaciibacter sp. 2TAF33
GTCGCGAGCACCTCGAATTTGTCCAAGCCGAACTCAACGGCCGACCACGGAAGACCCTCAACTGGAAGAGCCCAGCCGAGGCCCTCAACGAACTGCTGTTAAACTCGCCAAACGAAAACCGTGTTGCAACGACGCCGTGAATTCACCGCCGCGGGAAGGTCGATTCGTGACACCTCAGGGCGAATGAGCCGGGGGTATAGCTGTTCGGCACCCGGCCCGGGCGGGCGGGCGGGCGGATTATGCGTGCGCCGCGCAGGCCGGCGCATCGACGGCCACACACGCCGGACACGCCACCAGTTGTTCACGACACGACAGGTCCCGGCAGTTGAGCATGTTCTTCGTCGGCGCGGCACACACCGCGCACCGCCCCAGAACCGCCGCGTGGTCGCTGAACTCCACCGACATCCGCTGGTCGAACACGTAGAGCGAACCGTCCCACAAGCCGTCGTCGCCGAACGCCTCGCCGTACCGCACGATGCCGCCGTCGAGCTGGTAGACCTCACCGAAACCGCGGGCCTTCATCAGTCCGCTCAACACTTCACAGCGGATGCCGCCGGTGCAGTACGTCACGACGGGTTTGTCCTTGAGGTGGTCATACTTGCCGCTGTCGAGTTCGGCGGCGAAGTCGCGGGTGTTGGCGACCTCGGGGACCACGGCGTTCCTGAAGCGGCCGATCTCGGCCTCGAACGCGTTGCGCCCGTCGAAGAAGACCACGTCATCCCCGCGCGCGGCGACCAACCGGTGCAGCTCGGCCGGCGCGAGCTTGGCGCCGCCGCCGACCACGCCGTCGGTGTCGACGCGCAGCTCGTCAGGGGCGCCGAAACTCACGATCTCCTCGCGCACCCTGACCACCAGGCGCGGGAAGTCGAGGCTCCGCCCCGCACGGTCAAGGCCGGTGCCGCCGCTCCACTTGAAGTCGATGTTCTTGAAGGCCGGGTAGTCGCGGGTCTTCCGCACGTACTTCTTCAGTGCGCCCAGCTCCCCGCCGACGGTGCCGTTCAGGCCGTCCGTCGAGATCAGGATGCGACCGCGAAGGCCCAGGGACTCGCACAGGTCGCGCTGCCAGAGGCGCACGGCTTCGGGGTCGGCCAGCGGGGTGAAGACGTAGTAGAGCAGGATCTTCGAAATGGCCACCGCCTCATTTTACGCGGCGGGCCCCGCCCTCCGCTGTCCATTCCTCGCCCCGGGGAGGGGAAGCGCAACCGTCGTCACATCACGGACGGCGCCGCCGTCGACGACCGCGGTGAGGTAGGTGCAGGCCGGCTGCCGCCGTCGGTCGGTCGGTGATCCGGGGTTCAGCAGCCGGATCCCGCCCGGTGTGGTCGTGTCCCACGGAATGTGGCTGTGCCCGAACAGGAGCACGTCGGTGCCCGGGAAGCGGGAATCGCACCTGGCTTCGCGGCCCACCGCTGGACCGGTTTCGTGGATCACTGCGAAGCGGATGCCCTCAATCTCGAACCGTGCGACCTCCGGAAGTCGCGCGCGGAGCTCGGGGCCGTCGTTGTTGCCGAACACGCCGACCAGGCTCCGCGAACGTTCCTCCAGACGGTCGAGCGTCGCGGTGTCGACCCAGTCCCCGGCGTGCACGACGACATCCGCTTGGTCGACGGCGTCCCAAAGCCGGGCCGGGAGGCCGCGCGCCCGCGTGGGCACATGGGTGTCCGCCATCACAAGCACGGCGACCGGCATGGCGTTGCCCCCCTCGCTGGTTCAGGTCGACGCTACCGACCACCGTGGCCGCACGCAAGCGGCTCACGGCCGCCGGCAGGCGAGCCGGATGCCGCGGCGCTCGGGCGTCCCGTCACTGTGCGCCGTCGCACATCGGGTGGACACTGGGGAAATGGACACCACGACACTCGCCGCACTGGCCCTCATCTGCTCGCTTAAGCCGTCGCCGGCGGAGTCCAGCACCCAGCTCCTGGCCGACCAGGTGCTTGACGCCCTCGCCGAGCACGGCGTCACCGGATCCAGCATCCGGCTGGCGGACCTCAATGTGAAGTTCGGCGTCGAAGCCGATATGGGTGACGGTGACGAATGGCCGAGCGTGCGCGAGCGCATCCTGGCCGCGGACATCCTGGTGGTCAGCACTCCGACCTGGATGGGCCACATGTCGAGCATCGCCCAGCAGGTCCTCGAGCGGCTGGACGCTGAACTGTCGCTGACGGACGACCGCGAGCTGCCAGAGGTCTACGACAAGGTCGCCGTGGTCGCCGTCGTGGGAAACGAAGACGGGGCCCATGCCATCACGGCCGACCTGTACCAGGGGTTGAACGACGTGGGATTCACCATTCCCGCGCAGGGCGGCACCTACTGGAACGGGGAGGCGATGCATACCGTCGATTACAAGGATCTCGATGCGGTGCCGAAGGAGGTCGCCTCCGCCACGGCGGGACTTGCCGCCAGCGCCACCCACCTCGCCCGGCTTCTGAAAGCCAACCGATACCCGGCGCCGTAGCGCGCGTCCGGCAGATGCAGCTGCTTTTCACAGCTAGAGCAAGGCACCCTCCCAGCCGCAGCACGGACGTGGTGCTTAGGGTCGCCGTAATGATATCCACCGCCGTGACCCCCTGCTCCCCACACCGTTCCACTGTTGTTTCTCGACTTCCCGTGTGGATGTGGCGTGCGCTGATGGCTCGCATCAGCCCGGGGGAACTGCACAAGTTCAACGCCGAACCGGTGCAGACGGTCGACTACACCTTCGACGTCGACTACGTGGGCGATGGCATCCATAGCCACCGCCTCGATGTGATGACGCCGCACGCCGCCGCCGGGCCGCTGCCGGTGTACGTGTACTTCCACGGCGGCGGCTGGACCTCGGGCGACAAGGCCCCGCTCACCAAGTACGCGGCAAGCCAGGCCGCCGACGGCATGGTCGTCGTCAATGCCAACTACCGCATGGCGCCCCGGTTCCGCCTGAAGCACATGATGCACGACGGCAACGCGGTGCTCGAGTGGGTGGCGCGGCACGCGGCCGAGTTCGGCGGGGACCCGTCGCGCATCATCCTGGGCGGCGACTCCGCCGGCGGCCACATCGCCGCGCTGCTCACGGCGTCCGCGTTCGATCCGGAACTGGCCGCCCACTACGACATCGAACCGGCCGCGGCCGCGGCGAGCCTGCGCGGCCTGGTGCAGCACTGCAGCATCGCGGACTTCTCGGTGATGTTCGAGCGCAACTTCGTGCTCAGCCTCAATTTCCTGCGGATGCTGCTGCCCGAGCGGATGAGCGGGCTCGCCCTCCGCGCCGCGGCGCGTTTCGTGTCGCCGATCGAGTGGCTGGACCAGGGGTTCCCCCCGGTCTTCGTCACGACGTCGGAGCGCGACTACTTCTACGGGGCGAACCTCAACTTCATTGCCGCGTTGCGGGGGCGGAAGATCGAGGTGGACAGCCTGATCTACGAGCGCAAGTGGGCGAACACGCGGCACACCTGGCAGCAGGATTCCCGTCACCCCGAGTCGCAGGAGGTGTACCGGCGCCTGGGTGCCTTCGTACGCACCGTGGCCGCCCTGCCGCTGACGAAAGCCCCGCCGCTGGGCGCGGTCCTGCCGCTCGCCGCCTAACCCCGGCTGCGCGACGAGGCCCGCCACGCTGTGACGGGCCTCGTCGAGCGGATGCTGCGGGTCAGCCGGTCAGGCCGGCCACATACTTGGTGTTCTCGGTCATCCACTTCTGCACGATCGGCGCGTAGTCGTCGCTCTCGGTGCTCCCGTTGAACATCACGTTCTCGAGCGAGTACAACATGGTGGAGTCCATCCGGAAGTCGGAGATCCACCCGGCCAGGGCCGGGAAGTCCTTCTCGAACGACGTGCTGGCGAGCGAATGGATCGTCTCCTTCGTGCCCAGCGCCCCCTGGGGGTCCTTGAGGTTCTTGATGTCGAACTCGTCGTATGCCCAGTGCGGCATCCAGAGGGTCACGGCAATGTTCTCATCGGCGGCCAGCGCGGCCTTCAACTCGGAGAGCATGGCCGGAGTCGACGACGTGACGAAGTCCATCTTCTCCAGGCCGTAGCCCGGGATCACGGCGTTCTCGGTGGCGTCGGTCAGCCCAGCACCCGGCTCGATCCCGACCAGCCTGTTGTCGAACAGGTCGGCGTTGGCCGCCAGCTCGTCGAGTGAGTCGATAGGGGCATCCGCGTTGACCGCTATCGTGTTGGCCGCGTCGTCGTTCCACGCGCCCAGGTCGACCAGGCTGTCTCCGTATTGCGTCATGTACGCCTCATGGGTGGTCGGCAGCCAGCCGTCGAGCACCAGGTCGTAATCATTCGTGCTGACGCCGGCGAACACCGTGCCGGCATCCGCATACTCAAGCGTGACGTTGTAGCCCTTCTTCTCGAGCACGCCCTTCCACAGGTACGAGGCGGCTTCGCCCTCCGGCCAGCCGTTGAACACCGCGATGGTGAGGTCCTTCTTGTCGCCGTTCGCGGGACCCGCAGTCGCGGAACTGTCGCCGGTGCTCACGGCGAAGGCCGTGAAAGCGAGTACGGCGACCGATACGACGACGCCCGCGGCCACCAGCAGCTTTTTCACCGTGGACGCCGGAGCACTCGCCCGCACGCGCGCCGTGGCGCGGGCACCGACCCGCACCCGTCCGGTGCCGAGGGTGGCGGTGAGCCGGTCCAGCACGATGGCCAGCACCACGACGGCGAGTCCCGCCTCAAAGCCGAGCCCCACGTCAATGCGACTGAGCGCCTGCACGATCACTCCCCCGAGGCCGCCGGCGCCGACCATGCCGGCGATCACGACCATCGACAGGGAGAGCATGATCACCTGGTTGACGCCGGCCATGATGGTCGGTGCGGCCAGCGGCAGCTGGATCTGCCGAAGGATGCGTCGGGGTGACGCGCCGAAGGCGTGCCCGGCCTCCACCACCTCTTTGTCAACGCCGCGGATACCGAGTTCCGTCATCCGAACGCCGGGAGCCATGGCGAAGATGATGGTCGCCACGATGCCGGGCACAACGCCGACCCGGAACAGGATGAGGGCGGGAATCAGGTACACGAAGGCCGGCATGGTCTGCATGAAGTCCAGTACCGGCTTCATGATCGACGAGGCGACCCGGCTTCGCGCGGCAAGGATGCCGAGCGGAACGCTGACCACGATCGCGATGATGGCCGCGGTCAGCACCAGCGCGAGAGTATCCATTGCGGCATCCCACTGGTTGACCCCGACGATGATCGTCAGGCCGACGGCGGTGCCGAGGGCGAAGATCCAGCCCCGGGCCCAGTAGCCGAGCGCAACGACGCCCACGATGATCACCCAGAACGGCGGCGTCACCAGCGCCCAGTCGACGGCCTCATAGAAGCCGCCGAAGATCGCCCGCAGCACGTCGAAGACGGGGTGGAACACGTCGGTGATGAACTGGACGAGCGCTTCCGCCCAGTCGCCCAGAGGAAGTCGGAAGTCGTTCATCGGGTTGCTCCATCCGTGGTGACGAACATGTCGTCTGCGGCATCCGCTGTTTCACGGAGGGTTTCGGTGATGACCTCCACCGAATAGGTCGCGGGGGGCTCGATGACGGCGATCTCACCGGTGGTGGAGGTCACGTTCCCGAGTGCGGCCAGCAGCGTCGCCCGGGGGATGACCCCGAGCAGGCGAAGCTTGTCGTCGACGACGGCGACCGGCAGGGGGCTCTCCACCGACGGTTCGAACAACTCGGTGAGGGGCGCGTCGGGCGCCACAGTCGCGACGTCGTGCCGCACCACGGAGGCGAGGTCACGGTCGCCGGCCTTCACCAGGCGCATCACGTCTTTATCGCGGACCACCCCGATGAGGGTGCGGCCGTTGCCCACCACGAACGCCGCCGACGTCTGCTGGTCGCGGAGCGTCCGGAGGGCGGCGCGGGGTCCGGCGGAGACGGAGACGATGGCCTTCGCCGGCTCCATCACCCCGGAGGCAGTGAGAACCCGGGCGCGGTCGACGTCCTGGACGAACTGGGCGACGTAATCGTTGGCCGGGTCGGTGAGGATGTCATCGGGGGTTCCGACCTGCACGATGCGGCCGTCGCGCATCACGGCGATCCGGTCGCCGAGGAACATGGCTTCGTTGAGGTCATGTGTGATGAAGATGATGGTCTTGCCGAGTTCGGCCTGGAGTTCGACCAGCTGTTCCTGCATTTCGCGGCGAATCAGCGGGTCGAGGGCGGAGAACGCCTCGTCCATCAACAGCACATCGGTGTCGGAGGCCAGGGCGCGGGCGAGGCCGACGCGTTGCTGCATGCCGCCGGAGAGCTCCCCGGGCAGCTTGTCTTCCCACCCGGAGAGTCCGACGCGGGCGATGATCGCCTGGGCGCGCTCGCGGCGTTCCGCCAGCGGCACGCCCTGCACCTCAAGGGCGTAGGCCGCGTTGTCGAGCACGGTGCGGTGCGGGAGGAGCGCGAAATGCTGGAAAACCATCGAGACGCTCGACTGGCGCACCGCGCGCAGTCGGGCAGCGGGAACGCCGGTGATCCGCGTTCCCATGATCGAGACGGTTCCGCTGGTGGGTTCGAGCAGGCCGTTGAGCATGCGAATCAGGGTTGACTTGCCGGAGCCGGACAGCCCCATCACCACGAAGATCTCACCCGCCTTCACGTCGAAGGAGGCGTCGATGACGGCTGCGGTTCCGCTCTGGGCACGCGAGTCGCGGCCGGCACCGTCCTTGAGGCGCTTCACGGCCTCTTTCGGCCGGCGGCCGAAGACTTTGTAGAGCTCGTGCGCTTCAACGGCCAGGATTCCGGGGGCATGGGTTTCGATGAGGATGTCTCCGTGCCGCGCGCAGCAGCTTTCCACTGCCGGCGGCTTACTTTCGGCCGGGATCGGCAGGACTGCTTCGGTCACCCATCAAGCTCGGTGCACGTGAAAAACACGCGCGTTCCGGAACGAATCGGACTCAGAAGCGGTGGTGATCACGGGACCACCACCAACCTGGCCAAACCGTACGCCCACGCACATCCGGGTCAGTGGATGACCGCGTGGCCGCGGACTGGTCATGGCCCGAAGGCCGTCAATCAACGTATCAACCGGGCGGAGGTTCGACTAATCGAGACCGGCGATTCCGCCGCAGATCAGGAGTTCGCGCCGGTCACGGCGAGCACGCCGCCGAGCCCGATCATCATCACTCCGCCGCTGGCCGAGAGGTGCTCGATCCGCTTGGGAGAGCGGGCGAACCAGTCCCGCGCGGCTCCGGCGGCCAGCGCCCAGATGCTGTCGCTGAGCAGTGCGAGGACCACGAAAACGAGCCCCAGGGTCATCATCTGCAGCGGGACCTGTCCGCCCCGGTAGTCGACGAACTGCGGAAGTACCGCGACGAAGAACACGATCGATTTCGGGTTGCTGATTCCCACCCCGAAGCCCTCCGCCACCAGCCGCCAGCGCGACTTGCCGGCCGAGGTCAGCCCGGTGGCCCGTGCGCTCCGCCGATGCCGGATCGCCTGCACCCCGAGGTAGACGATGTACGCCGCACCGACCAGCTTGATCACCGTGAACACGACCACCGACTGGGTGACGATGGCGCCCAACCCGAGCGCTACGGCGAGGATGATCGGCACGAGCGCGATCGAGTTCCCGAGCACACTCAGAAAGCCGCCGAGCCGGCCGAGTGCGAGCGACCGGCCGATCACGAACAACACCGTCGGCCCTGGCAGCACGATCAGAGCGATCGCGGCCAGCGAGAACGTCACCAGGTTGGGCAGGGGAACCATGGTTGAACGCTACTCCGGTGTCAGCGGCGCGGTCACCGGCAACCATGCCGGGGCTCGGTCGATTCGCCGCGTCCGGAGGCGTCCTTTCACAAACTCTCAGCCGGAACAGATAGGTTTTTCACTGTGAACCTCCACGACGTCCGTGTCCACCGCAGTGATGAGAATCTGGCCCGTGAGGGCCAGTTGGCCTGGAGGATCGCSGAGGTCGCGGCCGATCCGGTGGAGGTGTCCGCTGAGGTCACCGAGATGGTGATCAACCGGGTGATCGACAACGCGTCGGTTGCGGCGGCGTCACTGACCCGGAAGCCGGTGGTGTCGGCGCGGTCGCAGGCGCTCTCCCACCCACGCTC
>NZ_JBFRFS010000026.1:0-4847 GCF_052114945.1 Glaciibacter sp. 2TAF33
TCAGTTCCGGCAGTCGCTGGGCGACGTCGAGGAAGCGTTCGATCTCGTCAGGTTCGAGCACGTCGCCGGCCAGGGTACGGAACTTGTTCACGTACTCGGCCCGGCCGAACGGGCGGGCGCCGAGCGGATGCGCATCCGCTACCGCGATCTCGTCGACGATGGTSSWSCCRTCGGCGAGGGTGATCACCACGCGCCCGCCGAACGCCTTCTCGTTCACGTCGAGCGAGTGGTAACGGCGGGTCCACTCCGGGTCCTCGACCGTGGTGGTCTTCTGCCACAACGCGACGGTGTCCGGCCGGTTCGCCCGCTCCGGGGAGTACGAGTCGACGTGGTGCCAGGCGCCGTCCTGCAGGGCGACGGTGAAGATGTACGGGATCGAGTGGTCMAGGGTCTCCCGCGACGCCGTCGGGTCGTACTTCTGCGGGTCGTTCGCGCCGGACCCGATCACGTAGTGGGTGTGGTGCGAGGTGTGGATGACCACGGAGGCGACGTTGGCCGGGTCGGCGAGGGCCGGGTGCTCGGCGTGGAGTTTCCGGGCCAGGTCGATCCACGCCTGCGCCTGGTACTCCGCCGAATGCTCCTTGGTATACGTGTCGAGRATGGCCCGCTTGGCCTCACCGGCGGCCGGCAACGGCACCTGGTAGGAGGCGTCCGGACCGTCCAGCAGCCAGGCGATCACCCCGTCCTCGCCCTCRTAAATCGGGGTCGGGCTGGTCTSMCCGCGCATCGCCCGGTCGATGGCTTCCACGGCCATCTTCCCGGCGAACGCCGGCGCGTGCGCCTTCCAGCTGGAGATCTCGCCCTTCCGSGACTGCCKSGTSGCCGTCGTGGTGTGCAGCGCCTGGCCGACAGCCTGGAAGATCGTCTCAATCGGCAGGCCGAGCAGGGCGCCGATCCCGGCCGCCGCGCTCGGSCCCAGGTGGGCGACATGGTCGATCTTGTGCTTGTGCAGGCTGATCGCCTTGACCAGGTCGACCTGGATCTCATACCCGGTCGCGATGCCGCGCACGAGGTCCCGGCCGGTCAGCCCACGATCGGCGGCCACATGCTGCGCGACCGCGAGGATCGGCGGGATGTTGTCSCCCGGGTGCGAGTACTCCGCGGCCAGGAAGGTGTCGTGGTAGTCGAGCTCCCGCACCGCCACCCCGTTGGCCCACGCCGCCCACTCCGGCGAAACCCGGATCGCCGCATCCGGACCGAACACATTCGCACCATCCCCGCCGGTCGAGCGTGGGTGGGAGAGCGCCTGCGACCGCGCCGACACCACCGGCTTCCGGGTCAGTGACGCCGCCGCAACCGACGCGTTGTCGATCACCCGGTTGATCACCATCTCGGTGACCTCAGCGGACACCTCCACCGGATCGGCCGCGACCTSGCGCAGGATCGCGTCGATGATGACGAGATGTTCGGCAGTGGCCTGGTCGAGGCGCCGAGGGTTGGAGTGGGCGTGCCGACGCACCCGCGCCAGGTGACCACGGATGTCTCTCAACGCGTTGCGCAGGTACGAGTTGTCCATGGCGTCGTCGATCGCCTCGTCGAGCCGATCGGCGAGGGCGTAGGAAGTGCTGGTGCTCTCCGGAGTGGTGTCGCTCTGTTCAAAGCCGGACGAGACGTCGAGGAACTCGCGCTTCAATGCCTCGAAAATCTCGGGATCGCGTCGCCGCGCGGCCAGCCGGGCCGCCTGGGTATCGAGTGCTTCACGGAGTTCGAAGAGCATGCGGATGTGCTCGCGAGAGACCGGGGTGACGACCGCGGTGCGGCCGGATGCGTTGGAGACCAGCCCTTCGGCGATCAGTCGGGAAAGAGCTTCGCGAACCGGCGTGCGGGACACGCCGATGCGGGCGGACAATTCGACTTCGGCCAGAGGCGTACCCGGTTCCAGGCGCCACTGGATGATGTCGTCTCGAAGACTCTCGTAGGCAACATCGCTGGCTCGCATGGTGTCCATCGTAGCGGTGAGAAAGCGAGTATGTATACATACAGAAGAATTCAGCATGCCCGCTTGGCTGATAACACGCGCAAAATCAACAATTCTCGAAAGAATCGCGCTTCTTCTGTATGCAAATGTATTGCGACGACATCGCGCCTGAGATAGCTTGTGCAGCAGGAAGAGCCTGCGCTCAGGAGGCACCGACGCCTCAGTCTCCCAATCCGCCTGGAGCATTATCCGAAATGCGCCACGCTCGAAAGGTCTGCATGTTCTCGAAAATTTTGGTTGCCAACCGTGGTGAGATCGCGATCCGTGCGTTCCGTGCGGCGTATGAGCTGGGTGCGAAGACGGTGGCGGTGTTCCCGTTCGAGGACCGCAACTCGTTGCACCGGCTGAAGGCCGACGAGGCCTACCAGATCGGTGAGCCGGGGCATCCGGTGCGCGCGTATTTGGACGTGGCTGAGATCATCCGGGTGGCCGTCGAGTCCGGCGCCGACGCGATCTACCCCGGTTACGGGTTCCTCTCCGAGAACCCGGAACTGGCCGAGGCGGCGGCGGCTGCGGGGATCACGTTCATCGGCCCGGGCAAGAGCGTGTTGGAGATGGCGGGCAACAAGGTCACGGCGAAGGAGCACGCCATCGCGGCGGGGGTGCCGGTGCTCAAGTCGACCCCGCCGTCGAAGGACGTCGACCTGTTGATCAGCCAGGCGGAGGAGATTGGGTTCCCGATCTTCGCGAAGGCGGTCGCCGGTGGCGGCGGGCGGGGGATGCGCCGGGTGGGTTCGGCGGCGGAGCTCCGCGGGTCTTTGGAGGAGGCGATGCGGGAGGCCAACAGCGCGTTCGGTGACCCGACGATGTTCCTGGAGCAGGCGGTGCTCCGTCCGCGTCACATCGAGGTGCAGATTTTGGCGGATGCGACCGGGGAGACGGTGCACCTGTTCGAGCGGGACTGCTCGGTGCAGCGCCGGCACCAGAAGGTGATCGAGATCGCGCCGGCGCCGAACCTGGACGAGGACATCCGCCAGGCCCTCTACAAGGATGCCGTCGCGTTCGCCCGGTCGATCGGGTACGTCAACGCGGGCACCGTGGAGTTCCTCCTCGACACGGTCGGGGAGCGTGCCGGCCAGCACGTGTTCATCGAGATGAACCCCCGGATCCAGGTGGAGCACACCGTCACCGAGGAGGTCACCGATGTGGACCTGGTCCAGTCGCAGATCCGCATCGCCGCGGGGGAGTCCCTGGCCGACCTCGGCCTGCAGCAGGAGAACATTGTGCTCCGCGGCGCCGCGTTGCAGTGCCGGATCACCACCGAGGACCCCACGGCCGGGTTCCGCCCGGACACCGGGAAGATCACCACGTACCGGTCGCCGGGTGGTGCGGGGATCCGGATGGACGGTGGAACCATTAACCCGGGCGCGCAGATCAGCCCGCACTTCGACTCGATGCTGGCCAAGCTCACCTGCCGCGGCCGGGACTTCAACGCCGCGGTGATCCGGTCCAGGCGCGCCCTGGCGGAGTTCCGGATCCGCGGCGTGTCGACGAACATCCCGTTCCTGCAGGCGGTGCTGGACGACCCGGACTTCGCCGCCGGGAACCTGTCCACGTCGTTCATCGATGAGCGGCCGGAGTTGCTCCGTGGCCGGGAGTCCAAGGACCGCGGCACGAAGATCCTGAACTGGTTGGCCGATGTGACGGTGAACCAGCCCAACGGGGTCCCGGTGACCACGGTGAACCCGGCCGTGAAGCTCCCGCCGCTGGACCTCACCGTTCCGGCCCCGGCCGGGTCGAGGCAGCGCCTGCTGGAGCTGGGGCCTGCGGGTTTCGCGGCCGCCCTCCGCGCCCAGACCGCCCTCGCGGTCACCGACACCACGTTCCGGGACGCCCACCAGTCGCTTTTGGCGACGCGGGTGCGGACCCGCGACCTGGTCGCCGTCGCCCCGTACGTGGCGCGGCTGACCCCGCAGCTGCTGTCGGTGGAGGCGTGGGGCGGCGCCACCTACGACGTGGCGCTGCGGTTTTTGGGTGAGGACCCGTGGGAGCGCCTGGCGTCCCTGCGGGAGGCGTTGCCGAATGTGAACATCCAGATGCTGCTCCGCGGCCGGAACACGGTCGGGTACACCCCGTACCCGACCGAGGTCACTGACGCGTTCGTGAAGGAGGCCGCCGCGACCGGGGTGGACATCTTCCGCATCTTCGACGCCCTCAACGATGTGTCGCAGATGCGGCCGGCGATCGACGCGGTCCTGGCCACCGGGACCGCTGTCGCGGAGGTCGCCGTCTGCTACACCGGGGACCTCCTGGACCCGGCGGAGGATTTGTACACCCTGGACTACTACCTGGGGTTGGCGGAGCAGATCGTCGACTCCGGCGCCCACATCCTCGCGATCAAGGACATGGCCGGGCTCCTCCGCCCGGCGGCGGCGGCGAAGCTGGTCACCGCGTTCCGGGACCGGTTCGACCTGCCGGTGCACCTGCACACCCACGACACCGCGGGCGGGCAGATGGCGACCCTCCTGGCCGCGTCGAACGCCGGCGTCGACGCGGTCGACGTCGCCTCCGCGGCGATGGCGGGGACCACCTCCCAGCCGTCGGAGTCGGCCCTGGTCGCCGCGCTCGCGCACACCGACCGGGACACCGGCATCCGTTTGCAGAACGTGCTCGACCTGGAACCGTACTGGGAGGCCGTCAGGCTGGTGTACCGTCCGTTCGAGTCCGGGCTGGCCGGGCCCACCGGCCGGGTCTACAAGCACGAGATCCCCGGCGGGCAGCTCTCCAACCTCCGCACCCAGGCCGTCGCCCTCGGCCTGGCCGACCATTTCGAACTGATCGAGGACATGTACGCCGCGGCGAACACCATCCTCGGCCGGGTGCCGAAAGTCACCCCGTCCTCGAAAGTCGTCGGCGACCTGGCCCTGTA
>NZ_JBFRFS010000027.1:0-1754 GCF_052114945.1 Glaciibacter sp. 2TAF33
CCTCCGACACCGGTTCAGGGCGGTAAATTGCCAGACCAGGGCAAAAAAGTAGTGGACTTAAGTACGAAACTCAGGTAAAATGAGGATATGACAACAACCGTCGAGGCGGCACCACCGGGAACGGGAAACACCCCCGGCACACCGGCCGCTTCGACCCTCGCCCTGCTGGAATCAGCGGAAGCGTTCGCGACCGAATGGGCCGGCGCGCTACCGGCGTTCGGAAGGGCCCAGGACACCCACGACCCCGCCCGCGACGCGGCCCGGATGGGCGAGAACGGGCTGATCCGGGTGCTCCAGGCCGGGTTCGCCCTGAAACGGCACCTCGACGCGCTGCTCACCGCCGGCGCCGGGCAACTCGCCTACCTCTCCCGGCCGGAACTCGGCGCCGAGAGCCTGGCGAAGAAAAACGGGTGGGGCACCGCGCCGGCGCTGACGGCCGAACTCGGCCGGATCACAACCGCCGAAGCGGCCCGGCTCTGCCGGGTCGGCGAAGCCACCCGGCACCGGAACACCCTGCAAGGCGAACCACTCCCGGCGCTCTGGCCGGCAGTCGCCGCGGCCGTGCACGCCGGCGACCTCGGCGTCGACTCCGCCCTGCACATCATCAGCTCCCTCGGACAGGCGTCCCCCCGCGCCGAGCGGGCCGCCGTCGACGCCGCCGAACAGGCGCTGGTCCAGTTCGGGACGGAGAACCCCGCCGACTCGGTCCGGAAACTCGCGATCCTCTGCCGGGACCGGCTCGACACCGACGGCATCGAACCCCGCGAACAGGAACTCATCAACGACCGATCCGTGCGCTACAGCACCCGAGCCAACGGGATGGAACGCCTCGAAGTGCTCCTCGACCCGCTGAGCATGAGCTACGTCCGCGCCGGCCTCGAAGGCCTCGTCGCCGACACCCTCAGAAAAGTCCGCTTCGAACACACCCCCACCACCCCCCAGCACGACGCCCCGCACCACGACCGCGGGGACGGCTGCGGGGACGGTTGCGGGGACGGCCGCGGGGACGACTGCGGAGACGGTTGCGGAGACGACTGCGGGGACGGCAAGCACGACCACTGCGGAGACAGCTGCGGAGATGACTGTGGAGACGATTGCGGGGACGGCTGTGACGAGAACCATGAGGTCCTCCCCGACCATGACACGGACGGCCGCAGCATCGAACAGATCCGCGCCGACCACCTCGTCGAGACCTTCAAACACGTCCTCGGCTGCGAGAACGCGTTCCCCGCCCTCGCCCACACCACCATCGTCGTCCGACTCGACTACGACACCCTGATCAACGACCTCGCCGCCGCCGGAATCCCCGCCACCGCCCAAATCGACGGCAC
This sequence comes from Glaciibacter sp. 2TAF33, assembly GCF_052114945.1. Lineage (NCBI taxonomy): Bacteria > Bacillati > Actinomycetota > Actinomycetes > Micrococcales > Microbacteriaceae > Glaciibacter > Glaciibacter sp. 2TAF33. The sequence goes on from NZ_JBFRFS010000027.1 coordinate 1,332, forward strand.
CGAACAACCCATCTCCGCCGGAACAGCCCGGAAACTCGCCGCCGACGCCGACATCATCCCCCTGGTCCTCGGCGGCGACAGCGAAGTCCTCGACCTCGGCCGCGCCAGACGCCTCTTCACCCGCGCCCAGAAACTCGCCCTGATCGACCGCGACGGCGGCTGCGCCTGGTGCAACTGCAACAAACCACCCGGCTACACCGAAGTCCACCACCTCAAATGGTGGAAGAAACACGCCGGCACCACCAACCTCAGCAACGGCGTCCTCCTCTGCAGCCCCCACCACCACCTCCTCCACAGCGAAGGCTGGGACATCAAAATCATCGACAACATCCCCTGGTTCATCCCCCCAGCCAGCATCGACATCACCAGAACCCCCCGCCGCGGCGGCCGCATCCAATAACCCACCACAACCCCACCGCAAGC
>NZ_JBFRFS010000028.1:0-1341 GCF_052114945.1 Glaciibacter sp. 2TAF33
TGAACTGCTCCCCGGGAGTTGGACTGAATAATTCAGTTTCGATTCCTGGGGAGCAGTTTTATGCATCCACGTAGTTCGTTGTCGGTGTCGTCGCGCGAAGCGGCGGTAGCGTTGTTCGAAGAGGGATTTGGCGACTCCGCCGTTGCGTCGCGTTTGGGCGTCGCGCGGTGGCCGGTCAGGGCTCTCTTCAGCAAGTGGCGTATTCATGGCAGAGGAGTACTCGTGCCGAGTCGTACGAAAACGGCGTACTCGTTCGAGTTCAAACTCGATTTGGTCAGGCGGGTGCTCTGCGGGGAAGCAGCACCCGGCGAACTCGCTCAAGAGCATGGGATTTCGTCGCCCAACTTGGTCAAAAAGTGGGTGCGTGCCTATCGCCGGGACGGTGAGGATGCGTTGCGTCCGAAACCGCGAGGGCGCCCCAAAGGCAACGCGACGCTTGCTCCGCTGACCGAGCTTGAGCGGTTGCAGCAGGAGAACGAGCGCCTGGCAGCGGAGAACGCGTACCTAAAAAAATTGCGGGCCTTGAGAGCGCAAGGACGGCAGTGAAAGCGCACGCTGTCGCCTCTCTCAAGGCAGAGCACTCTCTGCAGTTGTTGCTCGACGCCGCCGGGCTGGCCCGGTCAACGTTTTTCTATCATCTGGCGCGACTGGACCGGGTCGATCCGCAGGCCGAGCTGAAGGCCGCGATCACTGRAGCGTTCAACAACGCCCGCGGACGGTATGGCCACCGGCGAATTCACACCGTCCTCGCCCGCCAAGGCTGGCAGGTAGCGAAGAAAACGGTGCTGAAGCTCATGCGGGCGCTCGGCTTGGTCTGCAAAGTGCGACAGAAACGCAAATACAACTCGTGGAAGGGCGAGACCGGCATCGTCGCGCCCAACCTGCTCCAGCGCGACTTCACTGCCGCTCGACCGAACGAGAAATGGGTGACCGACGTGACCGAGTTCCGGCTCGGTGACCAGAAGGTGTATCTCTCGCCGATCATCGACCTCTTCGATCGCTCCGTGATCGCTCACACCATCAGCCGAGCACCGAACCTGGAGCTAACAAACGAGTCGCTCACACAAGCGATCAAGACGCTCACCGCCGGGGAGAAACCCTTGGTGCACTCCGACCAGGGCTTCCAGTATCAGCACGCCTCATGGCGAAAAATCCTCCAGACCGTCAACGCAACACAGTCGATGTCCCGAAAAGCAACGTGCCTGGACAACGCGGTCGYCGAGAACTTCTTCGGCCATCTCAAAGAAGAAGCCTTCCACCACGACACCTTCGACAACGTCGACGACCTCGTCACAGCCATCACCGAATACATCCACTGGTACAACACCGACCGGATATCGA
>NZ_JBFRFS010000029.1:0-1100 GCF_052114945.1 Glaciibacter sp. 2TAF33
CAACCCGAGCACGGGCAAGATCTGGTTCCGCGAAGCTGGAGGGGTGATTCCCAAGCACCTTCTTAGTGAGCCGTCCGGCCGTTTGATGAGTTACCAGGATCGGATGGCGATCGCGTTCTCGAGGGAGAGCGGGATGAGTGTCCGCGAGATCGCCAAGGCCATCGGCAGGTCACCGTCGACGGTGTCGCGGGAGCTGCGGCGTAACACCGACCGCAGGGTGGAATATGCCCCGCATCGGGCGCAGGTGCATACCGAGGGGCGTCGCGCGCGCCCCCAGCCGTCGAAGCTCGCCCGGGACCCCCGGTTGCACGAGTATGTGCAGGCGAAGCTCAAACTGAAGTGGTCACCCGAGCAGATCAGTAACAAACTGGTCGAAGACCATCCCGGTGAGGAGAGCATGCGTGTGAGCCACGAAACGATCTACCGGGCGTTGTATGTCCAAACCCGCGGAACTCTCAAACGTGACCTTGTCACGAAGCTCCGAACCGGGCGAGCACTGCGCAAACCCCAGGCCAAGGGCCAGCAGGACGGCCGCGGGAAACGTCCYGAGCTGCCCCTGATCGCGGACCGGCCAGCCGAGGCCGCGGACCGTGCCGTTGCCGGGCATTGGGAGGGTGACCTGATCGTGGGCAAGGACGGCAAGTCACAGATCGGCACCCTCGTCGAGCGCACCACCCGGTATTGTCTGCTGCTGCACTTGCCCGACAGCAAGGAAGCCGATGCGGTCGAAGCGGAGATGGTRCGCGCCGTGAACTCCTTGCCCACACTGATGAAAACCCTCACCTGGGACCAAGGTACCGAGATGACCGGCGCCTACGCCGGGATCGAGATCGCCACCGACCTGAAGGTCTACTTCTGCGACCCGCACTCACCGTGGCAACGCGGAAGCAACGAGAACACCAACGGTCTGCTCAGGCAGTACTTCCCCAAGGGCACCGACCTCTCGCACCACAGTCGCGAGCACCTCGAATTTGTCCAAGCCGAACTCAACGGCCGACCACGGAAGACCCTCAACTGGAAGAGCCCAGCCGAGGCCCTCAACGAACTGCTGTTAAACTCGCCAAACGAAAACCGTGTTGCAACGACGCCGTGAATTCACC
>NZ_JBFRFS010000030.1:0-1030 GCF_052114945.1 Glaciibacter sp. 2TAF33
CGCGCCTACGCTGCGCTACGGCTTGCCCTCAGGGGTGAGCCGACCACACGAGAAACAGACCCGAAATCGAGTAGCCAGGGGGACCTCACGAGCCAGAGCGTCTAGCGCGCGGGCTAGACCGGGCGAGGGGTGCAAGAGCTCGAACGTGAGCAGCGAACGAAGCGAGACGACAGACCAGCGCGAGCACTCACACGACACAATGGCTCCGATTCCTAGGGGATCTCTCCGATAAGTGGAACGGTGCACGGGAGCGCAGCGGACGTGCGATAGTGGCGCGTTCGGAGAGATACCCGAGACCAGTCTCGGGAAGCCGACCACGCTACCGCGCGGAGCGCTGGCTAAAGACGTGCTGCGCAGCAGCTCACTCAAAAGGCTTGCCGGTGTGTACCAACGCATTTCTGCGCCACCAACCACCCGGTGAGCCCCCGTCGTTTCGCCTGCTGCGCCAACCACGGGTGCATGACGCGCCCGCAGTAGGACCGGGATTCTTGAACCTCCCGGAAAGGGTTCGCTCGCGTCGGCTGGGGGCGAGTTCCAACGGACGGCCACGCCTAGCCAGTCGAGGGCGTGGTCGGAAGCCCGCTGTAGACCGGGTTCCGTGGGAGCCTGAATTCCCTACGAGCAGCCCGCCTAGGGGGCGCTGGTTCGAACATAGCTCCACGCCGGCCGATCACTCGGGAGGCGTGGAGGGTGTGTCGCGGAGCGGTTCAGGCGCACCCCCGGCAATGCGACGGGGCCCACTCCGCGACGCCGGTAGGGGGTCTCTGGCCGCATGGGTCGCTGCCCATGACACGGAGCCGATCTCGCAGAGTCGCACACTCAGAGTACAACCGAACACGGAGGAAGTCGCGTCAGGCGCACGGCTCCGCCGCACATCCTGCCGCGCCTACGCTGCGCTACGGCTTGCCCTCAGGGGTGAGCCGACCACACGAGAAACAGACCCGAAATCGAGTAGCCAGGGGGACCTCACGAGCCAGAGCGTCTAGCGCGCGGGCTAGACCGGGCGAGGGGTGCAAGAGCTCGAACGTGA
>NZ_JBFRFS010000031.1:0-867 GCF_052114945.1 Glaciibacter sp. 2TAF33
GGTCGCGTATCGCGGTATCGGCAGGAAGCGCGAGGCGCTCGAGAAGACCTCGAGCGGCCCGGTGATGTCGAGGATCTGAGCGGACGGAAATCCGACGATGACGATGCGTGGTTCGATCACTGGTTCTTCCTCTGGGAAGCCGTGTTCGGGTGATGTCGTGGCCGAGATCGTCAACACCGTGTCCTAGGTGAGCCAGTGAGCCGACCGTACCGTGAATATGTTCCCACAAACAAGAATCGAGACCCAGTGACTCCCCAACGCGGCGCCGACTTTCGGTGGTTATGGCTGTTCACGACCGTCGCCATCACGGCGATTGTGATTGCATTTGGGCGCTTCAGGAGCAACGAGCGAGTCGCGCGAACGATCGCAGCAGGAGTCGCACGTCGGCGAAGCGAACTCAAATCAGCAGCCTGAAGTACTTCACTGCAGAAAATCGATCACCCCTAGCACCAATCAACCTTGGAGAACGTCATGTCACCCACTTTCGTCCGCCGTCTCCCTGACAAACAGGAAGGAACAGCAATGACCGCCACCGCGGCCCCCACCGAACCCGTTCCGACCGCGCCCGGTCGTGAACGAGCACCGCGGCCGCCGCGGCACGGGCGCGCACGGCGGCTGGCGCGACGCACCGGAATCGCCGCTCTGGTCGCGCTCGCACTGATCCTTGGTTCCGCTCTGACCAACGCTGTTCTGAACCAGGTCGAGCGGTCCTCCACCTCTGCATACGGCGAGCGGGTATCCGTCACCGGCGGCACCCTGAACGTGTACCGGCACGGCGACACCGGGCCGACCATTGTCATGCTCGGTGGATACGGCACCGCATCGCCCGCGCTCGACTTCGCCCCGCTCATCCGTGAACTCGACGGC
>NZ_JBFRFS010000032.1:0-643 GCF_052114945.1 Glaciibacter sp. 2TAF33
GCCGTCGAGTTCACGGATGAGCGGGGCGAAGTCGAGCGCGGGCGATGCGGTGCCGTATCCACCGAGCATGACAATGGTCGGCCCGGTGTCGCCGTGCCGGTACACGTTCAGGGTGCCGCCGGTGACGGATACCCGCTCGCCGTATGCAGCGGTGGAGGACCGCTCGACCTGGTTCAGAACAGCGTTGGTCAGAGCGGAACCAAGGATCAGTGCGAGCGCGACCAGGGCGGCGATTCCGGTGCGTCGTGCCAGCCGCCGTGCGCGCCCGTGCCGCGGCGGCCGCGGTGCTCGTTCACGACCGGGCGCGGTCGGAACCGGTTCGGTGGCGGCCAGTGGTGCGTCCTGACTGTCAGGGAGACGGCGGACGAAAGTGGATGACATGGGCTTTCTCCAGGGCTGATTCGTGTCGGTGATCTGTGGGAACATATTCACGGTACGGTCGGCTCACTGGCTCACCTAGGACACGGTGTTGACGATCTCGGCCACGCCGTCGACCGAACACGGCTTCCCAGAGGAAGAACCAGTGATCGAACCACGCATCGTCATCGTCGGATTTCCGTCCGCTCAGATCCTCGACATCACCGGGCCGCTCGAGGTCTTCTCGAGCGCCTCGCGCTTCCTGCCGATACCGCGATACGCGACC
>NZ_JBFRFS010000033.1:0-565 GCF_052114945.1 Glaciibacter sp. 2TAF33
CGAGGTCCCGGGCGGTGTCGGGGTCGATCGGCCCGTATCCGTCGAGGTTGCCGGGTTCCTCGGTGACGCCGAGGAGGGTGAGCATCGGGACGGTGACGATCAGGTCGGGTTTGGTGCCCCGGAACCGGTCCCGCCCCGCCCCCGGCGCCTTCCGGCCCGGGGCGCCGGTCGTGGTCTCCCCGCCGGTGCCTCCGGTGCCTCCGGTGGTGCCGGTGCCAGTGGCGCCGACGGTGCCGGTGGTGGTGCCTCCGGTGATGGCCTCCGCGCCGGTGGTGCCGGTGGGGGCGGGGTCGAGGAGGAGGTCGCGGAACACGTCCGGCCGCAGCTGGGTGAGGGTGCGCGCCTCGTCGGGGCCCTGTAATGCCATCGCGTGGGCGGTGACCCGGGTGTGGATCGCGAGCCCGTCCGCGGCCGTCAGGTACGCGCTGAGCCAGCCCATCCCGTCCCGGGCGGGCGTGAACGTCAACGACCGGCCGGTCACGCCGCGTTCGTGGCGGGCGGTGATCGAGTCCGGGTCCAGCCGCTCCCGGGCCTTGCGGACCTTCCGGTCGAACTGSGACGGGCT
>NZ_JBFRFS010000034.1:0-552 GCF_052114945.1 Glaciibacter sp. 2TAF33
GGCGCCGGGGGCGGGGCGGGACCGGTTCCGGGGCACCAAACCCGACCTGATCGTCACCGTCCCGATGCTCACCCTCCTCGGCGTCACCGAGGAACCCGGCAACCTCGACGGATACGGGCCGATCGACCCCGACACCGCCCGGGACCTCGCCTCCCGATGCCCCACCGCGATCCGGATCCTCACCCACCCCGAAACCGGCGCCACCCTCTCCGTCGGCCGYGACCGCTACACCGTCCCCGCCGACCTGAAACGGCTCCTCGAAATCCGCGACGGCACCTGCCGGGCCCCGTTCTCCAACCGCCCAGTCCGACAAACCGACCTCGACCACACCCTCGACTGGCAATACCACGGCGAATCCGCCCACAACAACCTCGCCCACCTCAGCCGCGCCGCRCACATCCTCAAACACCAAGCCGGCTGGACCTACACCCAAGCCCGCGACGGCAGCGGCACCCTCACCTGGACCACCCCCACCGGCCACACCTACATCACCGAACCCGACACCCCCATCACCGCCACCCTCCACCCCACCGCGACAACCGCGACCGCACA
>NZ_JBFRFS010000035.1:0-532 GCF_052114945.1 Glaciibacter sp. 2TAF33
AGCCAGCCCGTCCCAGTTCGACCGGAAGGTCCGCAAGGCCCGGGAGCGGCTGGACCCGGACTCGATCACCGCCCGCCACGAACGCGGCGTGACCGGCCGGTCGTTGACGTTCACGCCCGCCCGGGACGGGATGGGCTGGCTCAGCGCGTACCTCACCGCCGCGGACGGGCTCGCGATCCACACCCGGGTCACCGCCCACGCGATGGCATTACAGGGCCCCGACGAGGGCCGCACCCTCACCCAGCTGCGGCCGGACGTGTTCCGCGACCTCCTCCTCGACCCCGCCACCACCGCCATCACCGGAGGCACCGGCACCACCGGAGGCACCGGAGGCACCGGAGGCACCGGAGGGGAGACCACGACCGGCGCACCGACCTCGGGCCGGAGGGCGCCGGGGGCGGGGCGGGACCGGTTCCGGGGCACCAAACCCGACCTGATCGTCACCGTCCCGATGCTCACCCTCCTCGGCGTCACCGAGGAACCCGGCAACCTCGACGGATACGGGCCGATCGACCCCGACACCGCCCGGGAC
>NZ_JBFRFS010000036.1:0-446 GCF_052114945.1 Glaciibacter sp. 2TAF33
AAACACCAAGCCGGCTGGACCTACACCCAAGCCCGCGACGGCAGCGGCACCCTCACCTGGACCACCCCCACCGGCCACACCTACATCACCGAACCCGACACCCCCATCACCGCCACCCTCCACCCCACCGCGACAACCGCGACCGCACAGACCACGGCAAGAGCGGAAGCGGAAGCGGCAGTGGCAGCAGCAGAAACGGCGGCAGCGGCAGCAGCGGCAGCAGCAGCAGCGGCAACGGCAGCAGCAGCTGAAGAGAAGCGCTACCTCGACGAGAACCCGCCCTTCTAATCAGCAGAACTGGCGCACTGACTGGATGGGGCAACAGGCCGGCTGATGGCTGTCGGCGAGTTATACGATGCGAAGCGGCAACGGCCCAGCCGACGGTCGAGGGCCACCGGACCTGTCGGTGCTACCAGCCGGGCGAGGGCTGGGCATGCGCGATCAGC
>NZ_JBFRFS010000037.1:0-429 GCF_052114945.1 Glaciibacter sp. 2TAF33
GATCGCGGTAGCGGATGCGCATCCGCTCGGCGCCCGCCCGTTCGGCCGGGCCGAGTACGTGAACAAGTTCCGTACCCTGGCCGGCGACGTGCTCGAACCTGACGAGATCGAACGCTTCCTCGACGTCGCCCAGCGACTGCCGGAACTGAACGCGCACGACATCGGCCAGCTCACGATCGTCGCGAAGCCGGGGTTGCTCGCGAATTACGCCATGCCGAAGGGACTGTTCTAAATGCTTTATGCCACCACGACACCAGCCGAGAAACGCATCGCGCTCCGGGCGGGCCTGGCTTCCGGTGAGATCCAGCGGTTCCCCGGCGCGTTCAACCCGCTGTCGGCGAAGCTGATCCAGGCGAAGGGTTTCGACGGGGTCTACATCTCCGGCGCGGTCCTCTCCGCCGATCTCGGGCTGCCCGATATCGGGCTGAC
>NZ_JBFRFS010000038.1:0-428 GCF_052114945.1 Glaciibacter sp. 2TAF33
GATCGCGGTAGCGGATGCGCATCCGCTCGGCGCCCGCCCGTTCGGCCGGGCCGAGTACGTGAACAAGTTCCGTACCCTGGCCGGCGACGTGCTCGAACCTGACGAGATCGAACGCTTCCTCGACGTCGCCCAGCGACTGCCGGAACTGACCGCCGAGGAGCTCGGCCAGCTGACCATTATTGCCAAGCCCGGCCTGCTTGAGGCCACTGGCCTGCCGAAGGGACTCTTTTGATGCTGTACGCGACAACCACCCCCGCCGAGAAGCGGGTGAATTTCCGCGCGGGCCTGGCTTCCGGTGAGATCCAGCGGTTCCCCGGCGCGTTCAACCCGCTGTCGGCGAAGCTGATCCAGGCGAAGGGTTTCGACGGGGTCTACATCTCCGGCGCGGTCCTCTCCGCCGATCTCGGGCTGCCCGATATCGGGCTGAC
>NZ_JBFRFS010000039.1:0-409 GCF_052114945.1 Glaciibacter sp. 2TAF33
AGATTTAACCATGCTTTGCTTCAAGGAGGAGGCCAATATTATGACAGATTGAGTGAAATTACTATACCTACACTGATTATTCATGGAACAGAAGATCCGGCACTCCCATACGAACATGGACTTGCTCTTGCAAAAGCTATTGCTCATGCTAATTTAATAGCTCTTGATCGTACGGGACATGAAGTCCATAGTGAAGACTGGGAACAAATCATCAAATCAATTGTAAGGATTAGCTCCTAAAATCAAAACATGAGATATGAAGACTTCAAAGCGTTTTTTTAAGAAAGCTTTGGGGTCTTTTCATGTTTCAAAGTTCCTTCCTTCTACTTACAGTAGACAAAACGTTTCCTATAGCAAAGGGTGTTTTGTACAAAAGTACCTACAACTTTTCAAAACATCACATTTACGA
>NZ_JBFRFS010000040.1:0-347 GCF_052114945.1 Glaciibacter sp. 2TAF33
CTCCCGGCGCCGTCCGCGGAGAACCTGCTCGAGGAGTCCCGGGCCCTGGTGCATACCCTCCCCGACACCCTCGCCGCCCTGGCGGCGGGGGACGCCGGGTACCGGCACGCGCAGATCCTGGTCGCTGAGACCAACAGCCTGACCGTGGACACCGCSCGGGAGCTGGAACGGGTGGTGCTCCCCGCCGCGGGGCGGCTCAGCCCGTCSCAGTTCGACCGGAAGGTCCGCAAGGCCCGGGAGCGGCTGGACCCGGACTCGATCACCGCCCGCCACGAACGCGGCGTGACCGGCCGGTCGTTGACGTTCACGCCCGCCCGGGACGGGATGGGCTGGCTCAGCGCGTACCT